>NZ_JAHBDJ010000029.1:0-72928 GCF_019956375.1 Pseudomonas sp. GL-R-19 | reverse complement strand
GACCATAGAGCATTGGAACCACCTGATCCCATCCCGAACTCAGCAGTGAAACGATGCATCGCCGATGGTAGTGTGGGGTTTCCCCATGTGAGAGTAGGTCATCGTCAAGATTAAATTCCAAAACCCCAATTGCGAAAGCAGTTGGGGTTTTGTTTTTGGCCGCCGTGTAGGAGCGAGCTCGCTCGCGATGGTCGTCAACGACGACGCTAACTGCCTGGGGCCACGCGGTGTCCTGGCGTTCTTCGTCGGAACGCCGCCCGGAGCGAGCTCGCTCCTACAAGGTCAATTGTAAAAAAAACCACACCAACGTGACTCCACGGTTTTGGTATGGTGCGGCTCTTTGTTAACGGACTGAGTTTGCGCCCACGGATCGGCATCCCTTTTCAAAGAGTTGCTGCACAAGTGCCCGAACCGATACCGATCAAGGACCACGAAAAAGAGACATGCCTGGTCAACAAGAGACTCATGGCCTGCGCCTTGTTCGTTGCCGCTGTCACCTGTGCGCTGGTAGTGCGCATGTATGTCCTGCAAGTAGTCGAGTTCGACTATCACTCGACCATCTCCGAAAACAATCGTGTACATGTCCTGCCGATTACGCCCACCCGCGGGTTGATCTATGACCGCAATGGCGTACTCCTCGCTGACAACCGCCCCAGCTTCAACCTGACCATCACCCGCGAACGTGCTTCCAATGTCAGCGAAGAGCTGGACGAAGTGGTAAATCTCCTGCACCTGCCCGCTGAAGACCGCTCGCAGTTCGACAAGGCCATGAAACAGGCACGTCATCCGTTCGTACCCGTGACGTTGTTCTATGAGCTGAACGAAGAGCAGATTGCCATTCTCGCCGTCAACGAGTTCCGCCTACCGGGCCTTGATGTAGAGCCGCAGTTCGTTCGGCACTATCCATTGGGCGAGCACTTCGCTCATTCGGTCGGCTACGTCGGACGCATCAACGAGAAAGAGTCAAAGGCTCTGGATACGGTCGAGTACCGAGGCACCCAATCCATCGGCAAGACCGGAATCGAAAAATTCTACGAGGCGCAGCTGCACGGCCATGTCGGTTACGAAGAAGTCGAAACCAATGCTCAGGGCCGCGTGCTGCGAGTGCTCAAGCACACTGACCCGGTGCCAGGCGAAAACATTGTCCTGAGCCTCGACGTCAAGCTGCAGGAAGCCGCCGAGCAAGCCCTGGGCGATCGCCGTGGCTCGGTGGTCGCGCTGGATCCGTCGACCGGTGAAGTGCTGGCCATGGTCAGTAACCCGAGTTTCGATCCGAACCTGTTCGTCACCGGTATCAGTTCCAGGGAATACTCTTCGCTACGGGATTCCATTGATCGGCCGCTGTTCAATCGTGTGCTGCGTGGTCTCTATGCCCCGGGTTCGACCATCAAGCCGGAAGTGGCAATCGCCGGCCTCGATGCAGGTGTCGTCACGCCACAGACCCGGGTGTTCGACCCCGGTTATTACCAGCTACCGGATTTCGATCACAAGTACCGCAACTGGAATCACAGCGGCGATGGTTGGGTGGATATGGATGCAGCGATCATGCGTTCCAACGACACCTATTTCTACGACCTCGCACACAAGCTCGGTATCGATCGCCTGCACGACTACATGGCCATGTTCGGGCTCGGTGAGAAAGTCTCCCTGGACATGAATGAAGAGTCCCCTGGCCTGATGCCATCCCAAGCCTGGAAGCGCGCCACCCGTCGTCAGGCCTGGTTTCCAGGCGAGACGGTGATTCTCGGCATCGGCCAGGGCTACATGCAGGTCACGCCGCTGCAGTTGGCCCAGGCGACGGCGCTGATTGCCAACAAAGGCGTGTGGAATCGCCCGCATCTGGCCAAAACCGTGGACGGCGTCGCGCCGGTGGATGAGCATCCGATGCCGAACATTCTGCTCAAGGATCCGCGCGACTGGGAGCAGGTCAACCATGGCATGCAGATGGTGATGCACGATGCCCGCGGGATTGCCCGGGCCGCAGCGGCAGGGGCGCAGTATCGTATCGCCGGCAAGAGTGGTACCGCGCAAGTGGTGGCGATCAAGCAGGGCGAACGTTATAACCGGGAGAAAACCCGCGAGCGTAACCGCGACAACGCCTTGTTCGTCGGTTTCGCCCCGGCCGAGCATCCGAAGATCGTGATCTCGGTGATGATCGAAAACGGCGAGGCGGGTGGCCGCGTCGCCGGACCGGTCGTCCGGGAGATCATGGACGCCTGGCTACTCGATCAGGATGGGCATCTGAAGCCACAGTACGCTGCGCCGAGCAAGGTGCCGGGCGATCCTCACGTCTGAACCCACAAGGCTTCATAGCACAGGCATCACGGCTGTTCATGCGTAGGCGAGGGCTTTTTCTTCCAGCAGTTCTTCATACAAGGCCGTCCATTTGCGACCCATTTCGTCCGCGGTAAACAGATTTTGATAACGGGCCTGTGCCTTCTCGCCCATTTGCGCCGCCAGCACCGGGTTTTCCCAAAGCGTGCGCATCGCCTCACGGAACGCCAATGGATTGCTCGGCGGCACCACCAGCCCGGTCTCGTTATGGATGTTGATGTAACTGGTGCCAGTGCCAATCTCACTGGAGATCATCGGTTTGCCATACATTGCGCCTTCAAGCAGCGAAATGCCGAAGGCTTCGGAGCGCAGGTGCGATGGGAACACGATGGCGTAGCTCAGTTGCAGCAGCGCCACTTTGTCCTCGTCCCCCAGACGCCCGAGGAAGTGAACATTGTGTAAACCCAGGGCGGTCGCCTGGGCATGCAGCTCTGCTTCCAGTGGGCCGGCACCGACAATCACCGTCGGGTAATCCAGGTCCTTCAGGGCGTCGAGCAGGATGTGCAAACCTTTGTAGTAGCGCATCACACCGACAAACAGAAAGAACTTGTCGCCGAGCTTTTGCCGCCAGTGGGCCGTTCGATCGCTGTCCGGCTGTGGGTAACCTGCCTTGTTCAATCCATAGGGGATCACTCGGGTCTTGTGCTCAAACTGTTGCAACACATCACTGGTGTGCAGGTAATTGGGCGACGCAGCGACGATCCGGTCGGCGCTGTGCAGAAAGCGATTCATCAGCGGCCGGTAAAGTTTGAGCAGGTGTTTCTGGCGAATAATGTCCGAGTGGTAGGTCACCACGCTGGGTTTGTTCAGGCCGCTGGCGAAGTGCACCAGGTCCATGAACGGCCAGGGAAAGTGGTAATTGACCACGTCGGCCTCGGCTGCCAGCTCGCGAAACTGTTTGAAGACGCTCCAGGAAAACCCGGTAGAGGCGAACTGAATGTCGAGTTTGGCCCGATGGACTTCGTGATGACCGAGCTGCACCACCGGCGTTGTCGGATCGGCACTGAGTGTCAGCACCTTGCCTTCAATGCCGTGCAGCGCACCGCTTTCGCACAACTGGAAAATCACTTGTTCGATCCCGCCGACCGAGTCAGGCAGGTACGTCTTGAAAAAATGAAGAACTCGCATTCAACCTCCCATTGCCTGGCGGTAAGCGCTGGCCGTGACTTGCGCGCAGCGTTCCCAGGTAAAAAGCCTTGCCTGTAGCAATCCGGCTTCTCGGCATGTCTGCCAATACGCTAGATCCTCGATCAGACGACTCATTGCATCGCGCAAGCCGTCGGTTTCATCCGGTTCAACATAGTTACCCGCAGAGCCTGCCACTTCGGGCATGGCCGAACGACTGGTCAGAACGACCGGCGTGCCGCAGGCCATGGCCTCCAGCACCGGCAGGCCAAAACCTTCGTAAAGCGACGGAAAAATCAATGCCCGGGCGCCGGCCAACAGCTGCGCAACGTGTTCGTCAGGCAGATAGCCCAGCAAACAGACATGACCGCTGGCCAGGGCCTGGTGCAATTCTTCGCTGAACTGCTCGCGCTGCCAGCCGGCCATGCCGACGATCAGCAAAGGAAAACGCTGACGGACCGATTCCGGCAATCGGGCGTGGGCGCGCAGGGCGAGGGACAGATTCTTGCGCGGTTCCAGGGTGCCGACACAGAGGAAGTATTCCCGCGCTTCGACGCCATGGGTCTTGAGTACGGAGTCGATAGCCTCGGGGGACCGCGGGTGAAAACGCGCGGCTACACCGAGTGGGGCGACGACAAATCGCTCGGCCGGTAACCCGAAATGTGCCCGGGCTTCGTCAGCAATGAACTGCGAGTCGGTCAGAATCAGGCTTGCCTGTCGCACGCCGTCGGCCACGCGCCGTTCGATTTCTCGCAAGCGCGCTGGTGGCTGCGTTTCGGGATAGTGCAGGTGAGTCAGGTCATGCAGGGTGATGACGGTCGGACCGTCGAACGACAGCGGCCACAAACTCGGTTCGTGGTAGAGGTCGATGGCTTGCGCGCGGCCCTGATCGAAGCGTTTCTGCTCCAGCCACCGTCGGGCCTGATAGGCCCCCGGAATCTGCCGCAGCAATGGCGTCAGTCGGGAATAACCGGGCATGGCCGCTTGCGGCAGCACATCACTCCAGCCCCAGCCATGAAACAGCGCCAGTTCAATATCCGGCTCACCCGCCAGGGCGTTCGCCAGTTCGGCGACGTAGTGGCCGATGCCGGTGCGCGGCGCCTGGAGAATCCGTGCGTTAAGGGCAATGCGCATGTTGCCTCTCTTGTGCGAGCGGCACGTCCGGGAGATTGCGCAGGGTGCGTGAAGCCAGTTGCGCACTGGCTTCACGCCAGCCGATCCAGCGCCAGTGCGCGACGTCGCGAGCGGCCGGGAATTGACCGCTGCTCTCGAAACCAATGACCAGATCAGCCAGGCTTTGTGGCTTGGCCAGATCGAAGTACGCCATGAACTCGCCGCCGATTTCGCGAAAAACCGCAATGTCGCTGCCCATGGCCGGCAGTCCACGCTGCATGGCTTCTACCAGCGGCAGGCCGAAGCCTTCCACAAAAGACGGAAACACCAGTGAGCTGGCGTGGGTGTAGGCATGCTCGAGGCTGGTGTCGCTCAGGTCATTGAACATGAACAGTCGTTGGTTCAGCTGCGGGTGATTACGCACCCGGGCCATCAGTGCATCGCATTTCCAGCCGACTCGCCCGGCAATGCACAGCCGGGCATTGGAGCCTGCCGCCCAGGCCCGTTCGAAGGCGTCCAGCAGGTAGGTGTGGTTCTTGCGCGGCTCTATGGTACTGACCATCAAAAATACCGGTTCCGATGTCGCGAACAGCCGGGCAAGACGCGGTTCCACGGCGGCGTTGACTTCCCTCAGATCGAGTTCGGAGCCCAGGTGGAAATAGTCGAACCACAATTCACTGGCCTTGGCAGGGCCCAGGCGGTGCTGCAATTCATCACGCACCTGATCGCGTACTGTGGCGGAAATGGCCACGTAGCCATCGGCGGTTTGGGTGATCCAGTCGAACCACTCGTTGAACACCTGCACCAGCCGCGTGTCGTAAAACTGCGGATGCGTCAGGGGAATCAAATCGTAGATCACTGAAACAATGCCCACGCCTTCACGTTTGAGCTGTTCGGCAAACGGGAAAAAGTCGGTGTGCCAGGACGAGTCCAGCAACACCAGTTGGTCCCCTGGTTGATGCTGCAACGGCGCACAACGTTTGGGCAGTTGATACTGATTGAGCTGGTCGATCAGGCGCAGCGGCACGCTGAAGCAGGTCAGCGCTGTCAGTCGATAAGCCACGTACACCACGCGTCGGGCGAATCGCGATGGCAAACGTTGGTCGAGCCGCTGGTGCCATTGCCAGAAACGATGTGCCAGCCGGCCAAGTCGCCCGCCGAACATCATCAACTGATCGAAAAACGGAATGTCCAGCGCGCCGAGTTTCAGTACCCGATAGAGCTTGCCCTTGAGCATCACAACCGGGATGCATTCAACACCGTCGACCGATTCCGGTAGCTGGTTGACGACGTTGCGCACCACCCGCTGAATGCCCGAATTGACCTTGGGGTGCTGGAATACGTGCGTGCATTCCACCAACAGACGCGTCATGGCGTGCTCCCCGAGGTGGCCGGCACGCTCGAGCGCGTGACGGTGGTCTTCGCGGCCAGCCACGAGCAGCCGACAAAATCTTCCTGCCGGTTGTTGATCACATGGAACACCAACCCGTAATCGCGCCACTCGAAGTTGCGGTCCAGGTGCGAATCCAGGCGTGACAGGCTCAACGCCACGGAATAGTTTCCCTTGCCCAGCCCCATGACGAATGCAAAGCGATAGCTCACGCGTTCGCCAGCCTGCAGATCGGTCAATGCCTGATCCTGGCGATGGGTGTTGATGCCATACATGGCCTGGCCCAGGCGATCCTTGATCATGAAGCCCAGTACCAGCCGTTCGATGTCCTGGCGAACCTCCACATTGACCTCCAGCACGACCGGCTGGCCGACTTCGGCGGCGTCGATGGAGCGTTCATGTTGGTCGAGCAGGCGCACGCTCAGAATCCTGGCTTCACCCGTTCCCGAAATGGTACTGACCTGGCCGCCAGCGAGGGCTTCCTGGCGCACGGTCTGTCCTTCACGCTCGGCGAGCAGGGCGTTGTAGTAATCCATGACGGATTCGGGTGTGTCGTGCATGGCCATGTGGCCGTTTTCCAGGAGGATCGCCGAGTCGCAGATCGACTGAATCGCCCCTCGGTCATGGGAGACGATCAACAGCGTGGTACCGGCTTTGCGAAAGTTGCGGATGCGGTCGAAGCTTTTGTGCTGGAAGTAGGCGTCGCCCACCGACAGCGCTTCATCGACGATCAAAATGTCCGGGCGCCGTGCGGTGGCGACGCTGAATGCCAGACGCATTTGCATGCCGCTGGAATAAGTGCGTACCGGGTGGTCGATGGCGTCGCCTATTTCCGCGAAACGTTCGATTTCCGGCATCAACGCTTGTATTTCTTCGACCTGCATGCCCAGCAGCTGCCCGGCCATGACCGCATTCTGCCGGCCGGTAAAGTCTGCATGAAACCCCATGCCCAACTCCAGCAGGGCGGCGACGCGGCCTTCGAGCTCAATGGTGCCGCAGGTGGGTTGGGTGGTGCCGGTGATCATCTTCAACAAGGTGCTTTTGCCGGCGCCGTTGACCCCGACGATGCCCACCGATTCTCCGGGGGCAATCTGGAAGGTCACGTCTTGCAGCACCCAATGCTGGCGATGGCGGATCGGCGAAAACGGGATCAGCCACTCGGCCAGTCGACTCCAGCGGGTAGGGTATTGTTTATAGGCCTTGCCCAGGCCGGTGACGCGTATGTGCCCCATCAGAGTTCATCCACCATTTCACCGACCCTCTGCCGAAACAGCCGCAGGCCAATGGCGAAGAGCAACAGGCTGGCGACCATGATCGGCAGCAGCGAACTCCAGACGGGCCATTGGCCGTACAGGAAGATGTTCTGGTAGCTGGTGATCAGGTTGGTCAGGGGGTTGAGTTGCAGCAAGCGCTGCACCCATTCAGGCAGGATGCTCATCGGGTAAACGATTGGCGTCAGCCAGAACCAGAACTGCAGGCAGATGGCGAAAAACTGCCCGACATCGCGAAAAAACACATTCAGTACGCCAAGAATGATTCCCAACCCGGCACAGAACATCACCTGTAACGCCAGCAGAGGAATGAGCGCCAACAGCGCCAGGCCCGGCAGTCGACCGGTGATCAACAGAAAGCCGAGGAACAGGCCGATGATGATTGCGAAGTTGATACCGGCATTCAACAGCACGATCACCGGCAGGCAGATCCGAGGGAAGCTGATTTTTTTCAGCAGGTTGGCGTTATCCAGAAACATGTTCTGGCTGCGCACCGTGATCTCTGCAAACAAGCCCCAGGTCAGCAACCCGGCGCAGAGATAGATGCTGTAGGCCATGCCGTCATCTACCCCTGGCAAACGCGCGCGCATGATGTGGGAAAAAATCACGGTGTAGACAATGATCATCGACAGCGGATTGAGCACGGTCCACAGGGCACCGAACAACGAATTGCGATAACGCGCCTGAAACTCTCGCTGGACGCTACCGAGAATGAACCCTCGATAGCTGCCCAGCGTGCGGTAAAGGGAAAGCAGCATTCAAACCGTCCTGCCGTATTGATCTTCGAAGCGGACAATGTCGTCCTCTCCCAGGTATTCGCCGCTTTGCACCTCGATGATCACCAGGTCGATCACGCCGGGATTCTCCAGGCGATGCTTGTGACCGGCTGCAATGAAGGTTGATTCGTTCTTGGCCACCAGGTGCGTGCCGGTGCCGTTGTTGGTGACCTTGGCCATGCCTTCGACCACCACCCAGTGTTCATTGCGATGGTGGTGCATCTGCAACGACAACTTGGCGCCGGGCTTGACCACGATGCGTTTGATCTTGAAGCGCGGGCCTTCCTCGAGCACGGTGTAGGTGCCCCATGGCCGACTGACCGTACGGTGCAGGCGATAGGCTTCGTGCTCTTTGTCCTTGAGTTGCCTGGCCACCCGGCGCACATCCTGGGCGCGGTCGGCGTGGGCCACCAGCACCGCGTCGGGGGTGTCGACGATGATCAGGTTATTCACACCCACGGTCGCCACCAGACGGTTATCGCTCTGGACGAAATTGTTGTGGCTGTCGATGAAGATCGACTCGCCGACGGCGCGGTTGTTTTGTGCATCCGCCGGTACCAGCGCGGCCACCGCCCCCCAGGAGCCGATATCGCTCCAGTCGAAACGGGCGGGCACGACGACCACCTTGTCTGAGCGTTCCATCAATGCGTAGTCGATGGAGATGTCCATGATTTCGCCAAACAGGACCGGTGACAGTTCTTGTTGCACATCCCCGGCGTTTTCCACGGGAGCGCTGGCAGCCATGCAGGTTTGCGTCTGCTCCAGCAACGCGGGCGCATGGGTTTGCAGTTCGGCCAGCAGGGTGGCGACCGAGAAGCAGAACATCCCGGAGTTCCACAGGAAGTTGCCGCTTTCCAGATAATGAGTCGCGGTTTGCAGGTCGGGTTTTTCGACGAAGCGCCGCACGCTGGCAGCGCCTTTATCGTCCAGTGATGTGCCGGCTTCAATGTAGCCAAAACCGGTTTCCGGAGCGGTTGGCACCACCCCGAAGGTCACCAGGTGACCACGCCTGGCCAATGTCACGGCATGCTCGACCGCGTCCTTCAGCGCGTCGACATTGACGATCAGGTGGTCGGCGGGCATGACCAGCATGATCGCGTCGTCGCCATGCAGGGCCTGCAGGGAGAGGGCGGCGGCGGCAATGGCCGGCGCCGTATTGCGACCCGTCGGCTCCAGCAGGAAGTGCCCGCGATGACGACCCAGGTGCGCGTCCCGAAAGTGATCCTTGCTCTGGAAGTAGTACTCGCGGTTGGTCACCGTGACGATATCGCCCCAGCCGTCGAGCAGGTCCGCGGCACGCCGATAGGTCTTGCCCAGCAGCGACTGGCCGTCGGGCAATGCCATGAAGGGTTTGGGATGGCCCTCACGCGACACCGGCCACAACCTTGTCCCGGCACCGCCGGAGAGAATCACGGGAATCAGCATGGCCTACTCCTTGGCGACGCGTTTCATGTCCGCATCCATCATCATGCGAATCAAGGCATCCAGATCGGTTTTGGGTTTCCAGCCCAGCACACGCTGGGCCTTGGCCGGGTTGCCGAGCAGCACCTCGACTTCGGCCGGGCGGAAGAACGCCGGGTCGATCTTCACGTAATCGCGGTAGTTCAGGCCCACATGATCGAAGGCGATCCGGCACATCTCGCGCACGGTAGTGGTCACGCCGGTGGCCACCACGAAGTCGTCGGGTTTGTCCTGTTGCAGCATCAGCCACATGGCTTCGACGTAGTCCCCGGCAAAGCCCCAGTCGCGCTTGGCGTCGATGTTGCCCAGGCGCAGTTCATGCTGCTTGCCCTGCTTGATCCGGGCGGCGGCGTCGGTGACTTTGCGTGTGACGAACTCGATGCCGCGCAGCGGTGATTCATGGTTGAACAGGATGCCGCTGCTGGCGTGCAGGTTGAAACTTTCGCGGTAGTTTACGGTGATCCAGTGGCCGTACAGCTTGGCTACGCCATACGGGCTGCGCGGATAGAACGGTGTGTTCTCGTCCTGCTGTTCGGCCTGGATCAGGCCGAACATTTCGCTGGTGGATGCCTGGTAGAAACGCGTGTGCACACTGAACTGACGAATCGCTTCGAGCAGGTGGGTAACGCCAAGACCGTCGACGATGCCGGTGGTCACCGGTTGATCCCAGGAGGCCGCGACAAAGCTTTGCGCGGCCAGGTTGTAGACCTCGTCCGGCGCCGACTTGATCACCGCGCGCTGCACTGAACAGGCATCGGCCATGTCGCCGTCCAGGTAGACGATATCCGCCTCGACCCCCATCTCTCGCAGGCGCCAGCGCGAGTCGCTGCTGCGACGCGCTACCAGGCCATGGACTTTGTAGCCCTTGTCGAGCAGCAGTTTGGCCAGATACGCGCCATCCTGGCCGGTGATACCTGTGATCAGTGCACTTTTAGTCATTCTTGTCGTACTCGCTTCTCCCAGTCGGACAGGATCGCCCGCAGGGATTGTTGTGTTGTGATTTCAGACTTCCATCCGGTGGTCTGGACCAGCCTGGCAGGGCTGCCACACACCCGACGCTGATCCGCGCGGCGAAGTCGCGCAGGGTCCTGGACCAATTGCAGGTCGACCTGGGCAAGAACTGCCAACTGCTCGATCAAACTGCGAATGCTCTGCTCGTGCCCCGAGCAAATGTTGTACACCTGCCCCGGTGTGCCTTTTTCCAGCAAAGCCAGGTAGGCCGAGACTACGTCCGCGACATCCAGGAAATCGCGCGTGACATCGATGTCCCCGACCTCCAGTCGTGGGCCTTGCAGGCCTTGCTTGATCCGGCAGATCTGACGGGCGGCGCTGGCGATGACGAAGCTGTCTTTCTGCCCTGTGCCGATGTGGTTGAACGGGCGGGCGACCAGTACCGGCCAGCCTTCGCTCAGGCCCCATTGCAAACTCAGGAACTCTGCCGACAGTTTGCTCACGGCATAGGGATTGCGCGGGCAGGGTGGCTGCAATTCAGTGATGGGCAGATGCTCTTCGGTGACCTGGCCATAGACATCACCGGAGCTGACGTACAGAAATGTGCCGGTGAAGCCGCGCGCCTTGAGGGCTTGCAGCAGGTTCAGGGTGCCCAGCAGATTGATGTTCAGGGTGCGCGCCGGATCACGAAAGGCCTCCGGGACGAAAGTCTGGCCGGCCAGGTGAATCACCGCATCGGGCATTTGCGGCCATAAGCTTTCGAGGCTGTCCGGCGCGACGAGATCGTAGCGGTCAGGAGCCACCAGAAGTTCCCATTCCGAGGCATCAGCCTGCAAACGCGATTGGATGTGTTGTCCTACGAATCCGGTCAACCCCGTGACAAACAGACGCTTTTTCAAACAGCGACCCCTTGGTCATGCATTTCATCCAGTTTCCACAGTCTTCGTGGAAAGGTTTCACGAGTCGATATGATCGCTCGAAAGACAGGTGAAATGTTTGTTGTAGTTGTTTGGTAGCCAATCTGTGCCATTTGCTCGGCAATTTCAACAAGTCCAAAAGTGACTGACCGGTTCTCATTAGCGTAGCCCGATTTATTCTCGCCGGGCGGTTCACGAACCCTCAATGGATGTGTTTAGAATGCCCATCGTCACGATTATCCGGGGTTCGGCAGCGTCGCTTCGAAACTGCGAGAAACTGACCACTAAAACAAGAACGAAGACGGGCAGCAAGACAATGGACGAGCGCCAGTGAACACTGACTCGAGCCCTGTCCTCCCCGTCATAGCGTGAGGCTGCCGGGATGGCGGCGTCACCGTGGGATGCCATGAATTTCATTCTTTACTCCGACGTCAACGACAGCTCCATCAGCCAGAGTCTCGGCCGTCCCGAGTACAGTTACTACTTCGTGCTCAAGGCTTATCGCCCTGTGCTCGAGAGCCTTGGGCGAGTGCATGTGGTGTCCTCCACCGCCGAGGTCGATCCGCTCTACAAACAGTTATTGGCCGCCGGCGAAGACAGCCTGTTCCTGTCGTTCACGCCGCCGCAGAAAACCCCGAACGACCTTGCGTGCCCGACGATCTGCGTGGTGGCCTGGGAGTTTGATTCGATTCCCGATGAGCAATGGGATAACGACCCGCGCCAGGACTGGACGCAAATGCTGGCACGGCAGGGCCGGGTGATCACACTCTCCAGCCATACCGCCCGGGCGATTCGTCGGACCATGGGCGAAGACTTTCCGGTGCTGGTGTTGCCGACGCCGTTGTGGGAAAACTTCGCCGACATTCGTCGTCGCCACACCAGCGTCCCGATCAGCGCCGGCTCGACCCTGGACATCAAGGGTTGCGTCTTCGATACACGCACACTCGGGCTGAGCGCCGATGCACTGATTCCCGAGGTGCCGACTGCCGAGGAACTGGCGGCGCTCGAGGCCGAGCTGGAGGCATTGAGGCCACCGCCGCTGACGCTCAAGCGTCGCTTGGTGATTGCTCGCCATTACCTGCGTATGTGGCGCCTGGACAAAGGTAAATCGCTGCCGATCCCGGTGCATCGCACGCATTTTCTAAGCCAGTGGTATTGGGAAGGGATTCGCGACCTGTTGTCGCAAGCCGCCCATGCGCGTCTCGCTGACTGGTTGCCGGCCATTGCCGGCCCGCAGACGATGGCAGTACCCGAGCCGGAACCGCGACAGTGGCCGGACACCACCGCCCAGGTCGAAACACAGGTTGACGGTGTGGTGTACGTCACCGTGTTCAATCCGCGTGACGGTCGCAAGAACTGGCACCAACTGATCACCGCATTCTGCTGGGCGTTCCGCGAAACGCCTGACGCGACGCTGGTGCTGAAGATTACCCAAAGCGATCTGTCGTCCTACCACGATGAACTGATGACGTTGCTTGCGCAGCTTTCGCCGTTCGCCTGTCGGGTGGTGGTCATGCACGGCTACCTGGACGACCCGCAATACGCCCGGCTGTACGAAGCCGCCAGTTACTACGTCAATGCCTCGCGCTGCGAAGGGCTGTGCCTGCCGCTGATGGAGTTCATGGCCAGCGGCAAACCGGTGATTGCCCCGGATCACACGGCCATGGAGGACTACATCGATGAGCGTGTGGCGTTTGTGGTCAAGTCCAGCGAGGAGCTGACCATCTGGCCGCAGGACACTCGCATCATCTACCGCACCCTGCGTTACCGGCCGGACTGGGGGTCGCTGAAAACCGCTTACGAAAACAGCTACCGTCTGGCCAAGGAACAACCGCTGGAGTATCGGCGCATGTCCCTCGCCGCCGTCGAGCGCATGCACGATTACTGCGCTTTCGCCCCGGTGCAGAAGCGTATGGCGGATTTTTTCGGGCTGACGCCACAGGCTGTGCCGACAGCAACCGTGACGGATACCGCCTCATGCTGATCATCATTCATTCGGAAACCAACCAACACACCATTGCCCAGAACCTTGGCCGCTCGGAGTACAGCTATTACTTCGTGCTCAAGGAGTACCGGCCCGTGCTGGAGCGGCTGGGGCGAGTGGTAGAAGTCCGCGACCCGCAGACCGAAGTCGATGCCTTGTACATGGACTGTCTGTCCCGTGGTGAAGCGTGCGTGTTCCTGTCGTTCTCACCGCCTCATCGCACGCCGGTCAATTTCGCCTGCCCGACGCTGCCGGTGTTCGCGTGGGAATTCAGCACCATCCCCAACGAACCTTTTGCCGGTGACCCGCGCAATGACTGGCGCACGGTGTTGCGCGCCTGCGGTGCGGCGATTACACATTCCAGCTACACCGTGAATGCGGTGCGCGAGGCGATGGGCACCGACTATCCGGTCATCGCGGTACCGGCCCCGGTATGGGACCGGTTTTCCGAGCGCGGCGCCCACTTGCAACGCCAGCCCTTGGCCAGTCAGGTGCGGTTGACGCTCAAGGGGTTGCTGGCCGACAGCCGCGAACTCGACTTGCGAGCCTTCGGCCCCGTGGCCACTCGCCAAGGTGTGGGTATTGATTTCGAGGCCCCGCCGAGTGAACACGAGTTGGTTCTCGACGGCGTGATTTACACCTCGGTGTTCAACCCCGGTGACGGGCGCAAGAATTGGGAAGACATGCTCAGTGCCTTTTGCGTGACGTTTCGCGAGGTGGAGGACGCAACGCTGGTGCTCAAATTGACGCACCACGATGCCAAAGAAGCGTTGACCGACATCCTTCACCACTTGTACAAAAACCAGTCTTACCGCTGCCGCGTCGTGCTGATTTACGGCTATCTGGCTGATGCGGACTATGAGCAACTGGTGCAGGCCACGAGTTACGTGGTCAACACGTCCTACGGCGAAGGCCAATGTCTTCCGCTGATGGAGTTCATGTCCTGTGGCAAACCGGCGGTGGCGCCACGGACCACGGCGATGATCGATTATCTGGATACCGATAATGCATTCCTGATTGACTCCACCGATGAGCTGACGGCCTGGCCACATGACCCGCGCAGGGCGTTTCGTACCTTGCGCTACGTCACCAATTGGGCGTCGTTGTGCAGGGCTTACCAATCAAGCTATGACGTGGCCAAGGGCGATCCCGGGCGTTATGCACAGATGTCCGCGCACGCAGTGGCCAGCCTCAGGAAATTCTGCAGCCAGGCCACTGCCGAGCAACGGCTTGGCGTATTTTTTGAGCGTCTGTTCGAGAACCGTGCCGTGGAAACCCCTGAGGCATGATTCGCGCATGGGTCAGACGTTTCTTTGCAGAGACGAAACCCGAGCCCCGGCCTGCGACGTTGCCGGTCGAGCAATCCCGTGTGTCGCCAAGAGAGGTGGGCCTGCACGATGCAATGCATGACGGCTGGTTTTCGGGCGACAGCGGCGAGTTGCTCAAAGGCTTTGCCATTACCGCCGACGACACCTTGCTGGATGTCGGTTGTGGCGAAGGGGTGGCGACCTTGTTTGCGGTGCGTCAAGGCGCGTCGGTGATCTTCACCGACAGTGAGCACGACAAGGTCCGCGACCTGGCGCGGCAAGTGCAAGCGCAGTCGGACAAGACGAATCTCGGTCTGGTCAGCAACAGCCTGCCGCTGCCTCTGGCCGATGGTTGCGCCAGCAAAGTCGTGTGCATGGAAGTGTTGGAACACATCGACCATCCAGAACCCTTCATGGCCGAACTGGTGCGCATGGGCCGCCCAGGTGCGTTGTATCTGTTGAGCGTGCCATCCCCGGTGGGCGAGCATTTGCAGAAAGGCATCGCCCCGGCCAGCTATTTTCAGTCGCCCAATCACGTGCAGATTTTCAGCCCCGAGCGATTCGCTGCGCTGGTGGAGGACGCGGGCCTGGTCATCGAACATCGTCAGGCCACCGGGTTTTTCTGGGTGATGGGCATGATTTTTTTCTGGGCCAGTGAACGGGCCGCCGGGCGGGATCTGGGCGGTGCGGTTCGTGACCGGATTCAGGCGCCGTATCCGCCGCTGATGGAGAGCTGGGCGAAAACCTGGCAGGACTTGCTGGCCCAGCCCGACGGGTTGGCGATCAAGCAGATGCTGGATCGGTTCATGCCCAAGAGCCAGGTGATCATTGCCCGTAAACCTCATGTCCAGGAGGGCGCATGAGCAACGAAAAACGGATCATGGACATCGAGTTGCTGCGCGGCATTGCGGTGCTCGGCGTGCTGTTTCATCACCTGCAGGACAGCCTGTTCGCGGCGGCTGTGCCGTTGCTGCAGAGCATCACGCTGTACAGCCAGCCGTGGTGGGGCGTGGATCTGTTTTTCGCGATCTCGGGTTTCGTCATTGCCCGCAGCCTGATCCCCGCCTTGCGCGGTTGCACAACTCGCCAGGAATACTGGCAACAGACACGCAATTTCTGGTTGCGCCGGGCCTTTCGTTTGCTGCCTTCGGCCTGGTTATGGCTGGCGCTGATGTTGCTGGCGTGCCTTTTTCTCAACCGTTCCGGCGCCTTCGGCACGCTGCACGCGAACCTGCAGGCGACCCTGGCCGGCGTGGCGCAGTACGCCAATTTCCGCTTTGCCGACAGTTTTTATCACTACGAGTACGGCACCAGTTTCGTGTACTGGAGCCTGTCGCTGGAAGAGCAGTTCTACCTGCTGTTTCCGCTGTTGATCGTGCTGTTGCGCAAACACCTGGTGTGGGCCTTGCTGGCGCTGGTGGCGCTGCAATTGTTGACCTTGCGCACGCCGATCCTGATGGTGGTGCGCACCGACGCGCTGGCCCTTGGCGTGCTGTTGGCGATGTGGAGCGTGCAGCCTTCGTACCGACGCTGGGAGCCAAAATTCCTGCGTCGTCCGTGGGCGGGTATTGCCGCACTGATCGCGGTATCGCTGCTGCTCAGCTTCATGGCAACGGATCGTTTCACCTTCACTTCTTACCGGATCGGCGTGATTGCGCTGTTGTGCGCGCTGCTGGTGTGGATCGCTTCTTACAACCGCGATTACCTGTTGCCGCGCGGCGTGTTCAAAAACCTGATGACGTGGGTCGGCAGCCGTTCCTACGGGATTTACCTGATCCATATCCCGGCCTACCTGCTGGTTCGTGAATTCATTTTCCGTTTACAGACTGCCGGGCTGCCCAGTCCCGCTGGCCATCCGATTCTGATGTTGCTGATGGCTGGCGGCCTGATCGTATTGCTGAGCGAACTCAACTATCGCTACATCGAAATGCCCATGCGCAACCGCGGCGCCTCGCTGGTCAAACGCCTGGGCACCTCCCGAACAGCCGTCCCATCCTCTGGAGCTACCTCATGCTGAGCCTTTTGAAGAAACTCACGGCGGGCACGCCCGCGCCTGTGCAGCCAGAGACAGCGCCCGCGGCGCCAGTGGCGGAGAAAGTCGACCCCTACATGCTCGGCCTGCACGACGCGATGCTCAGTGGCTGGTTCAATCAGCAAACCGGCGAACTGTTCATCGGCTTCCCGGTGACCTCCGAGGACACGCTGCTGGATGTGGGCTGCGGCGACGGCGGCAACGTGCATTTCTGCGGGATGCGCGGGGCGAAGATCATCATCGCCGATATCGACGCAGCCAAGGTCGAAGCGACCCGCCAGCGCCTGAGCGATACACCGGCCCGCGACGTCGAATGCCACGTCACCGACTGCAACCCGCTGCCGATTGCCGATGGGACCGCCACGCGGGTGGTGTCGACCGAGGTCATCGAGCACGTGGACGATCCGGCGCAGTTCCTCGCTGAACTGGTGCGCGTCGGCAAACCGGGCGCGCTGTACCTGCTGAGCGTTCCGCATCCCAGCTCCGAAGACCTGCAGAAAGATATCGCCGCGGCCGAGTATTTCCAGAAACCCAACCACATTCGCATCATCAGCGAAGAGCAGTTCAAGGCCATGGTCAGCGATGCCGGCCTGGAAGTGATCAGCCACAGCCAGTACGGATTCTACTGGTCGATGTGGATGCTGTTGTTCTGGGAGGCCAAGGTCGATTTCAGCAACCCGGACCATCCATTGCTCAACCACTGGGCGGATACCTGGCAGGCGATCCTGGCCTCGCCACGGGGTGCACAGATCAAGCAGGCGCTGGATGCCGTGGTGGCAAAAAGTCAGGTGATCATTGCGCGTAAACCCTGATCGACATTAAGGCATGCACCCATGCTCATGCATGATCCAGCGTTGCAGCCAGGCTTGGCGATCGAGCACTGATTCCCATGAAGCGCCGCACTCGTTCTCCTTTGGCATCGCATCGTATGGTTTCAGGGGCGGCATCCAGTTGGATATTACCGTTCTCCATGAACACGACCCGGTCGGATATCGACATGGCAAAGTCCATTTCGTGGGTCACGATCAGCATGGTCATGCCTTCTTTCGCCAGGTCGCGGATCACGCTCAGCACGTCGTTGACCAATTCCGGGTCGAGGGCCGAGGTCGGCTCGTCGAACAGCATGATCTGCGGCTCCATCGCCAGGGCTCGAGCGATCGCCACGCGCTGCTGTTGCCCGCCGGAGAGCTGGTGCGGGTACTTGTGGGCATGGGCCAGCAGGCCGACCTTGTCCAGTAGCGCATAGGCACGATGTTCACTCAGCTCGCCCGGCTGGCCGTGGTAACGCGGCGCCAGTGTGACGTTGTCAAGAATGGTGCGGTGCGGGAACAGGTTGAAGTTCTGGAACACCATGCCGATGTGCCGCACGCCTTTGCGCAGGCGGGAGCCATTGGGTTTGTTCGAAGCCTCGATGAATTTTTCGCCGAACAACAGAATGTCGCCGGTATCGATGGTTTCCAGGCCGTTGACCGTGCGGATCAGCGAAGTCTTGCCGGAACCGGATGGCCCGATGATCGAGACCACCTGGCCGCATTCGACATTAAGGTCGATACCCAGCAGCACCTTGTGCGTGCCATAGCTCTTCTGGATGTTCTTCAGTTGCAGGATGGGCGTCGCGTTAGTGCCTGCTGCCTTGCGCGCAGTGCCGGGCAACGCTTCGGCACTGGCCTTGAACCTGGCGATGGTGGACGCGTCGAGCGTGTGCGGCTTGCGCAGGTTCAGGTCCAGGTAGCGCTCCAGGCGCTGCAGGAAATAACCGAACACGGTGACGATCAACACGTAATAGACGCCTACCGCCGCCAGCGTTTCCATGACCAGGAAGTTGGTGGCATAGAGGCGTTGGCCGACTGTGAGGATTTCGGTCAGGGAAATGACCGAGACCAGCGATGTCAGCTTGACCACCGTGATGTATTCATTGATCAAGGTCGGCAGCGAAATACGGAAAGCCTGGGGGATCACGATCAGCCGTTGCATGCCCAACAGGCCGACACCCAGCGCACGCCCGGCTTCCTTCTGGCCCTTGGCCACGGAGATCAGGCCGCCACGATGGATTTCCGCCATGTACGCCGCTTCAGTGACCACCAGGGCCAGCAGACCTGCGTAGAAGGGGTTGGACAGAATCGATCCGCTACCGGGAAACAATTGCGGCAGGTTGTAGACGAACACCACCAGCACCAGCAACGGGATGCTGCGGAAGAACCAGATGTAGACCGCTGCGGGAATGCGCACCAAGGGCGATTGGGACAGCTTGGCCGTGGCCAGGACAAAACCCAGCAGCATGCCGATGAACCAGGCCAGGGCACTGAGCTGGACCACCGTGACGCAGGCACTCCAGAAGTCCGGCAGGGAGAACAGGGAGAAGAAATACGACCAATCGAATGGCATGGGGCACCTCGATCTGCCGCCCCGGTGCAGGGGAGGCAGATGACCAGACTACAAGGACAGGTTCTTAGTTGGCAGTCGGTTCTTCCAAACCATATTTCTTGAGGACTGCGGCGTATTCACCGCTCTTTTTGCTCTCCTCGAAGGCCTTCTGCACGGCCTGGAAGGTTTCGTCGTTACCTTTCTTGACGAAGATGCCCAGGGTTTGCTGATAGATCGGATGCTCGGTGGTGATCACGACCCGGCCGTTGGTCTTTTCCGCGATCATTTTTGCCGCGCCGGCGATTTCGACCTGGGCCTGGATGTTCCTGGACAGCAGGGCCTGGGTCACTTCGGGGGCTGAGGGGTATTCGCTGACGGTGATCGCCCCTTTGTTGTTCGGCACGCAGTATTCATCGGACAGCTTCCTGAATTCCTTGACCCAGGTCGTGCCCTGTTCCAGGCCCAGTTTCAAACCGCACAGGTCCTCAGGTTTTTTCGCATTGATCTCGCTGCCCTTGGGCACCATGACCGCGGCCCCGGTGTTGGCATAGGCGATGGTCTGGGCCTGGGTCTGGCGCTCCGGCGTGATGTACATGCCGGAAATGATCGCGTCGTACTTGCCGGAGTTCAGGCCCAGGATCAGGCTCGGGAACTTGGTGTCGACGAACTCCACCTTGGCGTTCATCTGCTTGGCCAGAGCCGTTGCCAGCTCGGGGTCCGAACCCACCACATTCTTGTCCTTGTCGTAGGACTCGAAAGGAGGGTAGGTGATTTCCATGCCGACCTTGAACGTTTCTGCCGCGGCCATGCTCACCGTGGCACCGAACATGCCGGCTGCCAATACAGCCAGGCTCAAAAGGTTTTTCTTGTTGTTTTTCATCATGTACTGACTCCGGCGTAGGTAGGGGGGTAGCTGAAAATTTCAATCAGGACGGTTGCGCCTGATTTTTCAAATGTCCGAAACTGGCGGGCTTGCGTGCCTTGCCTGGCAGCTGAACTTCCCCGTTGGCCACCCTCTGGCGCAGATACCGATAGGTCTGCAGCGCCTGGCCATACATGTGTTCGCCGATGGTGATTTCTTCGTAGTCGTTGCCTGCCTGGGCGAACCCGGGCAGCGGCTTGATCTGGGTGTGATAGTCGCAGGCATAAAACAGCGGAAAGGAATAGCGCTCCTCCTTCACGCTGCGCACCCGATGCGCAGTGGCAACGAAAGCGCCTGCCGTCATCACTTCCAGCATGTCGCCGATGTTGACGACAAAGGCATCGGCCATCGGTGGTGCATCGATCCACTGGCCAAGATCGTTCATCACCTCAAGGCCCGGTTTGTCGGCCAAAAGGATGGTGAAGCACTCGTAGTCAGTATGGGCGCCAAGACCCGGTGCATCATGGGCGGCACCGTCGAAGGGGTAGTGGATCAGGCGCAGCTTGGACGGCGGACGGGTGACCAGGCTGTCGAAATAGTTTTCTTCCAGGCCCAGGGTCAGGGCGAAGCCGCCGAACAGGCGCCGGCCCAAGGCGAAGATGGCTGCATAGTAGGCCTGTACCGACGCCTTGAAGCCTGACAGCTGCGGCCAGTCGTTGGGCCCCAGCAACGGAGTGTTGGCCAGCACCAGCGGGTCATCGGCCGGGACTTCGAAGCCGACGTCGAAGGCTTCCTTGTGGTCCGGCTTGCCCTTGGAGTAGACCTCTTCGCCTTCGGGCACAAAACCCTTGTGGGTTTGTGAGGTGCCGATGTAGTAGCGCATCTTGGTGTCGAAGGGCTGGTCGAAAAAGTCCTTGGCAGCCTGGCGCAGGTTGGCGATCAGTTGCGGGTCGATGCCGTGATCGGTGATATAGAGGAACCCGACCTCGCTGGCGGCGCGCCCCAATTGCTCGGCCACGGCCAGGCGGTGTTCCAGTTCAACGCTGAACAGACCGGCGATGTTGACCACCGGAATGCTGTTGAAGTTGGCTTTGTGTGTGTCAGTGCTGGCGCTGTTGTGTTTATTGTCAGGCATGACGCATCGGCTCCCTAAGGATGGCTTGAGTGGCTGAAACGCTCGAAGTGTTCGCGCTCGGTCTGGCCCATCCACACGTTCAATGACCACAGGTCGGCGACCGGGACATTGGTGAAGGGCAAATGATGCAGGTAGCCGTCGGCGCCGAATTCCGGGGTCAGGGTGCTGACTTGGTAATCGCGGGCTTGCTGCGAGCGCCAGATGCTTTCCCAGTGCTGCTGATGGAACGCCAGTTCTTTGGCATATTCGGGCGCCGCCGGGTGCGGAACCTGCGGGCCCTGGTCGTAACCGACCCGGGCCTGGATATGGTGAACCCGCTCGATGAAAGCGCTCAGGTCATCGGCCGGGTCATTCAACAGACGCTCGCAAGTCACGACCCAGTGGCTGATGTCACTGGTGAACAACAAGTCGGGCAGTTGGCGGATCAACTCCAGGGTCACCCAGGGGTTGAACAGCGAACGCGAGCGGTGAGTCTCGAAACTGCAGACCTGGCCGTGCTTGCGCGCCAGATCCAGCGCCTGGCCAAAAAATTCAACTTGTTGTGGCAAGGACCAGCGATCGTTGCCCGCCAGCACGTTGACGAAGCGTGGGCCGAGTTCGGCAGCCCAGGCGAGTTTCTGGTCGAGGTCATCGAGGTGAACGGCGGGCGTTGCCGACTGGTCAGGCAGCACGTCGTACGCGGTGAAGACGGTGCTGATATAGCCCAGGCGATTGGCCTGGAGAAAAGCGCCGAACTCGGCCCGTTCACGGGCGTCCAGCGGCAGGCGTGCTTCCATGCCGTCAAAGCCCGCGTGCAGCAACTCCTCGAGCGCCTGAGCCTTGCTGGCGGTATAGCCCCACAGCGTGCGGAAAATTTCCAGCTTCATCGGTGATCCTCAAAAATCCCAGGGTCTGCTGCAAAAGCACTTCGACGGCGCCCGGCTGCGAAGAGGCTGGTTCGCTGTGGAGTCGATGTTAGGCACAGGCCGCGCGGTGAAAGAATCTGAAAGTTCAAATGAATACTTCAGACTTTCACTAACAAATAGCTAGCTATTTATCTCGTTTGCCAGGAGGGGTTTTATGGGCGAGAACGTGTCTACGTTGGCTATTAGCGAGAGATGCCATTGTTACGGCATCATTTTGAAGAGTTCCAAGCGACACCGGGCTGCTGAGGGTTCGCTTTTGACTGTGCTGCCTGTCGTGCAGGGCTGCAAGTGACTCAATATGTCAGTCCGGCAATATCGAGCACACCCGGCACCGCCAGATCCAATCTGATGATTTGAATGGATAGAGTTCGTATCGCCGTAAATTTTTACGCATTCTTTACGACTGCCGTTTCAGCCCTCAAAGATACTGGCCGCGACTTTTCAGATCGTCCATGCGCCTCGAGGCTTCAGTGGCCTGGGCATATTGTTTTGCCCAAGGATGGCATGCACTTCCTCCCCGCAATTCGAGAGAAGCGACCCTTGAGTGAAACAGCAATCGGAGCACATGAAAACCCGCAATCCAAAACGTCAGGACTGGGCCTGCTCGTTGCCGCGGTCGGAGTGGTTTACGGGGACATTGGCACCAGCCCTCTGTACACGTTGAAAGAAGTATTTTCTGGTCACTATGGCGTTCAGGCCAACCACGACGGCGTGTTGGGTATTCTGTCGTTGGTCTTCTGGTCACTGATTTGGGTCGTCTCGATCAAATACGTGCTGTTCATCCTGCGTGCCGACAACCAGGGCGAAGGCGGCATCATGGCCTTGACGGCTTTAGCCCGCCGCGCGGCCGCCCCTTATCCGCGCATGAGTAAAATACTCGTTCTGCTTGGCCTGTTCGGTGCGGCGCTTTTTTACGGGGACAGCATGATCACCCCGGCCATTTCGGTGCTCTCTGCGGTTGAAGGTCTACAACTGGCGTTTGACGGAATCGAACACTGGGTCGTGCCCTTGTCAGTGATCGTGCTGGTGGCGCTGTTCTTGATACAGAAACACGGCACCGCTCGCATCGGTATCCTGTTCGGCCCAGTGATGGTGCTGTGGTTTGTCGTGCTGGGTGCGCTGGGGATCTATGGCATTTTCCAGCGACCGGAAGTATTGCAAGCGCTCAATCCGTACTGGGGAGCGCATTTTTTTATCGCTCATCCGGGAATCGGTGTGGCCATCCTTGGGGCAGTGGTACTCGCGCTGACGGGCGCCGAAGCACTGTATGCAGACATGGGACACTTCGGTCGCAAACCCATTGCCCGCGCGTGGTTCATTTTGGTACTGCCAGGACTTGTACTCAACTATTTTGGTCAAGGTGCCTTGATCCTGGAAAACCCTGAGGCGGTGCGCAATCCATTTTATTTGCTCGCGCCGGGCTGGGCACTGCTGCCGATGGTCGCACTCTCCACACTGGCTACCATCATCGCCTCTCAAGCCGTGATCTCAGGCGCATTTTCCCTGACCCACCAGGCCATCCAGCTTGGGTATGTTCCTCGCATGTTTATCCAGCACACCTCCAGCCTGGAGCAGGGACAGATCTACATCGGCACGGTCAACTGGGCATTGATGGTCGGTGTTGTGCTGCTGGTGCTTGGTTTCGAGTCGTCCAGTGCATTGGCCGCCGCTTATGGGGTCGCTGTGACGGGCACCATGTTGATCACCACCATCCTGTCCTCGGCTGTCGTCCTGTTGCTATGGAAAACCCCGCGCTGGCTGGCCATTCCGATGCTGCTCGGTTTTCTGCTGGTAGACAGCCTGTACTTCGCGGCCAATGCTCCGAAGATCTTCCAGGGCGGTGCGTTCCCGGTGATTGCCGGTATTGGCCTGTTCATTTTGATGACCACCTGGAAACGGGGCCGCAAGATCATTGTTGAACGGCTGGACGAAACCGCGCTGCCTCTACCAGTATTCATCGGTAGCATCCGCACGCAGCCTCCTCATCGTGTACAAGGTACGGCGGTATTTCTGACAGCCAGGTCCGATGCCGTTCCGCATGCGCTGCTGCACAACCTTTTGCATAACCAGGTTTTGCATGAGCAAGTGGTGTTGCTCACCGTGGTGTCTGAAGACAGCCCTCGTGTGAGTGCTGATCGACGGTTTGAGGTTCAAGCATATGGCGAAGGGTTCTTCCGGGTCAGCCTGCACTTCGGCTTTATCGAGGAGCCCGATGTCCCTTTGGCGTTGAGTCTCTGTCACTTGGCTGAGCTGGACTTCAGTCCGATGCGCACCACCTATTTCCTGAGCCGGGAAACGGTGATCCCGACCAAGCGCATCGGCATGGCCCGTTGGCGAGAAGGCCTGTTCGCCTTTTTACTCAAGAACGCCAACAGCAACCTCAAGTACTTCAAGTTGCCGTTGAATCGGGTGATAGAGCTGGGCACACAGGTTGAGATGTAAGGAATTCTGCTAGCTTGTACTTCCCCGACTTTCCCCACGGGATGTGGAAAAAAAGATGAAAAATCGACGGGCGCTCACCAACGGTTCCCGGACTCCACCGAGGGGACCGTCAGTGGCGCCGGACATTACGCGATCCACCTGGCGCGGTACTGCCCGACGGCCATGGTGTTCATCCCGTGCGTGGGCGGCCTGAGTCACAACGAAGCCGAAGACGTACTGCCCGAAGACGTGCGCCAGGGCACGGATGTTTTGCTCAACGCTGTGTTGGCCCGCGCCGGGAAAATCGACTGAACGCAGGCCCACATTGTCCGATGTTGACCACACATTTTTGGTTCAACACAGTCAAGTGTGGGAGCGGGCTTGCTCGCGAAGAACGATAACTCGGTCTATCTGGTGAATTACAAGCGCCCTACGGCACTTGCCATAGCCCTTACGTTAACGTAAAGATTGCGCCAGGGCGCCAACGTATGAAGGCGCAGGGCGGATGACCCGGAGCGCTTGATGACGCTAATAAAAACAAACTCCCCCAAACAGCATCGCGAAGCCCGGCTGGCCCGGGAAAAGTTGCACCTGGAAGGCGAAGTGCCGGATGGCGTCCTGCGTGCGGAAATCGATGCTTCGTGGCGACGCAGCCTGAGCCATGGCGTGCATTTCAATGCCAAGCACGAGCTGGCGCTGGAATCGAGTGCCAGCCTTGACGTATTGCTGGCCAACAATCGCTTGCTGATCGACGCCGCGCTGCCGGCGATCGATTACCTGGCCGAGCGTCAGGGCAAGGAAGGGCTGATCATCCTGGCCAACTCCGACGCCACCATCCTCGCCGTCGAAGGCCGCGCCGACCGTCTCAAGGGCAGCGGCTTGCAGGACATCACCCTGGGCGCCTGCTGGAGCGAAGCGGTCCGCGGCACCAACGCCCTCGGCACGGCACTGGTGGAAGCCCGGCCGACCCTGATCGATTGCGGCGAACATTATCTGGATCGCCTCAGTGATTTTTCCTGCACTTCGGTGCCGATCCATTGCCCCCAGGGCGACATTCTTGGCGTCCTCGACCTGACCCGCGAAGGCCCCCTTGGCCGCGCCCACGACAGCACTGCGCTGCTGGCCATGGCGGTCAGCCAGATCGAAAGCCGGGTGTTCAACGCCAGCTATCCGGACGAAATCGTGCTGGCCTTCCACAGCCGCAGGCAGTATCTGGAATCCCCGTGGCAAGGCCTGCTGGCGGTGAGTCTCGGCGGGCAGATCCTCGCGGTCAGCGCCCAGGCTTGCCAGTTGCTCCACGCCGAGCGCTCGGCCCTGGTCGGTCGGCGCTGCGAGGAGTTTCTCGGCGTCGACGGCTTGCAGTTGTTGGCGCGCCTGCATCAGGGCGGGGCCGGCAGCCTGCAAACCGCCAAGGGCGAGTTCTTCTACAAAACCCTGCGCGCGCCGCAACGCTCGATCAACGTCAGCAGCCCACCGCGCACTGCGGCGAAAACTGCCAAGGCACAACCGGATCTGGAAGCGCTGGCCGGCAGCAATACACGCTACGCCCGCGCCTTGCGCATGGCCCGTCAAGGCTTGGCCAATGAGTTACCCGTCTTGTTGCTGGGCGAAACCGGCACCGGTAAAGAGGTCATCGCCCGCGCCCTGCACATGGCCGGAGCGCGCTGCGACAAACCCTTCGTGGCAGTGAACTGCGCGGCCATTCCTGAAGGCCTGATCGAGTCCGAACTGTTCGGCTATCGCGAAGGCGCGTTCACCGGTTCACGCCGGGGCGGCATGGTCGGGCGCCTGCAGCAGGCCCATGGCGGCACTTTGTTCCTCGATGAAATCGGCGACATGCCCCTGGCCTTGCAGGCCCGACTGTTGCGGGTGTTGCAGGATCGCAAGGTCGCGCCCCTGGGCGCAGGCGAAGAGCAGGACATCGACATCGCGCTGATCTGCGCCACCCACCGCGACCTCAAGCGTCTGGTGGAAGAAAAGCACTTTCGCGAGGACTTGTTCTACCGGGTCAACGGCATCAGCGTGATGCTTCCGGCCCTGCGCGAACGCGAAGATTTCGCCGCGCTGGTCAGTCGCATGCTGACGACACTGGGCGCCCCCAACGCGGTCCTGCACGATGATCTCGATCGCTTGCTCGGCGGTTATCACTGGCCCGGCAACATCCGCCAACTGGAGATGGTCCTGCGCACCGCGCTGGCCATGCGCGAACCGGGTGAAACCGTGCTGACCCTCGACCACTTGCCCGACAGCATGCTCGACGAGTTGACCGCCAGCGAACGGCCCCAGGCCGGCAGCATCCGGGAAAACGAACTGGAGCTGATCCGGCAGTCCCTGGACACGCACCAAGGCAACGTCTCGGCCGCCGCCGACGCACTGGGCATCAGCCGCGCGACCCTGTATCGCAAGCTCAAACAGTTGCGTTCGTAATGCAGCGCTTGATCGTTCGGCTGATCGACAGCCAGAACCCCGAGGCGCTGCAAGCGTCACTGCGCTGGTTGTACAGCTTCGTGCGCCCCCATCGCCTGGCGATTGCCGGGTTGCTGGGTTTGTCGGTCTGCGCCTCGGCGCTGGTGCTGGTGCAGCCGTGGCTGACCAAACTGCTGATCGACGACGGCCTGCTGGCGCGCAACTTCCCGATGCTGGTATTGATCGCCGGGTTGATGATCGTCGCCGGGTTGCTGGGCACGGCGCTCTCGGGCATCAACCGCTACCTGCACACGCGACTGTCCGGGCGCATGCTGTTTGCCTTGCGCGACGACCTGTACCGGCATTTGCAAACCCTGTCGCCGAGCTTCTACGGCCAGCGGCGCATCGGCGACCTGATGTCGCGCCTCGATGGCGACGTCGCGGAAATCCAGCGGTTCGCCGTGGACTCGCTGTTCTCGGCGGTGTCGAGTGTGATCGGTCTGGTGGTTGCCATCGCGATGCTGTTGACGTTGTCGTGGAAACTCTCGCTGCTGGCGGTGGTGCTGATTCCCCTCGATGTCCTCTGGCTGCGCTGGATGCGGCGCAAGGTCGAGCGCGATGTGCGGCAGTTGCGCGAGCGTTCGGCGGACATGTCGTCGTTCATGGTCGAGACGCTGCCGGTGATGAAGTTCATCCAGTCCGCCGGCCAGCAACAGCGCGAAGCGCGGCGCCTCGAGACGCTGGGGCAGGGCTACATGAGCCAGTTGCTGCGCCTGCAAGTCACCGAGTTTTTCACCCAGGCCGTGCCCGGTACGCTGACCTCGCTGTCCCGGGCCTGCGCATTTCTGATCGGCGGTTACTGGGTGGTGCAGGGCACCTGGCAGCTCGGTGCCCTGATTGCCTTTTCCACCTACCTGGGCATGGCCGTGGGGCCGGTGCAAAGCCTGCTCGGGCTGTACGTTGCCATTCAGCGGATGACCGTCAGCCTCGGCCGGGTCATGGAGTTGCGCGGCGAACAACCGACCGTGTCGACGCCTGTCACGCCACGCCCGATGCCGAGTTCCGGTGACCTCTGGTTCGACAACGTGCACTTTGCCCATCCCGGTCGCCAGTCGACCCTGCGCGGCATCGAAGCACGGATCCCCTACGGCTTGAAAGTGGCCCTCAGCGGCGGCTCCGGCGTGGGTAAATCCACCCTGATCGACCTGCTGCAACGTCATCACGATCCACAATCGGGCCGGGTCCTGCTGGGTGATGTCGATCTGCGCGAACTGGATCTGTTCCAGTTGCGTCGGCGCATTGCCATCGTCAGCCAGGACATCGTGCTGTTTCGCGGCAGCCTCGCCGACAACCTGGCCTACGCGGTGCCGGACGCCAGCCGCGAGGCGATTGCCGACGTGGCGCGGCTGGCGCAACTCGACAGCCTGATCGAGTCCTTGCCCGAAGGCCTCGACAGTCCGTTGGGCGAGCGCGGTCAGCAGTTGTCCGGTGGGCAGAAGCAACGCATCGCGATTGCCCGTGCGCTGTTGCAGGACCCTTTGATTCTGGTGCTCGATGAAGCCACGTCCGCGGTGGATGAAGCCACCGAGCGCGAAGTCATCGACGCCATCGACCGCTTGTTTGCCGGGCGCACGCGCATCCTGATCAGCCATCGCCCATCAACCCTGGCCGATGCCGATCTGCGTTTCGAATTGCTCGACGGCGTGCTGACCTCGAAAACGGTGCTGCATGAAACCTGAGTTGCGCGTGGGTGTGGTGGACAGCGGCCACTCGGCGGCACAGCGGATGCGAGTGATCGCCGGTCGGCGCTTTGCATTGCTCGAAGACGGCCTGGCCGAGGGCGATTTGCGCGACGATCCGCTGGGGCATGGCAGTGCGGTGATCGAGGCGATCGGCCGGCGTGCACCCTCGGCGCTGTTTTGCGTGGCGCAGGTGTTCGACCAGCGCGGTGTCACCAGCGCCTTGCAGATCGCCACGGCGATTGACTGGCTGCTGGCGCAGGACGTGCGACTGATCAATCTGAGCCTTGGCCTGCGTCAGGATCGCAGCTTGTTGCGCGCAGCCTGCGCGGCAGCGGTGGCACGGGGCGTGCTGCTGTGTGCGTCGAGTCCAGCCCAGGGGGAAGGGGTGTTTCCGGCCAACTATCCGCAGGTGTTGCGAGTGACCGGCGATGCGCGCTGCGCCGAGCAGGAATGGTCGTGGCTCAACAGTGCCCAGGCGGATTTCGCTGCGTGTGTGCAGGGCACCTATCCGGGGCAATCCGGAGCGAGCCTCGGTTGTGCCGCCTTGAGCGGGCACATCGCCGGGTTCCTCGCCGAACAGCCTGGCGCCAGCAATCAGCAAGTCGTCGAGTGGTTGCGCGAGCATGCCCGTTACCGTGGCCCTGAACGGCGCTTCGAGCCATGACCGACATCGTCATTCTTGGCGCCGGACCGGCCGGCGCCGCGGTCGCACTGGGGCTGCGGCGGCTGGGCCATGGCGTCACGCTGATCAGCGAATGGCGCCGGTTTGCGGCGCTCGAAGGTGTATCCGCACGGGTTCTTGAGGCATTGCGCAGCGCCGGCCTGCAGCATGCACTGGCGGATGCGGCGTTACCGTCCCAGCGCCAGGTCTCGTGGAATGGCCGGCAGCATGCGCAGAACGTCGAGTATCTGCTCGACCGCCCGGCTTTTGACCGAGGCCTGCGCGAGGATTTGCGCCTGGCGGGGGTTGAGCTGATCGAAGGCCGGGTGTTGACGGTTCAGTCATCGACCAATGGCCATCGAGTCGAAATCGACGGCCGCGAACCGCTGCTCGCAGCGTTTCTCGTCGAGGCCCGCGGACGTCAGGCTCCCGCTATCGGCAAAGGCTTGCGCGGCCCCGAGACGGTCAGCTTGCTCAATCGCTGGCAGGGTTCGCCGGGCAGCACCGCCAGCGCCGTGGAAAGCCTCGAGGATGGCTGGGCGTGGATGGCGCGGCGCGCCGATGGTCAGTGCTACTGGCAATGGACAGTGGACGTGGCCAGCGCCGGGTTGCCGGGCAAGGCCATGTTGCTCGATTACTGCCGGCAGCGGCGCCAGGGTTCGCGGCTGGCCACGGCATTTTTTGCAGGCGAAGCGGAAAGTGATCTGCAGCTGCACGCCCGCAGCAGCACGGCGATTCTGAGCCCGCAGGTGTGTGGCGAAAACTGGATTCGGGTCGGCGATGCGGCTATGGCGGTGGACCCGTTGTCGGGCAACGGGATCTTTCAGTCGTTGTCCTCGGCGTTGCAGGCTCCGGCAGTGATCAACACGCTGCTGTGCAAACCCGAACGAGCGGCTCTGGCCCAGCGTTTCCACCAGCAGCGGGTGGAGCAGTTGTTTTTGCGTTTTGCACGGACCGGCCGGGATTTTTATGCCGATGAGCAACGCTGGCTGGACCAGCCGTTCTGGCAGGCACGACGGAACTGGCCGGATGCCGAGGTGGCCCATGCAGGGGGTAATTTCAATGCGCTGAGGGTTGAGCGGGCGCCGGTGTTGCGTGATGGGTGGGTCGATGAGGCCGAGGTGGTGATCACGGTCGATCAGCCGTTGGGGATCTGGCATGTGCAAGGGGTTGAGGTGGCGGCGTTGGTGCAGAGGTTAAAGCAGGGCGAGCCGGCGGATCAGGTGTTGGCCGGTTTGACGGTGGAGCAGGGAAGGATGGTCAGGAGTTGGTTGATGGGGCAGGGATTCAAACCGTAGGAGCTGCCAAAGGCTGCGATCTTTTGGTTGCCTCAAACGTACCGAGGATCAAAAGATCGCAGGCTTCGCCAGCTCCTACAAAAACTGTTTCACAGTTTGATCAACACCGACTTCAGCTCGGTGTAATGCTCGATCGCCGCATACCCCATCTCACGCCCGACCCCGGACATCTTGTAGCCGCCGAACGGCAGCGCCGGGTCCAGGGCGCTGTGGCAGTTGACCCACACCGAGCCTGACTTGATGCGTGGAATCATCCGGTGCACCGCCGCCAGGTCATTGGACCAGATACTCGCTCCCAACCCGTAAGGGCTGTCATTGGCCATGCGCAGAGCATCGGCTTCGTCATCGAACGGGATGGCCACCAGCACCGGGCCGAAGATTTCTTCCTGCACCAGTGAGTGCTTCTGATCGACGTCGACGATCACCGTCGGCTTGACGAAGAACCCCGGCCCGAACTGCTCACCACCGCAGGCAATGGTCGCACCGCTTTCCCGGCCCTTTTCGATGTAGCCGTAGACGCGCTCCTGCTGGCGCGCCGAGATCAACGGGCCCATTTCGACGCTCGGGTCCAGGCCGTTGCCCAGTTTCATGGCGTTGGCGATGTCGCTGATGTCCGCCACCACATTGTCGAAATGCTTGCGCTGTACATACAGCCTGGAACCTGCGCAGCAGACCTGGCCCTGATTGAAGAAAATCGCGCTGGCCGCCCCGGCCGCAGCGGTTTTCAGGTCGGCGTCGGCCATGACGATGGTCGGCGATTTACCGCCCAGCTCCAGGGTGACCCGGGTCATGGAGTCCATGGCGATCTTGCCGATCTGCTTGCCCACGGCGGTGGAGCCGGTGAAGGTCAGCTTGTCCACCAGCGGGTTGTGAGTCAGGGCCGAACCGGCAGTGATGCCGGTGCCGGTGACCACGTTGAACACGCCTTCGGGATACCCGGCTTCCAGCACCAGCTCGGCGAGTTTCAATGCGGTCAGCGGGGTTTCGTCGGCGGGTTTGAGCACCACGGTACAACCGGTGGCCAGGGCCGGACCGAGTTTCCAGCAGGCCAGCAACAGCGGGAAGTTCCAGGCAACGATGGCGCCGACCACGCCCACCGCTTCGCGACGGATGAAGCTGTGGAACTGGTCGTTGGGCATCAGCGGTGCCGACACGTCAACCGTAGAACCTTCGATCTTGGTCGCCCAACCGGCCATATAGCGCAGGAAGTCGATGGCCAGTTGCACGTCCATCACCTGGGCCACCGCCGCACTTTTACCGTTGTTCAGGCATTCCAGTTGCGCCAGCAGCTCGGCGTCGCGCTGCATCAGGTCGGCGAGTTTCCATAACAGATTCTGCCGCTCCCGGGGGCGGGTGCGGGTCCAGGTTGAATCGTCGAACGCCTGGCGGGCGGCAAGCACCGCGCGATCGACATCCGCAGGCGTTGCCCGTGGCACCACGCACAGCACTTCGCCGGTGGCCGGGTTGTGCAGGGGCATGGTCTGGCCGTCGGCGGCCTCGACCCAGCCACTGCCGATCAGCATGCGCGGGGCGCGTTGGATGAACGCCGAAGTGGCGGGAAGCACGTTTGGGAGCGACATTGGCGAGGCCTCTTGTTGTTCGTGAGAACCGGGCTTTCGCAATGGCTGTGCCAAGTCCCCCAAAGCGCCGGTCGGCCGTGGTCGGGCGGGGTTTTTGCGCAGCAGATCAAGGGGGCCGGGCAGGGGTGTTTGTCGCATTTCGCGACAGCCGGTGAGACGACGGGCAACCTGTTCGCGATCTTGAGAGCACCTGTGGCGAGGGCTAGAATTTTCTCGCCTGGCGGGCGAAATGACGGAGCATTGTCCCGGCAATACATCTGGCGTGAGGGAGGCAGCGATGAACCTTTCAACACTGGAAATCCAAAACATCATTGAACACAGTTTTCTGCCGTCGGTATGCACGTGCAGCGTGGCGCCGGATCAGTCCCTGACCATTCGCGTGTGTGATTGCGTGACCGGCAAAGTCGACCTGGTGGCGACCCACGTTCCGCTTTGGGAGCTGAATTCACCCCACGCGATTGCGACGCTGGTGGTGCAGATGCAACAGGAAATCAACGCGCACAAAGGTGTGCACCCGACGTTTAACAGTTGAACCGAGGCCTGCCGCACTACACGCGTGGTGCGGCGCAGGCCTTTGGGCAATCCTCCCCGATCCCCTTTTCTTACCGGCTGGGCAGGCCCCGTCAATCGGCGGGCGATGAGCTGTTCAGGCCGGGCAACTACGCTGTCTCAGACTGCAACAACTGTCGCGAAACTAGACGCGGCAGATCGCGTCCGGGCATGGCCCAATGAGGTCAAATCAGCGTAAGTGATTGATAAAAAAGCTTATCGGCAAGCTGGCACGCTCTGTGTATTGCACATCTCAGACGTTTCTCTTGCCTCCGTCAGCGGATCAAAGCCGACGGCAGAAACCATAAAAACGATAAGCCACAACAATAAGAACGCACCGTGCGAGGTTCGACGTTGATGAAGAGAAAACTCCGATCAGGCATGAGCGCCAGCCTGCTGGCCGTAGCCGCTTGTGTAGCGCTGCATTCGCCTCATAGCCTGGCAGCCCGCGACGCCCAGACCATCCTCAAGGAAACCTGTCAGGGCTGTCACACCCCCGAAGCCGATAACAGCCTCAGCCGTATCAGCCATCAGCGCAAAACGCCGGAAGGCTGGCTGATGAGCATCGCCCGCATGCAGACCATGCACGGCTTGCAGATCAGCGATGACGACCGCCGGACGCTGGTCAAGTACCTGGCCGACACCCAGGGCCTGGCGCCGAGCGAAACCGACGGCGTGCGTTATGCGCTGGAGCGTCGACTCAATACCGTCGAGCAGTTCGACGACCCAACCAGCCAGATGTGCGGGCGCTGCCACTCCGGTGCGCGGGTGGCCCTGCAACGGCGTCCGGCGCAGGAGTGGGAACGCCTGGTGAACTTCCACCTCGGCCAGTGGCCGTCCCTGGAGTACCAGGCGCTGTCCCGGGACCGCGACTGGTTCGATATGGCCCGCAAAGACATGGTGCCGCTGCTGGCCAAGCGTTATCCGCTGGACAACCCGGCCTGGAAAAAATGGCAGAGCGCGCCACCAAAGGCCGAGGCCCTGGTGGGCGACTGGAGCTTCAGCGGCCACTTGCCGGGCAAGGGTGAACTGGCCGGTGTCATGAGCGTAACCGCCGATGGCAGCGACACCTTCAAGGTCAGCGTCAAAGGCCAATACGCCGACGGCAGCCCGTTCAATGGCGACGGCAGTGCGATTCTCTACACCGGCTACGAATGGCGCGGCAACGTGACCATCGATGGCGTGACCATGCGCCAGGTGTTCGCCGCCCAGGGCAATGCAATGCAGGGCCGGATGTTCGAGGCCGAGCACGACGAGCGCGGCCTGGACTTCGTTGCCGCCAGACAAGGTTCCAGTCGTTTGCTGGCGGTTCAGCCGGGCTATCTGAAAGCCGGCAGCGAAACCGAAGTGACCCTGATCGGCAGTGGCCTGACCGGCAAGCCGGACTTCGGCAAAGGGGTGCAAGTGCTCGAAGTCGTCTCGCAGAGCCCGCAGCAGATCAAGGTCAGGCTCAAGGCCGCCGCCAATGCCCAACCGGGTGCGCGCGCGGTCAGCGTCGGCACGCTGAAAGGCCCGAGCCTGTCGGTGTACAGCAAGATCGCTTCGGTCAAAGTGGTGCCGGAGTTCTCGGTAGCGCGGATCGGCGAGGGCGGCGGTTCGACGCCGAAAGTCCAGGGCCGTTTCGACGCGGAAGCCTGGGGCAAGGGCGCCGACGGCAAGCCGTATCGCATCGGTGTGTTCCCGGCGCAGTGGAAAGTAGAGGCCTTCGACGACCGCGCCAGGGAAGACGAAGACGTCAAGTTCGCCGGCACCATGCAGGCCGACGCCGGCGTGTTCACCCCGGGCGATGCCGGGCCGAACCCGGCACGCAAGATGTCCACCAACAATGCCGGCAACCTCAAGGTGATCGCCGCCGTCGACGACGCAGGGAAATCCCTGACCGGCGAAGGCCACATGATCGTGACCGTGCAACGCTGGAACAATCCACCCATTCCCTGATGTGCCTGGCATTCAACGATTCAGACACTTTTCGGAATGATCGCAGGCCCCGCATCCGGGGCTTGCACAGGAGGTTGGTTATGGGCGCTATCTTGAATCTGGTCGAACGCAATCTGCACGAAGTGCAGGTCGATGCCGACCGCATGCTATTTCACATCCCCAGCAGTTCGCTGTTCGCCAGCGATGAGTTGACGGGCACCATCATCGATACCCTGCGCGGCCCTGGCTGCTCCTCGGACGACCTGATCCAGCGCCTGGCCGCGCGTTTCAACGGCGAGGAAATCACCGAGACCCTGCGTGAATTGATGGCCCTGGAACTGGTCAGCGACGGCTCGCCGCTGACCCCGGACATAGCCACCAAGCGGGTCGAGCGCACGGCCATCAACACCGTGGTGCTCAACGTCAACACCGGCTGCAACCTGAGCTGCACCTATTGCTACAAGGAAGACCTCGACAAGCCGTCGGCGGGCAAGAAGATGGACGTCGAAACGGCGATTGCCTCGGTGGAAATGCTGCTGCGCGAATCCCCGGACGAAGAGCGTTTCACCGTGGTGTTCTTCGGCGGCGAACCACTGAGCAACCGCAAACTGATCGAGTACATGGTCGATTACTGTGAGAAGCGTTTTCGCGAGGCCGGCAAGTTCGTCGAGTTCGTGATGACCACTAACGCCACGCTGCTCACCGAAGAAACCGTGGACTACCTCAACGCCCACCGCTTTGGTTTGTCGGTGAGCATCGACGGGCCGAAGACCGTGCACGACCGCAACCGCATCACCGTGGGCGGGCAGGGCACCTATGACGTGGTGCGGCGCAAGGCCGAGATGTTGCTGTCGCGCTACAACAGTCGTCCGGTGGGCGCGCGGGTGACCCTGACCACCGGCGTGACCGACGTCGAAACCATCTGGGATCACCTGTTCAACGAACTGGGTTTTGCCGAAGTCGGTTTCGCCCCGGTGACCTCCGGCGATATCAGCACGTTCAACCTGACCAGTGACGAGCTGATCGAAGTCTTCGCCAACATGAAGAAGCTCGGTCGTCGTTACCTGGAAGCAGCGCTGGAGCACCGCAACATCGGCTTCTCCAACCTGCACCAGCTCATCACCGACATCCACGAAGGCCACAAAAAGGCCCTGCCGTGCGGCGCGGGCCTGAAGATGCTGGCGGTGGATCACAAGGGCGAGCTGAACCTGTGCCACCGCTTTACCGGTTCGAGTCTGCCGACCTTCGGCAACGTCCACAGTGGCGTGAAACAGGTGGAGTTGAACGACTTCCTGTCCCAGCGCCTGGACCGCAGCAACACCGGCTGCGAAGACTGCCAGATCCGCAACCTGTGTTCCGGCGGCTGCTACCACGAGAGCTACGCCCGCTACGGCGACCCGACGCACCCGACCTATCACTACTGCGAACTGATGCGTGACTGGGTCGACTTCGGCATCGAGGTCTACACCCGGATCATGGCCAATAACCCTGCGTTCATCAGCAGCTACATCACTCCGCGCAAGGCTCACTGATATGAAACATCTCAAGGCAATCAATAACAAAGCGTTGAAGCTGGATCAGGCCGCGGATGAAAACCGCATTGAAGAAGTGGTGGCCATGAGTTCCGTGGCGGGCTGTGCCTCGACCACCGACCCTGGCTGGGAAATCGACGCGTTTGGCGGAGTGTCGTCGCTGTGCCAGCCGATGGAGGCCGACCTCTACGGTTGCTCCGACCCTTGCTGGTGGCCGGCCCAGGTGCCCGACATGATGAGCACCTACCCGGACTGGAACAAGGATGCCCAGGCGTCCAACGACAACTGGCGCAACCTCGGCACTGTCTTCCCCAAAGACAAGTGATCACAGAAGAAGGATTCCAGCATGCACAACATCAAAGCCTGCGGCCTGGCCGCGTTCGCCGTCCTGAGCAGCTGTTCTGTCAGTGTTCTGGCCGATGAAAACACCGCGCTGCAAGTCGGTCACGAATACATGGTGACCACCAACTACCCGAACAACCTGCACGTGATCGACCTGGCCACCGACACCCTGTTCAAGACCTGCAAGATGCCCGACGCCTTCGGCCCCGGCACCGTGCAGCTGTCGCCAGACCGCAAGACCGCCTACGTGCTGAACAATCACTATGCCGATGTCTACGGCGTCGAACTGGACAACTGCAAACAGGTGTTCCATGCCAGCATCACCCAGAAGCCGGGGGAGAAAGCGCGCTCGATGTTCGCCTTTACCCTCAGTCACGATGGCAAGGAACTGTTCACCATCGCTAACCCGACGCTGATGATGAACGACCGCTACGAAGTGCAGCAGCCACGGCTCGACGTGTACAAGACCGATGCCGGCATGGATGCCAAGCCGGTGCGCAGTTTCCCGGCGCCGCGCCAGTTGACCATCATGCAGAGCGGTGACGACGGCACGCTGTACGTGGCCGGGGCGGACGTCTACAAGGTCAATGTGCAAACCGGCAAGTTCGATGTGCTGATCCCCAGCCGCCACTGGAAACGCCCGAACTACAGCGCGCCGGACGTGCTCTACGTGTGGAACCAGCAGACGTATCGGCATGACTTCTCGCTGCTGTACACTGCGGCGAAGTTCAAGGACAAGAAACAGGACCCTGCCACCGCCGAATACCTGTATGGCCTGTTCAGTGTCGACCTGAAGACCGGCAAGACCGAAACCACCGATTTCGGCCCTTTGACGGAGATCTACTTCAGCGGCATGCGCTCGCCCAAGGATCCGAACCTGATGTTCGGCGTGCTCAACCGCCTGGCCAAGTACGACATCAAGCAGAAGAAAATGCTGCAGTCCGCCACGCTCGATCATTCCTACTACTGCATTTCCTTTAACAAGGATGGCAGCAAGATCTACCTGGCGGGAACCTTCAATGACGTGGCGATCTTCGATGCCGACAGCCTGAAACAGACGGGTAGCATCAAGTTGCCGGGCGGGGACATGGCGATTACCACGGCGCAGATTTTTGTGCGGTAGTGTGCGGCGCCTGGACTGACGCCATCGCGAGCAGGCTCGCTCCTACAGGGTTCCCGGTCAGGCACAAAACTTGTGTTCACCGAAAATCCACTGTAGGAGCAAGCCTGCTCCGGGCGGCGTTCCGACGAAGAGGCCCTGACAGGCGCTAAAGAATCAAACCCCAGGCACCGGACACCCCAAATCCCCCTCCTGGCACTTCAGGTAAGTCTTGAACGTCATCACCCGCGCCTTGGTCAATTCCGTCACGCAATTGCTATAGATCAGCGGATACACACTCCCGCCTTCCACTCCGGACGCCGAGAACTTGCACTCGGCATCGCGGAACGCAACCCACGCCCGCTGCGCACCCACCCACTGCTTCTTGCTGTCCGGGTTACTCTTGAGTCGCGAAGTGATCTGCTGGTACAGCGCATTCAATTCCTTGTCGGCGGCCGCATTCTGCTGCGCCGCGCACAGGTTCATCGCCGCCTGGTCGCTGGCATTGTCGCAGTCCACGGCGAACGCCATGGAGGTGAACAACAGGGGCGTCAGCGCCAATAACAAGCGTGGGTTCATGCTGGAGTGCTCGTTGTGACCGAAAGAGAGGTGCAATGTAGCGCCGAGGGGCATTCAGCCCGCTACGCTTGCCATTGCGCGTGTTTTTCCACCGAATCGTATTCCAGCCATGGCACGTCATGGGCCGTCCAGATATGCGCCTGGGGCGTCATCTGCGGATCGGTATCCAGTGTCGCCACCCGAACGATCACGTGCGACTGGGCCGGCCGTTCGGCTATCAGGTGTGAACCGCAGGCCGAACAGAAATACCGAAACTTGCCCGGCGACGATTCGTAGCTCGTCAGCCGATCTTGCCCCTTGATCCAGTGAAAGTGCTCGCGCATGACCCCGGCGGTCGATGCAAAAGCCGCTGCGTGTGCCTTGCGGCAGGTTTGGCAATGGCAGTGGCTGATGGGCATGTCCAGGCTATCGAGCTCGTATTCGATGGCTTTGCACAGGCAACTGCCGCGCAATTTTTTCATGGCGCTATCCTTTTCTATGCTGTTTCGAGGGTGAACGTTAGCAGTTTCGACCCTCTGACTTTTGTGATTGCGCCAGAACTATCCGCGTAAATGCAATCGAATGTCTCGGGCATGGTTGATTGCACATCCCGATTGGTACAACTTTAGGGTTGATCGTGTGGTCTTACTGACTACTGTTCAAGTACAGGAGGTGACTTATGAACCCAGCATCTGATCGCATCGAAAGGAAAGTCCTGCTCAAGGCCAAGCGTTCACAAGTCTGGCGCGTGCTGGCCAATGCCGAAATGTTCGGACGGTGGTTTGGTGTGGCACTGGAGGGCAAGCGTTTTGTGGCAGGCGAGTGGACTCAGGGGCAGGTTACCTACCCCGGTTATGAGCATTTGCGCTGGAACGTACTGGTAGAGCGGGTCGAGCCGGAACGGCTGTTTTCGTTTCGCTGGCACCCCTATGCCGTGAAACCGGAAGTCGATTACTCCCAGGAGCCCACCACACTGGTGAAATTCGAGCTCGAAGACATGGACAACGGCACGTTGCTCAAGGTTTCCGAGTCCGGTTTCGATCACATTCCCCAGGCCCGTCGCGAAAAGGCCTTCCGCATGGACAGTCGTGGCTGGGAAGAGCAAATGAACAATATCGAGCAGTTTTTGACCGAAAATGCCAAAGCCCACGAGCAGTAGGGTGGCTGAAGTCGGCTCGGAGCCTGTGGCGTCCAAGGGTTTTCGGAAGGGGGTCTATAGCGAATGTCTTACACGCGATGGTAGCAATGTCGCCTGTTACAAATTGGATCCGATGCGTAATCTTGCCTCACCCACTGAAGCACAGGATGTGCTCAGGATCATGGATGATCGACCATCTGCAAGGAACGCTACGACAAGGAGTCGTCATGGTCTTGGAAAAACCCGCTTCGGCGGGTTTTTTTTTGCGTGCATGAAAAGTCGTGGTGGCAGGAACCGGGGTTCCCGCCACCATCTTTTCACTGTCGGTCGAGTTTCGCCGCCGCACGCTCGGTGATCTGCGCCCGCAGCTTCAATGAGCCGGCAGCCCGCTGGCGAGCCTCCTCCAGCACACTGGCCGGGGCCGTCTCCGGGCTGCCCGCGCTAAACGGTGGGGCCGGGGCGTATTCCAGTTGCAGCTGCACCAGCTCGGCGGTGGCCTGGTCGAACAGCTCGGCGGCCAGGGTCAGGGCGAAGTCGATACCGGCGGTGATGCCGCCACCGGTCAACAGGTTGCCGTCGCGAACCACCCGGTCTTTCACCGCGATTGCGCCCAGCGGCTCGAGCAGTTCGTGATACGCCCAGTGAGTGGTGGCGCGTTTGCCTTTGAGCAATCCCGCCGCGCCCAGCACCAGCGCGCCGGTGCACACCGACGTGATGTAGCGGGCGTTGGCGGCCTGAGCCCTGAGAAAGTCCAGGGGCTGGTCATCTTCCATCAACGGCCCGACGCCACTGCCACCGGGCACGCAGATCACGTCCAGTGCCGGGCAATCATCGAAGGTGGTGGTCGGTTTCAACAGCAGGCCGGTGCTGGCGGTGACCGGCATCAGGTCTTTCCAGATCAGATGCACTTTCACATCCGGCAGCGAGGCCAGCACGTCATAAGGGCCGGTCAGATCCAGCTGCTGAACCTGTGGAAACAACAGAAAACCGATCTGCAACGTCATGGTGTTTTTCTCGTGAAGTGGGTGGACGGTTTGACTGTAGGCTCGTAGGCTTTGGCGCATACGCCAATATCCCCACGAATTACGCCAAATGTCGAAAACCATCCATGTACTCGCTTTCGCCAATGTGCAATTGCTCGACGTCACCGGGCCGCTGCAGGTATTCGCTTCGGCCAACGACATTGCCCGACAGCAAGGCCTGCCGCGACCCTACGCGCCGACGGTGATTGCCAGCGGCGGCGGGGCGGTGATGTCGTCGGCGGGGTTGGCGCTGTTGGCCGAGCCATTGCCGGATGGGGGCAGCGATACCCTGATCATCGCCGGTGGCTGGGGTGTTTACGCAGCGGCGCAAGATGCGCCGTTGGTCGCCTGGGTGCGCGAACATGCCCATGGCTGCCGGCGGGTTTCTTCGGTGTGTACCGGTGCGTTTCTGCTGGCGGCCAGCGGCTGGCTCGATGGCCGGCGCGTGGTCACCCACTGGACCCGTTGCGAGCAACTGGCGCAACAGCACCCGCGCTTGCAGGTCGAGCCCAATCCGATCTTCATCAACGACGGTCCGGTCTGGACCTCGGCCGGAGTGACTGCCGGTATCGACCTGGCATTGGCCATGGTCGAACAGGACCTGGGGCGCAACATGGCCCTGGAGGTCGCCCGGCAACTGGTGGTGTTTCTCAAGCGTCCGGGTGGCCAGTCGCAATTCAGCGTAACCCTGTCCCTGCAACAGGAAGGCAACCGTTTCGACGAACTTCACGCCTGGATCAGCGAAAATCTGACCCAGGACCTGGGTATCCCGACCCTGGCCTTGCAGGCCGGCATGAGCGAACGCAGCTTCGTGCGCCACTACCGCGCCGACACCGGCCAGACCCCGGCCCGGGCCATCGAACTGATCCGCGTCGAAACCGCACGGCGTTTGCTCAGCGACACCGGTGTGCCGATCAAACGGCTGGCGGTGCAATGCGGCTTCGGCAGCGAAGAAACCCTGCGCCGCAGTTTCCTGCGGGGCATGGGCGTGACGCCGCAGGCTTATCGGGAGCGGTTTTCGGTCAGTGTTGGAGCAGATCCAATAGCGCCTTGAGTGTTGCTTCCGACGCTTCTTCGGGAATGTTGTGGCCAACGCCTGCCAGCACTCGACGCTCATAGGGGCCGGTGAAATGCCTGATATCTTCGTCGAATTCTTCCGCGGGACCGACGCCATCATCGGCACCGCACAAGGAAATCGTCGGTACGCTGATGCTCGGCTGTTTGCTCAGGGCCTGCTCCATCCATTCCAGCGTCGGATCGCCAAGGGCATACATGAAACGGTGGCGGTAGGAGTGAATCACAACGTCGACGAAATCCGGGTTCTCGAAGGCCGGGGCGCTCAACGGATAGCGTGCAGCGTTATCGGCCCAGGTGGGTGACCACAGTTTCCAGAGCAATTCGCAAAAAGCGTGGCGATTTTCGGTCAGGCCCGCGACGCCACGAGGTGTGTGGAAATAGTACTGATACCAATAGCGATGCTCGGCCTCGGGAGCCAGAGGCAGTGTCGAATGGGGGATGTCCTGAAGGTTATAGCCATCGCCCGTAACCAGGCAGCGCACCCGTTCCGGCCACAGTGCCGCCACAATGCACGCCGCCCGACCACCCCAATCGTAGCCACAGAGGGACGCCTGTTTAATGGAAAGGGCATCCATCAGGTCAAGCAAATCCTGGGCAAGGGCGGCTTGCTGGCCAGAGCGCAGCGTATCGGCTCTGATGAAGCGCGTCGGGCCGTATCCCCGCAGATACGGGACGATCACGCGGTAACGGTTAGCGGCGAGAGCGGGGGCGATTTCGTCGTAGGCGCGCGGTGAATAGGGAAAGCCATGAAGCAGGATGACCGTGTCGCCGGTAGCGGGGCCGTGTTCTTCGTAGGCAATGTCGAGTTGGGACGTGCGGACGGTCTTTAGTGGCTGCTCAATCATCATCCCCCCTGGGTGCCGATAGTTGTGTCACCCGAACAGCACCCTTTGCCAGTGTTCTTCACTGATGATCGCGATAGGAACACCGCTCTCTCTCAGTTCAACGGCTTTTTTGATCTTGGTGCCATAAGTGCTATGAAGCCATTGATCGTTTCCGATGCTGCCGACCACCAGATAGTTGATCTTTTTGCTGACCGAGCCACCAATCAGACCGCCGCGTTCGACTATCAGTGACTCGCATTCTTTGCGCGGACCGTAAGCCATAACGCCGGTGAAAAGGAAAACCCGATCAATCCAGTTCAGTGCGGGTGCAGGGTTATCGAGTGGAAGACTGCAAGGCGTTGTGAAGATCTGGTCAGAGCCAATCGGCAGACCTGCAAACTGGTGCAGCATGTCCAGTAGCTCAGCCGATTCTTCGGAGTCCAGCACGCCATCACTCAGCATGTTGGAGAGGCGTTTATAGAGGATGTTCACGACTGGATCACCCAGATGACACAAATGAACTTCGATCCAGCTCTTGAGAAACTCGGCTTCCTGCTGGTTGATCTTGCCATCGGCAGCGAGCCCAGCCGCAATACCTACCAGTGCGTCGGCTGAACGTTTATCAATGCGCGCTTCGTGGAAGAATCCACTGTTTTGAAATTCCTGATGCAAATCGACCATCGTCCATGCTCCTAGGATTCAACTTCCGCTATTTGATTGAAATACTTCGCCCGATCCGGCGTAAACGTCACCACCATGCCGGTCCGAGTACATGTCAGTGCTCGTTCCTGTGCCAGATCCACGTCCAGGTCTTCCCCACGCAACCCTTGCCACTGTGCGAGGTATTTGAGGGAGCCATATTTTTCGAGTTTCTTCAGACTGCGGCTCACGCCACCTTTCCAGCCTAGTACCGGTAACTCGCCGGCGAGGCACTGTCGGGCGAGGTCGGGGAAGCGGGTGGCGCGCTGGCGGCCGACTTCCCAGCATTTGATCAGGCCCTTGTCACCGGCCTCCCAGAGTTCTTCGCGGTTCAAACCGGTTCGGAGCGGGGAATCGATACTGCGCTGGATGCGTTGGGTCATTCTGGTTCCTTGAATTCGGGCTGTTCTGGACAGCTCCGCTGTATCCTTGATGGTCGATGTTAGGTGGGGATTTAACAGCAGGCAACCGGACATTTTCGGGATGTTGGAAGCTGTTTTGTTTAAGAAACGTAAGACTTGGATTGCACAAGACCTGTGGCGAGGGGGCTTGTCGGACCGCCGCACCGCCCCGTTCGGCTGCGTAGCAGTCGTAAAGTCAGGCAACCGAGAGACTTGATCGATAGGTTTGGGGCCGCTGCGCAGCCCAACGGGGGCAAGCCCCCTCGCCACAAGGGAAAAGCGGTGTTAAGGCTGCCAGAAGCTTTTCTCCCCACTCAACCTCCGGTCCAGAAAACACGCCGCACTGATCAACGCCAGGTGCGTCAGCGCTTGCGGTGTATTGCCCATGTGCCGCCCATGGCTGTCGAGCTCTTCGGCATACAACCCCAGCGGGTTGGCGTACCTGAGCAACTGTTCGAACTCCAGATGGGCCTTGTCCAATTGGCCGGCACGGGCCAGGCATTCGACGTACCAGAACGAGCAGGCGGCGAAGGCGCCTTCGCTGCCGGGCAGGCCGTCGATCTGACGGTCGTCGTTGCGGTAGCGGTAGACCATGCCGTCGCGTACCAGGCTCTTTTCGATGGCCTGCAGGGTCGCCAGCCAGCGCGGGTCGCGGGCGCTGACGAAGCGCACCAATGGCATCAGCAGCATCGAGCCATCCAGGCCGGTGCCGCCGATGTGCTGGACGAAATGCCCGCGCTCTTCATTCCAGAAGTTCTCCCAGATGTCGGCGTAGATCGCCTGACGGGTCTGGTCCCAACGCGCGAACGGTGCCGGCAGCGAACGTTTTGAGGCGAGGCGGATGGCGCGGTCCAGGGCGACCCAGCACATCAGCCGTGAATGCAGGAAATGGTATTGCCCGCCGCGCATTTCCCAGATGCCGACATCCTTTTGCGCCCAGGTTTCGCAGACCTGATCCACCACTTCCACCGTGTGTTTCCAGCCTTCATGGGAAATGGCTTCGCCGTATTTGTTGACCAGGTAAATCGCGTCCATCAGCTCGCCAAAGATATCGAGCTGAACCTGTTCGTACGCCTGATTACCGATGCGCACCGGTTGTGCGCCAGCATGGCCGGACAGGTGCGGCAGCTCGACCTCCGGCAACTCCTGACGACCGTCGATGGCGTAGAGAATGTTGAGCTTCATCGGCCTGCCCTGACAGTCGCTGAGCCGCCCGCGCAACCAGCGCATGTAGGCGTTGGCCTCTTCGACGAAGCCCAGGCGCATGAATGCATAGACAGTGAACGAGGCGTCGCGGATCCAGGTGAAACGGTAATCCCAGTTGCGTTTGCCGCCAGGGCTTTCCGGCAGGCCGAACGTCGCGGCGGCGAGAATGGCGCCGTGTTTGCGCGAGGTCAGCAGCTTCATTGCCAGGGCGGAGCGGTTGACCATCTCGCGCCAGCGGCCGCGGTAGTTGGACTGGCCGACCCAGTCGCGCCAGAACTTGAGGGTGCGTTGCAGGCACAGTTCGCCAGCGCCTTCCTTGAAGCGAGCATCGTTGACGGCGCCGAGCAGGAACTGGCCGGTCTGGTCTTGTTCGAGGGTGAATTGGGCGAGCGCCACATTGGCGTCGATGCGTAAGGCCTGATCCGAAGATAGCCGCAGCGAAGGTTGACTGGCGGCCTCGAAGATCACGTCCCGCTTGTCCACGCGTGCGTGGGTCGTGGCACGGGCGTAGTCATGGCGCACAGCGCAACGCATGTGGAAAGTGGCGCTGCCGCTGACCACGCGGATCCGCCGCATCAGCAGCGGCAGGTCATCTTCGGTGTCGCCGACCGGCAGCAGATCGGTGACTTCGACCACGGCGCGATCACTGAGCCAGCGGCTCAGCAGCACATTGGTGTCGGGCAGGTAAATCTGTTCGCGGCGGGCATCGGGCAAGTCCGGCGACAACTGGAAAATCCCCGCCTCGGGGGTGTCCAGCAGCGAGCAGAAGATCGACGGACTGTCGAATTCCGGCCAGCAGAAAAAATCCACACTGCCTTTGTCGTTGACCAGTGCCGCACTGCGCATGTCGCCGATGATGCCGTGGGCGTCGATGGAGCTTTGGCGTTCGGGGTGATCAGCCATTGTCGCGAAACTCCGGGAACCAGGAGGCCTAAGTAGCTGACTGGTTTGGGCGGCCGAGAGTTCATTTGGCGAGGTGGTTGTGGTGGTTTTGCTGGCCCCATCGCGAGCAGGCTCGCTCCCACATGGGACGGTGTACACAAATCAACTGTGGGAGCGAGCCTGCTCGCGATAGCGGACTATCAGTTGACATCATCAGTGCCTGACACACTGCTATCGCGAGCAGGCTCGCTCCTACAGGGGATCACTGTATGGCTAATTCCGGCTACACCTCATCCGTTCTCCAAACAGACAACTTTCGAGGAAATCCCGGTGACCCCGCTGACATTGCTGTGCCTGCCCTATTCGGGCGCGAGTGCCATGGTCTATAGCCGCTGGCGACGCAAACTGCCGCAGTGGCTCACGTTGCAACCGGTGGAACTGCCGGGGCGGGGCGCACGGTACGGCGAGCCCTTGCACACCGACATGCGCCGCCTGGCGTTGCAACTGGCCCTCGAACAGAAAGCCATGCTCAAGGCGCCGTACGCGCTGTTCGGGCACAGCATGGGGGCGCTGCTGGCTTGTGAGATGGCCCACGCGTTTCGCGCGCTGGGTTGCCCGGAACCGGTGGCACTGTTCGCCTCGGGCACCGCCGCACCGACGATGCGCGCCGACTACGACCGGGGCTTTGCCCAGCCGAAAACCGACGCCGAACTGATCGAGCAACTGCGTACCCTCAACGGCACCAGCGAAGAGATCCTGGCCAATGAAGAGTTGATGAGCCTGACCCTGCCGGTGCTGCGCGCGGACTTCCTGCTGTGCGGACGTTTCGAACCGGTGCAGCGCCCGTTGCTCAAGTGCCCGGTGCACGTGCTCGGCGGCAAGACCGACCGCGCCACCGCCGAACAGTTGATCGGCTGGAGCCAGGAAACCCGTGGCAGTTTTTCAGTGGACATGCTGGCCGGCGGGCACTTCTTCATCCATGAGCAAGAGGCCAAGGTGCTTCGGGTGATCAAGGATCAGCTTGAGGTGCATCATCGACGGCATTCCATGGCTGCCGTGGGTTAACACCACTCCCAAATTTCACCCGCTCCCACATTTTTGATTTTCAGCAGCCCTGAATTTCGCGGTTTACTCCCTCCTGATACTTGTCCCCATCCGCTAATTTTTCCCGCCTGCATTCGTTTTATAGGCACGACGCGCCTTTGCGCCTGCTGCCTACTGATGCGGATGCCGATAGATGAATGCTGAAGACTCCTTGAAACTCGCTCGCCGGTTTATCGGGTTGCCCCTGGAAAAGCGCCAGATGTTCCTTGCGGCCTTGCACCAGGAGGGCGTGGATTTCGCCCGTTTTCCGATTCCCGCCGGCATCGAGGCCGAGGATCGCCAGGCGCTGTCGTACGCCCAGCAACGCATGTGGTTTATCTGGCAACTGGATCCCCTCAGCGGCGCGTACAACCTGCCGGGCGCGGTGCGGCTGACCGGGTGCTTGAACCTGCCGGCGCTGGAGCAGGCGTTCGCCAGCCTGGTGGCACGGCATGAAACCCTGCGTACGGTGTTCCAGCGTCAGTCCGACGACAGCTTGCAGCAAGTTCCTGCCACGGCGCCGCTGCGGATCGAGCAGGTGGATCTCAGCGCATTGCCTGCCAATGAACGCGAACGTGCCGTGGCTGAAACCGCCGAGCAGCAATCGGCGCTGCCGTTCGATCTGTCGACCGGTCCGCTGCTGCGGGTCACCTTGCTCAAGCTCGCCGACCAAGAACACGTGCTGTTGCTGACCCTGCACCACATCGTCTCCGACGGCTGGTCGATGAACGTGCTGATCGACGAATTCATCCGCTGCTACGACGCTTTCGATGCGGGTGCACAACCGCAGCTGACAGCATTGCCGATCCAGTACAGCGACTACGCCCTGTGGCAGCGCCGCTGGCTGGAGGCGGGCGAGCAGGCGCGGCAACTGGCGTATTGGCAGGCGCAATTGGGTGATGAACATCCGGTGCTGGAATTGCCCCTGGACCATCCGCGCCCGGCGATGCCGAGCTATCGCGGCACCCGTTACGAATTCGCGGTCGAGGCGCAACTGGCCGAGCGACTGCGCAGCACCGCGCAGAAGCACAACATCACCCTGTTCATGCTGCTGCTCGGCGCCTTCAACGCGCTGCTGCATCGCTACACCGGGCAAACCGACATCCGCGTCGGCGTGCCCATCGCCAACCGCAATCGCGCAGAAATCGAAGGCCTGATCGGCTTCTTCGTCAACACCCAGGTGCTGCGCACGCAACTGGACGGCCAGACCCGGGTCGATGACCTGCTGCGCGCCATCAAGGAAACCGCCCTCGGCGCCCAGGCCCATCAGGACCTGCCGTTCGAGCGCCTGGTCGAAGCGCTGAAACTGGAGCGCAGCCTCAGCCACACGCCGTTGTTCCAGGTGATGTACAACCATCAGCCGCAGGTGGCCGACATGGCCTCGGTCAGCACCGCGTCCGGTCTGGAGCTGGGCAGCATCGACTGGCAAAGCCGCACCACCCAGTTCGACCTGACCCTCGACACCTGGGAGAAGGGCGGCAAGCTGCACGCCGCGCTGACCTACGCCAGCGACCTGTTCGAGGCCGATACCATTGCACGCATGGCCGGGCACTGGACGCGCCTGTTGCAGGCGATAGTCGATGACTCGAGGCAAAAAATCGGCGAGTTGCCGATGCTGACGGCGGATGAGCAGCAAGTGCTGGTGCAGGACTGGAACCGCACCGCCGAGACCTATCCCGTCGAGCAATGCCTGCACGAGTTGATTCAGGCCCAGGCCCGACGCACTCCCGACGCGCCGGCGCTGGTGTTTGGTGAACGCCAGCTCAGCTATGCGCAACTCGATGCCCGTAGCAATCAACTGGCTCACTGCTTGCGCGAGCAGGGTGTCGGGCCGGATGTGCTGGTGGGCATCTGCCTTGAGCGCTCGCTGGAGATGGTCATCGGCCTGCTGGCGATTCACAAGGCCGGTGGTGCCTACGTACCGCTGGACCCGGAGTACCCGGCCGAACGCCTGGCCTACATGATCGACGACAGCGCGATTGGCTTGCTGCTCAGCCAAAGCACCTTGATCGGCGCACTGCCTACCGATGGCGTCACGGTCATCGCCCTGGATCAGGTGCAAGACTGGCTCGACGGCTACAGCGACATCTGCCCGCGGGTCGACGTGCATCCGTTGAACCTGGCCTATGTGATCTACACCTCCGGCTCCACCGGCAAGCCCAAAGGCGCCGGCAACAGTCACGGGGCGCTGGTCAACCGCTTGTGCTGGATGCAGCAGGCTTACGGGCTCGATGGCCGCGACTCGGTGTTGCAGAAAACCCCGTTCAGTTTCGATGTCTCGGTGTGGGAGTTCTTCTGGCCGCTGATGACCGGCGCGCGCCTGGTGGTAGCGCCGCCGGGAGCGCATCGCGAACCGGCGCAGTTGATCCGCCTGATCGATGACTACGGCATCAGTACGCTGCACTTTGTGCCGTCGATGCTCCAGGCGTTCATCCACGAGCCGGGTGTCGAGGCTTGCACCGGCCTCAAGCGCATCGTCTGCAGCGGTGAAGCCTTGCCGCTGGACGCGCAATTGCAGGTGTTCAAAAAGCTGCCGGGCGCCGGGTTGTACAACCTGTACGGCCCGACCGAGGCGGCCATCGACGTCACCCACTGGACCTGCATCGACGAAGGCGCCGACAGCGTGCCCATCGGCCGACCCATCGCCAACCTGCGCACCCATGTGCTGGATGCGCAATTGCTGCCGGTTCCGGCCGGCGTGGCGGGGGAGTTGTACCTCGGCGGCGCCGGGCTGGCGCGCAGTTATCACCGGCGTCCGGCGCTCAGCGCCGAGCGTTTCGTGCCGTGCCCCTTCCATGACGGCGCGCGCTTGTACCGTACCGGCGACCGCGTGCGCCAGCGTGCCGATGGGGTGATCGAATACCTGGGGCGCCTCGACCATCAAGTCAAATTGCGTGGCCTGCGCATCGAACTGGGAGAAATCGAAACCCGCCTGATGCAGCATGTCCTGGTGCGCGAAGCCGTGGTGCTGGTGCAGGGCGGCAAGCATCTGGTGGCGTATCTGGTGCTGGAAAATCCCGATGCCGACTCGCAGTGGCCGCAATCCCTCAAGGCCTGGCTGCTCGGCAGCCTGCCGGAATACATGGTGCCCACTTACCTGATGCCGCTGGACGCCTTGCCGGTGACCGCCAATGGCAAGCTCGACCGCAAGGCCCTGCCGCCACCCGACGCGGCGCCGCGACAGGCATTCGTCGCGCCGCAAGATGCGATGCAGACCACGCTGGCGCAGATCTGGCAAGACGTACTGTGCCTGGAGCGAGTGGGCCTCGAAGACAATTTCTTCGAACTCGGCGGCGACTCGATCATTTCCATTCAAGTGGTCAGTCGCGCCCGCCAGGCGGGCATTCGCCTCAGCTCGCGGGACCTGTTCCAGTACCAGACCGTGCGCAGCCTGGCATTGGTCGCGGCATTCGACAGCCGCAGCACCATCGATCAAGGCCCGGTCAGTGGCGAGGTGATCCTGACCCCAGCGCAGCATTACTTCTTCGAACAGGCCATCGCCCAGCGTCAACACTGGAATCAGTCGCTGCTGCTGACGCCCCGGGAAGCGCTGAATCCTGAGGCGTTGGAGCGGGCGTTGGTTACCGTCATCAACCACCACGACGCCTTGCGCCTGCGTTTCATCGACGGTGCCGAAGGCTGGCAGCAACGCCATGCGCCGCAAGTCGAGTCCGCTGGATTGTGGCAGCGTCGGGCGTCTTCGTCCGAAGCCTTGACTGCCCTCTGCGGTGAGGCGCAACGCAGTCTCGATCTGGCAAACGGGCTGTTGCTGCGCGCCTTGCTGGTTTGCCTCGACGATGGCAGCCAGCGCCTGCTGCTGGTGGTTCATCACCTGGCGGTGGACGGGGTGTCGTGGCGGGTGTTGCTTGAAGACTTGCAACAGGCCTACCGGCAAGTGGCGTTGCCCGCGAAAACCAGCGCCTTTCAAACCTGGGCCATGCATCTGCAACAGCACGCCCGCACACTCGATCAGCAAATGCCGTACTGGCAGGCGCAACTGGCGGATGCCCAGAACCTGCCATGCGACAACCCGCAGGGCAGCTTGCAGCAGCGCCACGGGCACAAGATCGAATCGAAACTGGACGCCGAACTGACCCGACTGCTGCTGCAACAGGCCCCGGCGGCCTATCGCACCCAGGTCAATGATCTGTTGCTCACGGCGCTGGCGCGGGTCATCTGCCGCTGGAGCGGGCAGGGCTCGACGCTGATCCAGCTTGAGGGCCACGGCCGCGAAGACCTGTCGGACGACATCGACCTGAGCCGCACGGTCGGCTGGTTCACCAGCCTGTTTCCGCTGCGCCTGCAACCCGAGGCCGGGGCGGCGAACTCAATCAAGTCGATCAAGGAACAACTGCGCGCCATTCCCGGCAAAGGCCTGGGTTATGGACTGCTGCGCTACCTCGGTGAACCGGCGCAGCGCCAGGCCCTGCAAGACCTGCCGGCGCCAAGGATCACTTTCAACTACCTGGGGCAGTTCGACCGTCAGTTCGACGACGCTGCGCTGTTCGTCCCGGCCCCGGAAAGCGGTGGCCAGGCCCAAGGCGACGATGCGCCGCTGGCCAACTGGCTGACCGTGGAGGGCCAGGTCTATGGCGGCCAGCTCTCGCTGCAATGGGGCTTCAGCCGTGACATGTTTGCCGAGTCCACAGTGCAACGACTGGCCGATGCCTACACCGAAGAACTCAAGACACTGATCGAGCATTGCTGCACGACAGCGGCAGGCCAGGTCACGCCATCGGACTTCCCGCTGGCGCGCATCACCCAGGCACAACTCGATGCCTTGCCTGTCCCTGCGCCGGCCATCGAGGACGTTTACCCGCTGACGCCGATGCAGCAGGGCATGCTGTTCCACACCCTGTACGAACCCCAGGCCGAGGCCTACATCAATCAATTGCGCCTGGAGATCCTGGGCCTGGACCTGGCGGCATTCGGCCGAGCCTGGCAAGCGGCGATCAACCGGCATGACATCCTGCGCAGCAGTTTCCACTGGCTGGGACTGGAATCCGCGCATCAGGTGATTCATCGCCAGATCGACCTACAACTGCAAGTGATCGAAGCGACCGACATCGACCTCGATGCACTGGCCGCCGAAGAGCGCAGCCGCGGCTTCGAACTCAGCGCCGCGCCGCTGTTCCGCCTGCTGCTGGTGCGTCGGGGCAGTGAAGACTGGCACCTGATCCATACCAGCCATCACATCCTCATGGACGGCTGGAGCAACGCCCAGTTGCTCGGCGAAGTGATCCAGCATTATGCCGGACAGACGCTGACCAAACCGTTGGGACAGTACCGCGACTACCTGGGCTGGATTCAACAGCAGCCGCTGCTGGCCGGCGAGCAGTTCTGGAAACAGGCGCTGGCGCCGCTGGAAACCCCGACGCTGCTGGCGCAAGCCTTGCCGACGCCCGCAGAAGGGCACGGCATGGGCGAGCATCAATTGACCCTTGAAAGCGCCGCGCTACAGCGCCTGAGCGATTTTGCCCGCCAGCAGAAAATCACCCTCAATACACTGCTGCAAGGCGCCTGGGGCCTGCTGTTGCAGCGCTACACCGGCCAGCCCTGTGTGGCGTTCGGCGCAACCGTTGCCGGACGCTCCGCGCCGTTGCCGGGCATCGAGCAGCAGTTGGGGCTGTTCATCAACACCTTGCCGATCATTGCCAGTCCGCCAGCGAGCCAGTCCGTGGCCCGGTGGCTCAACGACCTGCAAGCCCTGAACCTGAGCCTGCGCGAGTTCGAACACGTGCCGCTGTACGACATTCAGGGCTGGGCCGGGCAGCAGGGGGCGCTGTTCGACAGCCTGCTGGTGTTCGAGAACTTCCCGGTGGCCGAAGCCCTCAAGCAAGGGGCACCGGCGGGCCTGACCTTCGGCGCGCTGCACAATCACGAAATCACCAGTTACCCGCTGACCCTGGGTATCGAAGTCGGCGCCAGCCTGCGTCTGGATTTCAGTTTCGACCGTTCCCGGTTCAGCGCCGCGCAGATCAGCCAGTTGGGCGCCAGCCTGTTGCAGGTGCTGGAGCAGTTCGTCGCACGGCCCCAACAGGCATTGGGCGCGGTCAGCTTGCTGGATGCACAGGCCCGAGCAAAGGTGTTGGCGTGTTCCCGTCCGCCTGCACCGCCAATCGCTAGCTCGTTGCTGGCCCATCAGCGTTTCGAGCAGCAAGCGGCACGCACCCCCGATGCACTGGCGGTGATGGTCGGTGACGAGCGCCTGACCTACGCCCAGTTGAATGCACAAGCCAACCAGCTCGCCCATCGCCTGCGCGCCCAGGGTGTGGCGCCGGGGCAGCGGGTGGGCCTGTCGGTGCGACGCAATGCGCAGATGATTGTCAGCCTGATGGCGATCCTCAAGTCCGGCGCCGGTTATGTGCCGCTGGACCCGGACTACCCGGCCGAGCGTCTGGCCTACATGATCGAAGACAGCGGCGTGGACCTGCTGCTGGCGCAACCTGGCCTGCTGGCCGATGTAGCGCTGCCGCAAGGTTTGCCGTGCCTGACGCTGGAGCCGGGCGCAGACGCCGGGTATTGCACCGACAACCTGGTCAACCTCGCCAGCGCCGAAGACCTCGCCTACCTGATCTACACCTCCGGCTCCACCGGACGGCCGAAAGGCGTGTGCCTGGCCCATGCCGCACTGCGCGAGTTTTGCGTGATCGCGGCGGACTATTCACAACTCACCCCGCAAGACCGCGTGCTGCAATTCGCCACGTTCAGCTTCGACGGCTTTGTCGAGCAGTGCTACCCGCCCTTGTGCGTGGGCGCGGCGCTGGTGATGCGCGGCGATGAGCTGTGGGACACCGACACCCTCTATCGCCAAATCATCGAACAGGGCGTGACCCTGGCGGATTTACCGGCGGCCTACTGGTTCCTGCTGGCTCAGGAGTGGGCCGCGCAACCGCAGCGGGACAAGGGGCGCTTGCGTCAGGTCCATGTCGGCGGTGAAGCCATGTCCCTCGAAGGCCTGAAGCTGTGGCACGCCGCCGGTTTGGGTGATGTGCGCCTGCTCAACACTTACGGGCCGACCGAAGCCACGGTGGTGTCCAGCACCCACGAATGCACGCTGGCCGATACCCGCAATCACCTTGGCGTACCCATCGGCAAAGCGCTGCCGAGGCGTGCGCTGTATGTGCTGGACAGCGAAGGGCACCTGCTGCCCACCGGTTGCGTCGGTGAATTGTGCATCGGCGGCGACGCCGGCCTTGCCCAGCGCTATCACCAGCGTCCGGGCCTGAGCGCCGAGCGCTTCATCGCCGATCCGTTTTCCAGCACCCAGGGGGCGCGGCTGTACCGCAGCGGCGACCTGGCGCGCTATCGCGAGGACGGTGCCCTGGAGTACCTGGGGCGTATCGATCATCAGGTGAAGATTCGCGGTTTCCGGGTCGAGCTGGGTGAGCTGGAAGCGCACCTGCAAGGCCTGCCGATGATCAGCGAAGCCGCGGTGCTGGTGCACGAAGGCGTCGGCGGCAAGCAATTGATCGGCTATGTGGTGCCGGCCTCGGATGAACTGCTGGACGCTGATGCGCGTCAACTCACCGACACCGTGCGCCGCGCCTTGGGCGAGCGCCTGCCGGACTACATGCTGCCGGCGCAACTGGTGTTGCTGGCCGCATTGCCGCTTAACCGCAATGGCAAACTCGACCGCGCAGCGCTGCCGGCCCCGCAGGTCTGGGAGGCCGAAGTCGGCAGCGCCCCGCAAGGTGCGTTGGAAATCGGATTGGCGCAGATCTGGCGGCAGGTGTTGCAGGTCAATCGCGTCGACCGGGAAAACAGCTTCTTCGAATTGGGCGGGCATTCGTTGCTGGCGACGCAAATCGTCTCGCAGATCCGCCAGCGACTGGGTCTTTCGGTGAGTTTGCGCAGCCTGTTCGAACATCCGCGCCTCGAGGATTTCGCCGCTCAGGTGCAGATGCTGCAACGCACCTGTGAACGCCCGGCGCTGGTGGCCGATACCTCTGGCGAACGCCAGCCGTTGTCCTTTGCCCAGCAGCGCCTGTGGTTCCTGTGGAACCTGGAGCCGGACAGTTCGATGTACAACATGCCGGGTGCCTTGCGCCTGCGGGGCGAGTTGAATCTGGCGGCCTTGCGCCAGACCTTCGAAACCCTGATGCAGCGCCACGCCGTGTTGCGCACCACCTTTTACGAAGAAGACGGCCAGGCCTGGCAGCGGGTCCACGGGCAATTGCCGTTGAGCTTCGAGGCCGGCGACCTGCGGCATCGGCCGGTGCCGGACGTCGAAGCGCAGCAACTGGCCCGCGAGGAAGTCGCCCGGCCATTCGACCTGCGCCACGGTCCGTTGCTGCGGGTGCGGGTGCTGCGGGTCGCGGATGACGAGCATGTGCTGTTGCTGACGGTGCATCACATCGTCGCCGATGACGGGTCGTTCCGCGTGCTGATCAATGAATTCGTCACGCTCTATCCAACCCTCAACCGTGGTCAGACCCCGCAATTGTCGGCGCACAGCGTGCAGTACGCCGACTTCGCCAAATGGCAGCGCCAGTGGCTGGAGCAAGGCGGTGAGCTGCAGCGCCAGCTCGATTACTGGCAGCAGCGCCTTGCCGAGCCACAAGCGGTGCTCGAGTTGCCCGCCGATGGCGACCGGCGCACGGCGCAAGAGGGGGCCAGTGCCCATTTCACCTTCAGCGGCGAACTCAGCCAGCAGTTGCGCGACTTTGCCCGGCAGCGCGATCTGTCGCTGTTCATGCTGCTGCTGGCCGGTTTCACCCTGGTCCTGCGCCAGCGTACCGAGGTCAGTCGGGTGCGCATCGGCACCGATATCGCCAACCGAAATCAAGCCGGACTTGAAGAAATGGTCGGCTTCTTCGTTAACCAATTAGTACTGCAAGTGGAGATCGATGCCGAGCAGTCGGCGGCGCAGTTGTTGGACGCTTGTCGCCTTGCGGTACTGGAGGCTTCGGACCATCAGGACCTGCCGTTCGAGCGCCTGGTGGAGGCCTTGCGCCTGCCGCGCCGGGCCGGCCGTTCGCCGCTGTTCGACATCAAGCTGATTTACCAGGAAGGCGTCGGTCGCCTGCCGTCGATGGAGGGGCTGCAGGTCGAGGACTTCCCGTCCGGGCGTCAGGCCGCCGAGATCGGCATGGTTGCCGCGTTCTACAACGACGCCGAGCACATTCACTTGAGTTTCGAAACGCCGGTGGGCCAGTACCAGCCGAGCACGCTGGAGTGTTTGTTCGAACAGATCCGGGCGGTGCTCCAGGCGCTGATACGCGCTGACGGGGTGCACGTTGGCGAGTTGCTGGAGCTGGCGGCCGATGTGCAACGCCGTGCCGATGCGCGTTTGAACGAGCAACGCAAGGCCTTGCTCGGCGGCGCCAAGGCGATCAAGCGTCGCTCGGCGAACCGTGGCGCGCCGGCACCACAGATCGCAGCGGACTGATTCAGTCGGAGGCGCCATCGAGCGTCGCCGTCATCATTTTCTGGAGGGGTTTATGACCGTTTCAACGACCAGGTCCATGCCCAAGATGGGTCGTGGTGCCCGCAAAAGCCTGTCCACCGATCCGACGCGGCTGGTGAGTTTCGCACCGATGTTCGAAGGCCTCAGCATGCCGCTGGTGTGCCGTCCGGTTGTGTCCGGCGTAAGCCTGGTGGAATGGGCGAGCCAGAATCGCGCGCTGATCGACAGCAAGCTGCTGGAACACGCGGTGATCCTGTTCCGTGGCTTCCAGGTGGCCGATATCGGCGAGTTCAATCGCTGCGTCGATGCAATTTCCGGCGGTGCCCTGGAGTACCTGTTCCGCGCCTCGCCACGGACCCAGATCAGCGGCCAGTTCAAGATCTACAGCTCCACCGATTACCCGGCGGCGGAGAAAATCTTCCCGCACAACGAACACTCCTATTCGCCGGTGTTCCCGCGTCACCTGTATTTCTACTGCGACACGCCGTCGACTACCGGTGGCGAAACACCCTTTGGCGATACCCGCCGGATCCTCGCGCGGATCGACCCGGCGGTGCGCGAAGAATTTGCCCGCAAACGCATCATGTACGTGCGCAACTACGGCGACGGCATGGGCCTGCCATGGCAGACCGTGTTCCAGAGCGAGGACCGCGCCGAGGTCGAAGCCTACTGCGGCAAAATCGGCATCCAGGCCGAGTGGAAACCGGGCAACCGCCTGCGCACCCGGCAAAACGGCCCGGCCATCGTGCGCCACCCACTGACCGGCGAGCGCATCTGGTTCAACCACGGCACCTTCTTCAACGCACTGACCCTGCCGGACAGCATCCGCGACAACCTGCTGCGTGAATTCGGCCCGCAAGACTTGCCGCAGAACACCTTCTTCGGCGACGGCTCGCCGATTCCCGACGAGGTGATTCGCCACCTGCAAGGCATCTACCGCGAGGTGATGGTCGAGTTCGCCTGGGAGAAGGGCGACGTGGTGCTGCTCGACAACATCCTCAGCGTGCATGCGCGCAACGAATTCACCGGCTACAGAAAAATCCTCACGGCCATGGCCATCGCGCAGAAAAGCGCCGACCTGGATCAGGAATAAGGACACCCGACATGAACACCACCGCCCTCGAACCTTCGGTAGACGTATTCCAGACTTCGACCCAGCAGGCCTTTTATTTGCGTGCCCAGGAGCTGGGCGCACGGCCGCTGTTCGCCGCGCTGACGTTGCCCGTCGCCAGGCCAGCGGATACTCAGGCGTTGCGCACGGCACTGGAAACACTGGGCCGGCGCCATGAAATCCTGCGCACGCTGTACCGCCGCCTGCGGGGCATGAAGTGGCCGGTGCAAAGCCTGTGCGATGCGCTGCCGCTCACACTGCTGGGCAGCCAGCCTTCGGTGGCCGAGGCCTTGAGCCGCAGCCGTGAAGTCATGGTTGAAGATTCGAATCAGGCGCTGGTGGTGGCGCAGGTTGAAGACGGAGCAGGGCAGCCGCTCATCACCTTGCTGGCCCCGGCAAGCAGCTTCGACGAGGCCTCGCTGCGGGTGTTGGCGAGTGAACTGGGCAGCCTGCTGCGCGGTGAAACCCTGGGCGGCGACGAGGAGGTGCTGCAATACCTGGACTACAGCGCATGGCAGGAAGAACTGCGCGAAGAGGATATCGGCCACCAGGGCGCGGCGTTCTGGCGCAATCTGCAACAGCAGTTCGCCGTGGCCCATCGCTTGCCGTTCGAAAAAACCGTCGCTGTCACGCTGCTTCGTCATCAGGCAACGTTGATCGACGCCCCGTGGTTGGCTGGCGTGCAACGGGTCGCTGGCGAAACGGGCGTAGAAGCAGAGCAATTGGCGCTATTGCTGTGGACCGCATTCGTTGCGCGCATCGGCCATCAGGAAAAGCTGCTGATGGGCTGGCAGGTAGACGGGCGTAACGAGCAAACCAGCGCCACCCTCGGACGCTTCGCCCGGCGTTTGCCGGTGGCTTTCGAGCACCGCAGCCAGCAAACCCTGGCGCAAGCGTTGGTGGCGTTTGCCGCCAGCGTCGAACAGTCGCTGTCGTGGCTCGATTGCCTCAACGAATTCGAACTGAGCGCCGAAGGCACCGCGCCGCTGCGTTACGGCTTTGTCTATCAGGCCGCCATTGAAAGCGCTATCGAAGTGGACGACGGCAACCCCGAAGTCCTGCGCCTGCGTGTTCAGGGGAAACAGTTGCAGTTGTCGTGTCTTGACGGGGCGCTGCCCGAATCGATGCTGGTCGAATGGCTGGAGCAGTTTGTCGAGTTCAGTCGTCAATTGTTGGCATCGCCCGAGCTGACCCTGGCTCAGGCAAGTCTGGTCAACGACGCACAACTGAGCCGCCTGATCGAAGGCTTCAACCCGAACGCCACCGAGCAGACATTGCCGTGCCGCTTCCTGCAAGAACTGTTCAGCGAACAGGCGCGCCTGCATCCGCAACGCATCGCCCTGAGCGTCAACGGCCAGCGTCTGACCTATGCCGAAGTGGATGCGCGTTCCAATCAGGTGGCCAATACCCTGCGCACCCAAGGCGTGGCGCCGGACCAGATCGTGGCGGTCTACGGCCAACGTTCGCAGGAAATGGTCATCGCGTTGTTGGGCACGCTCAAGGCCGGCGCTGCGTATTTGCCGCTGGACCCGAACTACCCGATCGAACGTCTGGCGTTCATGCTCGCCGATACCGGCGCGCGCCAGGTGCTGGCCTGCCAGGCGCTGCCGGATGCATTACACAGTGAACGGACCATTTCCCTGATACCGGGGGCCGAAGTCTGGTCCGCCGCGCCAACCCGGCCTGAGCCTCAGGGCGACAGCGCCAACCTGGCCTACGTCATCTACACCTCCGGCTCCACCGGCAAACCCAAGGGCGTGATGATCAGCCATGCCAACGCCCTGGCCTCGACCCTGGCGCGCAATGGCTTTTATCGTCAGCCGCTGCGCGGGTTCCTGATGCTCTCATCGTTCTCCTTCGACAGCTCGGTAGCCGGGGTTTTCTGGGCGCTGGGGCAGGGCGCGACCCTGTGCCTGCCGGACGAAGACAGCTACAAGGACCCGGCCCGATTGGCCGAGCTGATCCAGCGCGAAAAGGTTTCCCACTACCTGACCTTGCCGTCCTACCACGCACAGATTCTCGAACACCTCGACCGCCAGGTGCTGGCCTGTGTGATCGTCGCCGGCGAAGCCTGCGGCAATGCACTGGTGCAGCGACATCGCGAGGCATTGCCGGGGGTAGCGCTGGTCAACGAATACGGCCCGACCGAAGGCACCGTGTGGTGTTCGGCCTGGGAGCTGCCGCTCGGTCAAGCGGATGACAGCGTGCCGATCGGCCAGCCGATTGCCGGCATGCGCATCCACGTGCTCGGTCCGGACCTGCAACCGGTGGCCGTGGGCGTCGAAGGCGAGTTGTATGTCGGCGGTGCCGGCATTGCCCGGGGTTATCTGCAACGGGCCACGCTGACGGCCGAGCGTTTTGTCCCCGACCTGTTCGCGAAGGCGGCGGGCCAGCGCCTGTACCGCACCGGCGACCTGGCGCGCTATCGCGCCGAGGGCGTGCTGGAGTATCTGGGCCGGGTCGATCACCAGGTGAAAATCCGCGGCTTCCGCATTGAACTGGGCGAAATCGAGTCGGCCATGCGCAGCGCTCCCGGCATCGAAGACGCCGCCGTGATTGCCCGGGAAACCCCGACCGGCCCGCAACTGCTGGGCTTCGTCGTGTCCCCGGCCGACACCGCCGACATCCGCCTCAACGAGTTGCGCAGCCATCTGGCCGAAACGCTGCCCGAGCACCTGCAACCGGCGCGCTTGCAGGTGCTGGAGCGTTTCCCGCTGATGCCCAACGGCAAACTCAATCGCCAGGCCTTGCTCGATCTCGATGTGCGCCGCAGCGTCTTCGTCGCGCCGCGCAACGACCTGGAAAAAAACCTGGCGGCGATCTGGGCCGAAGCGCTGCACGTCGAGCGTGTCGGCGTGCACGACAACTTCTTCGAACTCGGCGGGCACTCGTTGCTGGCCACGCGCATTCGTGCGCGGATACAGGAAGAACTGAACCTGGCGATCCCGCTCAAGCTGTTTTTCGACGGTGACACCCTGGAACGCCTGGCGGCGCAGATCGAGCAGTTCCGCCACCACAGTGAGCATAAAGAAAACGATGTAGACGCCCTTGAAGCGTTGTTCGACGAAGTGGATGAGGAACACGCGCGATGAGTGCTGCACCGGACAGAATGATGACCCTGGCCCAGCGTTTCTGCGGCTTGAGCGCGGACGCCCGGCGTGCGTTGCAACAGAAGATGCACGCCCAGGGGCTGACCCTGGAACTGCTGCCGATTCCGCCACGGGACCGCAGCGTAGACACGCTGCCGGCGTCCTACGCGCAGCAGCGCTTGTGGCTCCTCTGGCAGATGCAGCCCCAGGCCACCGCCTACAACCTGACCGGTGCCTTCCGCCTGAATGGCGAGCTGAACAGCGACGCACTGGCGCAAACCCTGAGCGCGCTGGTGCAGCGTCATGAAGTGCTACGCACCACCTTCGTCTTCGATGATCAGCAAGTACTGCAAAAGATTCACCCACGGATGGATGCGCCGCTGGTCGAAGTCAGCGCTGGCGACGAGGTCGAACTGCAACGGCAGATCGCCCTGAACGCCGAGCAGCCGTTCGACCTGCAGCACGGCCCGTTGATGCGTTGCCGCCTGATCCGCCTCGATGCGCAGCAACATGTACTGGTGCTGACCTTCCACCACATCGTTACCGACGGCGGCTCGTTGCCGATTCTGTTGCAGGAGTTCACTCGGCTCTATGCGCAGTTCAGTGCCGGGCAGGCCGCGAAGCTGCCGGCGCTGGGCATCCAATACGCCGACTTCGCCCGTTGGCAGCGCCTGTGGCTGGAGGCCGGCGAGGCCGAACGTCAACTCGATTACTGGCGCGAGCAGTTGGGCGGTGAACATCCGCCACTGAACCTGCCGACCGACCGTCGTCGCCCGGCGATCCCGAGCCAGCAGGGCGCCAGCGTCGAGCTGGAAATCTCCACTGCGTTGACCGCTCGACTGCGGGATCTTGCCCGCGGCGAAGGCTGCACCTTGTTCATGCTGCTGATGGCGGCGTTGCAGACATTGTTGCATCGCTACAGCGGCGAACAGGACATCCGCGTCGGCGTGCCGATTGCCAACCGTACCCGCCAGGACGTGGAAAACCTGCTGGGTTTTTTCGTCAACACCCAGGTGCTGCGCAGCCAGCCACGGGCCGACCAGCCGTTCGGGCAGTTTCTCGCCGAGATAAAAGCCGCGGCCCTCGGCGCACAGGCCCATCAGGACTTGCCCTTCGAGCAACTGGTCGATGGCCTGGGGGTGGAACGCAGCCTGAGCCACACGCCGCTGTTCCAGGTGATGTTCAACCACCAGCGCGACAGCGGCGGCCCGCAACGCTGGGACCTGCCGGGGCTGAGCGTCGAACCGCTGATCTGGGACGAAAAGACCACCAAGTTCGACCTGATGCTCGACACCGTCGAAAGCGACGAGGGTATCCACGTGTCGTTCGTCTACGCCACCGAACTGTTCGACGCCTCGACCATCGAGCGCCTCGGCCGGCACTGGCTGAACCTGTTGCAGGCGATTTGCACTGACAGCACGGTTGCCCTGGCGGACCTGTGCATGCTCGACGCCGCCGAGCAGCAGGCCACCTTGCTCGACTGGAATCGCACTGCCGGGTTGAACAGCGATCAGCCGAACCTGTTGTGCGCCCATCAACTGATCGAGGCCCAGGCCGCCGCGCACCCGAACAACATCGCCGTGACCTGCGACGGCGTCACCCTCACTTACGCCGAACTGAACAGCCGCGCCAACCGTATCGCCCATCGCCTGCGCGAGCGCGGCGTCGGCCCGGACGTGTTGGTGGGCATCGCCCTGGAGCGTTCGCTGGAGATGATCGTCAGCCTGCTGGCGATCCTCAAGGCCGGTGGCGCCTACGTGCCGCTGGACCCGCAATACCCGCAGGATCGCCTGGCCTACATGCTCGCCGACAGCGGCACGCGCCTGTTGCTGACCGATTCGGCGCTGATGCCGCGCCTGCCGTTGAACGAAGGCATTGAAGTGATCTGCCTCGATCACGCCATCGACTGGCTGCTCGAGGCCAGTGCCGACAATCTGCCGAACCTGACCGCGCCAGCGAACCTGGCCTACGTCATCTATACCTCCGGTTCCACCGGCAAACCCAAAGGCACGCTGCTGCCCCACAGCAACCTGACGCGCCTGTTCAGTGCTACGGAACACTGGTTCGGTTTCAATGGGCAGGATGTGTGGAGCCTGTTCCACTCCTATGCCTTCGACTTTTCCGTGTGGGAAATCTTTGGTGCGCTGTTCTACGGCGGCAAGCTGGTGGTGGTGCCCCACGCGGCCAGCCGCTCCCCGGAAGATTTCGCCCGCTTGCTCAGCGACGAGCGCGTCACCGTACTCAACCAGACGCCCTCGGCCTTTCGCCAGTTGCTGCCGTTCGCCTGCGCCAACGCACAAGACATGGCCCTGCGCTGCGTGGTGTTCGGCGGCGAGGCGCTGGACGTGGCCAGCCTGCGTCCGTGGTACGACGCCTTCGATGACCGGCAACCGTTGCTGATCAACATGTACGGCATCACCGAAACCACGGTGCACGTGAGCTACCGTCCACTGTCCCGCGCCGACCTCGATGGCGCCAACAACTCGCCGCTGGGGGAGCCGATCAGTGATCTGCGCTGGTACGTGCTCGGCCCGAGCCTGAACCCGGTGGCCAAAGGCTGCGTCGGTGAGTTGTATGTCGGCGGTGCCGGCCTGGCCCGTGGTTATCACCGGCGGCCCGATCTGACCGCCATTCGGTTCGTCCCGGACCTGTTTACCAACGAAACCGGGGCACGCCTGTATCGCACCGGCGATCTGGCACGGTACTGCGCCGATGGCAGCATCGAGTACGCCGGACGTATCGACCATCAAGTGAAGATCCGTGGTTTTCGCATCGAACTGGGGGAAATCCAGGATCGCCTGCAAAGCCATCCGGCCATCGAACAAACGCTGGTGCTGGCGCCCGAGGTCAATGGCAGCCCGCAGCTGGTCGCATGGTTTACCGCGAGCGGCGACGCCAGCGATTTGCGCCAGTCCCTGCGCGAACACTTGCAGGCCGGTTTGCCGGACTACATGGTGCCGGCGCATCTGATCAAACTCGAGCAATGGCCGCTGACCAGCAACGGCAAACTTGATCGTGGTGCACTGCCCAAGCCCGACGCAGCATTGGCGCAGCAGGCTTACACGGCGCCGAACGATGAGCTGCAAACCGAATTGGCAGCGATCTGGCAGGACGTGCTCAAGCTTGAGCGCGTGGGCATCGACGACAACTTCTTCGAACTGGGCGGCGACTCGATCATCTCGATCCAGGTGGTCAGCCGCGCGCGTCAGGCCGGGATTCGCATTACCCCCCGGGACCTGTTCCAGCACCAGACCGTGCAGAGCCTGGCGAAGGTCGCTGTACGCAGCGCCGGGCTGGTGATCGATCAGGGACCGGTGCGTGGCGAAGTGTTGCTGACGCCGATCCAGCACTGGTTCTTCGAACACGACATCGAGGCCCTGCATCACTGGAACCAGTCGCTGCTGCTGGACCTGCGCGAGCCGCTGCACAGCGCCAGCCTGCAACAGGCCTTGGTCGCATTGGTTGAGCATCACGATGCATTGCGCCTGCGTTTGCGTAATGTCGATGGCGTCTGGCAACAGGCCCAGGCCGAGCAGTGGAACAGCGTCGAGGTGCTGTGGCGGCGCCAGGCTGCCAATGCCGATGAGTTGCTGGAGCTGTGCAACGCCGCGCAAGCCAGCCTGAATCTGCAGGATGGCCCGCTGTTGCGCGCCTTGTTGGTGGACATGGGCGCGGCGGGTCAGCGCCTGTTGCTGGTGGTGCATCACCTGGCGGTGGACGGCGTGTCCTGGCGATTGCTGCTGGAAGATTTGCAAACCGCGTATCAACAAGCGCAGCAGGCTCAACCTCTGCGTCTGCCATTGAAAACCAGCGCCTATCAGGCCTGGGCCGCTCGCCTGCAATCCCATGCGCAAAGTGCTGAACTGGCCAGCCAGGTCAGTTACTGGCAAGACCAGTACCGCGACGTGCAGGTGGAACTGCCCGCCGACAATCCCCAGGGCAGTCTGGCCCGTCAGCATGCCGTGAGCGTGGAAACCGTGCTCGACAGCACCTTGACCCGCCAACTGCTGCAGGATGCCCCGGCGGCGTACCGCACCCAGGTCAACGACCTGTTGCTGACCGCATTGGCACGGGTGCTGGGCAACTGGACCGGTCAATCATCGACGCTGGTCAAACTGGAAGGCCACGGCCGCGAAGACCTGTTCGACGACATCGACCTGACCCGCACCCTGGGCTGGTTCACCTCGATCTTCCCGGTGAAACTCACCCCGGCGGGTGATCTGGCCGCGAGCATCAAAGCGGTCAAGGAACAGCTGCGCGCCGTGCCCGACAAAGGCATCGGCTTCGGCATCCTGCGCTATCTGGCCGACGCCGGCCTTGAGGATCTGCCGTCGCCGCAGGTCACCTTCAACTACATGGGCCAGTTCGACGCCAGCTTCGACGAACAGGCGCCGTGGCGTCCGGCCCGGGAAAGCAGTGGCGCCGAACAGGGCGCGTCGGCTGGACTGGACCGGGGCCTGAGCATCAACGGCCAGGTCTACGCCGGGCAACTGTGCTTAAGCTGGACCTTCAGTAGCGAAGTGTTCAAACCGCGGACCGTGCAGCGTCTGGCCGATGCCTATGGGTTGGAACTGCAGCAGCTGATCGAACATTGCCTGAGCGGTGCCGGCGGGTTGACCCCGAGCGACGTGCCGCTGGTGCGCGTCGATCAGGCGCAGCTGGATGCCTTGCCGCTGACGGCGGGGCAGATCGAAGACATCCTGCCACTGTCGCCGATGCAGCAAGGCATGTTGTTCCACAGCCTGTTCGCCCCGGATGCCGGGGCCTACGTGCCGCAGATGCGCGTGGATGTGCAGGGGCTCGACGTCGAGGCGTTCCGCGATGCCTGGCAACAGACACTGCAGCGCCATGAGGTGCTGCGCGCGGCGTTCTTCAGCGAAAGCAACGGCTCGCGGCCGCTGCAAGTGATCCTGGCCGACGCGACGTTGCCGCTGACCGTGCTCGACTGGCGCGATCAAACCAAGGTGACCGAAGCGCTGGATCGCCTGGCTGAGGACGACCGTTTGCGCGGTTTCGACCTGACGTTGGCGCCGTTGCTGCGCCTGACGCTGGTGCAGACCGCCGATGACAGCCATCACCTGATCTTCACTAACCACCACATCTTGCTGGACGGCTGGAGCACCTCGCAGTTGTTCGGCGAAGTACTGCAACGCTACTCGGGTGTCATGCCGGCGCCGGGTGTTGGCCGATATCGCGACTACATGAGCTGGCTGGGCACGCGCGACCGTGCCGCCTGCGAAGCGTTCTGGCTGGAGCAATTGCAGTTGTTCACTGAGCCGACCCGTTTGGCCGGCGCCTTGCCGACGCCTGGGGCGGTGCAGGGCGATGCTCATCGCACCTTGCACCTGAGCCTGGGTCGCGCAGCTACCGAACGCCTGAGCAGCTTTGCCCGTCAGGCCCGCGTCACGCCCAACACCGTGCTGCAAGCGGCTTGGCTGTTGCTGTTGCAGCGCTACACCGGGCAGCAGACTGTGGCGTTCGGCGCCACGGTGTCGGGTCGTCCGAGCGAACTGCAAGGCATCGAGCAGCAGATCGGACTGTTCATCAACACCTTGCCGGTGATCGCCACACCGCACCCCGAACGCACGGTCAGCCAATGGGTCGATGAAGTCCAGGCGCTCAACCTCAGGTTGCGCGAAGTCGAATACACGCCGCTGGCGGACGTGCAGCGTTGGGCCGGTCACTCCGGCGAGGCGCTGTTCGACACCCTGCTGGTGTTCGAAAACTACCCGGTGGCGCAAGCGCTGGAGCAGGGTAACGCCAGCGCGTTGAAGTTTTCCGGTATCAGCAACCACGACCAGACCAGCTTCCCCCTGGCCATTGCCGCCGAACTGGGCGAATGCCTGGATTTGCGTTTCAACTACGACACGGCGCTGTTCAGCGCCGAAGCCATCGAAGGCTTGAGCGCACGTCTGTTGGCGTTGCTCGATGCCATGGTCAGTGCGCCGCAACAGCCCTTGGGGCGCTTGAGCCTGCTCAATGCCGCGCAAACGACGCAGCAGGTCGAAGGCTTCAACCGCACCGCGCAGGCCTGGCCGGATGTGCACCCGGTCTACCAGTGCTTCGAAGCCCAGGCACTGAAGACACCGGACGCACCGGCCCTGGTGTTTACCGGCCAGACCCTCAGCTATCGCGAGCTCAACCAACAGGCCAACCGGCTGGCGCACTACCTGCGCAGCCAGGGCGTCGGTGCCGAAGTGTTGGTGGGCATCGCCGCCGAGCGCTCGCTGGAACTGGTGATCGGCTTGCTGGCGATCATGAAAGCCGGTGGCGCCTACGTGCCGCTGGACCCGGACTACCCGCGCGAACGCCTGGACCACATGTTCGAAGATAGCGGCGTACACCTGCTGCTGACCCAGCGGCATCTGCTGCAACAGTTGCCGATTCCAGCCGCCACCACGGCGATCTGCCTGGACGACATGGCGCCGTTGCTCGAAGGTCTGAGCGAAGAAAACCTGCCCTGCGTGGTCGAGCTGCAATCGCTGGCCTACATGATCTACACCTCCGGCTCCACGGGTAAACCCAAGGGCGCGGCCAACCGTCACGATGCCTTGTACAACCGCCTGGCGTGGATGCAGGGCGCGTACCCACTGGACGGGCGCGACACCGTGTTGCAGAAAACCCCGTTCAGTTTCGACGTGTCGGTCTGGGAGTTCTTCTGGCCGCTGATGGTGGGTGCACGCCTGGCCGTGGCCGAACCGGGTGCCCATCGCGATCCGGCGCGACTGGTCAGCCTGATCGAGCAGTACCAGGTCAGCACCCTGCATTTCGTGCCGTCGATGTTGCAGGCGTTTGTCCAGGGCGAAGGCTTCGAACGTTGCGCCAGCCTGCGGCAGATCCTGTGCAGCGGTGAAGCCTTGTCGGCGGACTTGCAGCACAGCCTGTTCCGCGTGCTGCCCAATGTCGGCCTGTACAACCTGTACGGCCCGACCGAAGCGGCCATCGACGTGACCCACTGGACCTGTGTCGACGACGGCGGCATCAGCGTGCCGATCGGATATCCGATTGCCAATCTGGTGACCTACATCCTCGACGACAGTCTGCAACCGCAAGTCCAGGGTTGCGTCGGTGAGCTGTACCTGGGTGGCATCGGCCTGGCCCGTGGTTATCACAACCGCCCGGACCTGACCGCCGAGCGCTTTGTCGCCAGCCCGTTCGGTGAGCAGGGCGAGCGTCTGTACCGTACCGGCGACCTGGCGCGCTACCGCGAAGACGGCGTGATCGAATACGTCGGGCGCATCGACCATCAAGTGAAGATCCGTGGCTTGCGCATCGAGCTGGGGGAAATCGAGGCCTGTCTGCTGGAGCATCCACAGGTGCGCGAAGCGGTGGTGATCGCCCTCGATGTCGGCAAATCCAAACAACTGGTGGCTTACGTCGTAGGTCCTGCCGCCCTTGATCCACTCAAGCAACACCTGCGCAACGCGCTGCCCGAGCACATGCAGCCGAGCCACGTGCTGCTGCTCGATCAGTTGCCGGTGACACCCAACGGCAAACTCGACCGCCGCGCATTGCCACAGCCGGACCCGCAAGTGCGCGAATACGTTGCTCCGCGCAATGCCGTGGAAGCGACGTTGCAAGCGGTGTGGCAAGCATTGTTCGAAGTGCCGCAGATTGGCATGCAGGACAACTTCTTCGAGCTGGGCGGCGACTCCATCGTCTCGATCCAGGCCGTCAGCCGCGCACGCAAGGCTGGGTTGAGCATTTCCCCCAAGGATGTGTTCAGCCATCCGACCCTTGCCGAACTGGCGACGGTGGCCCAGCCGGTCGGTGCGGATCAAGCCGTGCCGACGCTGGTTGTACCGGTAGCAAAAATCGAACTGAGTGAAGCGCAGTGTCAGGCGCTGGAATTGACGGCGGACGAAATCGAAGACGTCTATCCGCTGTCGCCGATGCAGCAGGGCATGCTGTTCCACTCGGTGCAGGACGGCGACTCGGGGCTGTACGTCAACCAGATCGAAGTGGGCGTGCGCGGCGTTGACGGGGCGCGTTTTCGCGAGGCTTGGGCCGATGCTGCCCAACGTCACGGGATTCTGCGCACCGCATTCCTCTGGGAAGGCGACAAGGAACCGCTGCAAGTGGTGCTGCGTGACGCGCCGTCCCTGCTCACCGAACTGGACTGGCGCGGGCTGGAAAATCAGCCTGAGCGCGTCCAGCAACTGGCCCTCGAGGAGCGCGAACGCGGCTTCTCGTTGAACCGTGCGCCGCTGTTGCGCCTGTTGCTGGTGCGTCTGGAGGACGACCGTTATCGCCTGATCTGGACCTACCACCACATCCTCATGGACGGCTGGAGCGTGTCGCGCCTGATCGGTGAAGTGCTGCGTCATTACAGCGGTGAGGAGCACGAGCCGGTGGCTACCTATCGCGACTACATCCACTGGCTTGGCCAGCAAGCCGCCGAAGCCAGCGAGGCCTTCTGGAAAGGCAAACTGAGCAATCTGGAAGGCGCCACGCACTTGGCCCGCGCCTTGCCGGTCAAGGCGCCGCAAGCGGGTTATCACGCGATCTACACGCACCTGAGCGCACAGCAGACCGCGGGTTTGCAGGCGTTTGCCCAGCAACAGCAAGTGACCCTCAACACCCTGGTGCAAGCCGCGTGGCTGCTGTTGTTGCAGCGCTACACCGGCCAGCGCACCGTAACCTTCGGCGCCACGGTGTCCGGCCGCCCGGAAACCCTCAACGGCTCGGAGAACATGCTCGGGCTGTTCATCAACACCTTGCCGGTGGTCAGTAGCGTGCCGACCGAAACCAGCGTCGGCGACTGGCTGCGGGAGATCCAGGCCTACAACCTCGACATCCGCGACTTTCAGCAGACCCCGCTCAGCGATATCCAGCGCTGGGCCGGGCAGGGCGGGCAGGCGTTGTTCGACAGTATCATCGTGTTCGAAAACCAGCCGGTGGACCGCACCCTGCGCGAGTGGAACGGCGACTCCCTGCGCTTCGAGGACGTGTCCGATTTCGGCCTGACCAGCTTCGCCATGGACCTGATGGTCAGCCTCGACGAAGGGCTGCGCATCGAGTACATGCACCAGCGCGATCAGTTCGATCTGGCCACCGTCGAAACCCTGCGCAGCCACATGGAAAGCCTGATGCAGCGCCTGTGCGACGACGCCGGGCGCGCCGTCGGTGAGCTGGGCCTGCTGACCCTGGACGAAGGCCGGGCGCTGGACGGCGAGCTGCCAGTGATGGCCGGGGGTGACGAGACGCCGGTGCACGAACTGATCCGTCAGCGTGCGCGACTGCAACCGGATCACACGGCGCTGGTGCTCAGTTATGCCGACCGCGACGCCGAGCACTTGAGCTACGCCGAACTGGACCGGCGCTCCGATGCCCTGGCGGTGCATCTGCTGCAACAAGGCGTGCAGGCCGAAGACGTGATCGGCGTGTTCATGGAGCGCTCGCTGGAACTGCTGGTGTCGCTGCTGGCGGTGATGAAATGCGGCGCCGCCTACGTGCCGCTGGACCCGCAATACCCGCAGGAACGACTGCGCTACATGATGGCCGACAGCGACATGCGCCTGTTGCTGACCCAGGAGCGTCTGCGTGATTCAGCGCAACTCAACCCAGGCACGGCGATGGTCGCGGTGGATCGCTTGAACCTCGACGTCGAGGTGCCTGCACCGCAATGCGCGGTGCATGCCGAGCAACTGGCCTACCTGATCTATACCTCGGGCTCCACCGGCAAGCCGAAAAGCGTCGCCGTGGCCCACGGGCCGCTGAGCATGCACGTGCAGGCCATCGCCAAGCTGTACGAGATGGACCCGGACAATCGCGAACTGCATTTCATGTCGTTCGCCTTCGATGGCGCCCATGAGCGCTGGATCACCGCGCTGATCAGCGGCTCGACCCTGGTGATCCGCGACAACACCTTGTGGACCGCCGAACAGACCCTGGCCGTGCTGCACCGCCAGCGCATCAGCGTCGCCTGCTTCCCGCCGGCGTACCTGCTGCAACTGGCCGAACACGCCGAACTGCAGGGTGGCGATCCGCCGCCGGTGCGCATCTATTGCTTCGGTGGCGATGCGGTGCCGGACGCCACCTTCGAACGGGTCAAGCACACACTCAAACCGCAATTCCTGGTCAATGGCTACGGCCCGACGGAAACCGTGGTCACGCCGCTGCTGTGGAAAATCGCCGCCGACGGCCAGTGCCAGGCGATGTACGCGCCGATTGGCCAACGCGTCGGCAGCCGCAGCCTGCACGTGCTGGACATGGACCTCAACCCGCTGCCGGTGGGCATGGTCGGCGAGTTGTACATCGGCGGGCGCGGTGTCGCGCGCGGCTACCATCGCCACCCGTGGCAGTCTGCCGAGCGCTTCGTCGCCGACCTGTTCAGCACCGAGGGTGGGCGCCTGTACCGCACCGGTGACCTGGTGCGCCGTCGAGAGGATGGCGTGTTCGACTACGTCGGGCGCATCGACCATCAGGTCAAGGTGCGGGGCTTCCGCATCGAACTGGGCGAAATTGAAGCCCGCTTGCGCGAGCAGGCCGGGATCAACGATGCGCTGGTGGTGGTGCGTGACAACGGGCAGGGGCCGCAACTGGTGGGCTATGTGGTCGCGGCGCAAGACGACGGCCTCGGCCCGCGTTGTCAGGCGGCATTGCGCGAAAGCCTGCCCGACTACATGGTGCCGACGCAGGTCGTGGTGCTGCCGCGCTTCCCGCTGACCCCCAACGGCAAGCTCGACCGCAAGGCCCTGCCGACCCCGGCCTTCACCGGTCGCGACTACGTGGCACCGCGCACGCCGCTGGAATGGGCGCTGGCAGACATCTGGCAGCAGGTGCTGGGCATCGAAAAGATTGGCATTACCGACAACTTCTTCGAGTTGGGCGGTGACTCGCTGCGCACCCTCAAGGTGATCTCGAAAGTGCGTGCCCTGAATGAGCCGAACTTCCAGCTCAAGCTGCGGGACATGATGGCCAGGCCGACGATTGCCGGGTTGTCCGGTGTCGATGAACAGCCGCTGCGACAGAGTCCGCAACCGCTGTTGCTGCTTAATCAGGTGGTGAGTGATCAGCCGCCGCTGTTCTGCCTGCATGCCGGTTTCGGCACAGTGTTCGATTACGAGCCGTTGGCGCGGCGCCTGGAGGGTGAGCGCACGGTGTACGGCGTGCAATGCCGGATGCTGCTCGACCGGCAGTGGCACGACACCTCGCTGGCGCAGATGGCCGCCGACTACGTCGAGGCGATCCGCGCCCGGCAACCCCAAGGGCCGTATCACGTGCTGGGCTGGTCGCTGGGCGGGGCGTTGGCGTTGCTGGTGAGTGACCAGTTCGAACGGCAGGGCCAGCGTGTGGCGTTCCTCGGTCTGGTGGACAGCTTTGTGCCGACCCAGGCCAATGCCGTCGCCAGCCCGGAGGAGTGGTGCGCGGATTTGTCCGAATTCCTTGGTGTCACCCTGGGCATGGACGATGCGGTGATCGCCCGGGTGTTGAGTAGCGAGTCGACAGGGGACCACGACGCCGTGGCGCGGATCATACGCGCGGTGATCGAAAGCCAAAGCGATCAGGCCAGCGGTTACGCGCTGCTCGGCGCCGACGAGTTGGCCCAGACATTCATGGTCAGCACGCGCTTGAAGGCGCTGTCACGGCAGGTCGAAACCTTGCCGATTGCGCAAGCCGAGCTGCATTGCTGGTGGGCCGATGGCAACCCGACAGCCGAACGCGCGACCCTGGAGCGTCAGCAACCACGGCTGCGCAAGGTGCAAACGGTGACGGCCGGCCACTTCGATATCCTGCAGCAGGATGAGTGCCTGGATGCCGTGCTGGCGGCGCTTGGACGGGAGGTGGTGCCGCAGCTCTAGGGCTTGCCCGCGACAAAAACAGGCTCGCCCTAATGAACGGTCCTCACGGTTCGTTTATTGGGCGAGCCTGTTTATTTTTGGAGACTACCGCCCATGGCACTCCACCCGGACATCGAAGGATTTCTAGAGCTGGCCGAGTTCGGCCGTCTCAGTGGCAAAAGCCAGCCCATGCATGAGCTGAGCCCTGGCGAAGCGCGGCAGCAATTCGAACAGACCTCACAGTTACTCGATGCGGCCCCGACGGACACGTTGACAGTGACAGCGGTCAGCGTAGCGGCGCGGGACGGGCATTTACTCAATGCGCGGCTGTACGCCAAACCGCAACCGCAACCGGACGAGGCACCGCTCCCGGTATTGTTGTACTTCCATGGCGGCGGCTACGTGGTGGGCAGCCTCGATTCCCACGACACCCTGTGCCGACGCCTGGCGCTGGCCGGGGAGTTTGCCGTGTTGTCGGCGGATTATCGCCTGGCACCGGAACACCGTTTTCCCACCGCTTACAACGATGCCGAAGACATCACTCGTTGGCTCGCCATCACCGGTGCCAAAGGGCTGGGGCTGGATGCGAGACGGATCGCACTGGCCGGGGACAGCGTCGGCGGCAGCCTGGTGGCATCGCTGTGCATCGCCATTGCCCAGGACCCATTGGGTTGGCCGCTTGTACCGCGCCTGCAAGTGTTGCTGTACCCGGTGATCGATGCGGTAAAAAAGCGCCCGTCTCTTACGCGGTTCGCCGAAGGCTATCTGCTGGAAGCCACCACGCTGGAGTGGTTCTACCAGCAGTATCAACGCAGCGAAGCCGACCGCAACGACTGGCGATTTTCGCCGCTGTACGCCGAGCGCCTGCAACGGCTGACGCCCACCATCCTGTGGCTGGCCGAGTACGATCCATTGCTCGATGAAGGCCTTGCCTGGGCCGAGCAACTGCGGACCGGGGGGCAAGCCGTGGTGCTGGAGGTGAAGGCCGGCATGACCCACGACTTTGCGCGCATGGGCGAAATGGTCCAGGAAGTGCCGGGGATGCTGGCGCAACTGGCGGCGCAGATCAGCGAGAGTTTGGCCTGACGTATGGCGTAGTGATCAGCGACGCGGTCCCCCTGTGGGAGCGAGCCTGCTCGCGATGGCGGTGTGTCAGTCACATTGATTTTGAA
>NZ_JAHBDJ010000028.1:0-73544 GCF_019956375.1 Pseudomonas sp. GL-R-19 | reverse complement strand
GGATAAAGGTGGGGGCGGGAACTTCATTCGTTACGTGGTGTAATTAGTGCTGTAGAACTCCCGGCTCGCCCGAAGGCGTCCCGCACACAGCCGCCATGGCAATGCACTGCGAGGACATAAATGTCCGCAGTACACCGCGTTATCGTTCATCGCTGGCAAGCCAGCTCCTACAGGGGATTGTGGTGGTGCTTCAGCCGGTGAGTTTCGGCAAGCGTTGCCGGGCGATGTCGAGCATGTCGTTGCCGTCCTGGGTCAGCAGGTACAGGGCGCTGACGATCTTGGGGATGTCGCTCGCTTCGGCATGATTGAAACACGTGCAATAAAGGGTTTCGAGCAGGTCGCTGGCGGCGCGGATGCGTTGTCGGGCGGCATCGAGGATCTCGATGGGGTCGGCCTCGGTATCGATGACCAGCACCGGGGTTTCGCTGTAGCGGGTCTTGAGTGGGTGGTAGCGGGCTGTCAGTGAGTCGGGGGTTTTCATTGAGTGGGTCCTGTGCGAAATCGGCAAGTGTTCCCGGCAGGCCGAGACACTGTTTTCAGCCGCGCTGGAAACTATAGGAGGGTATGGCGTTGGGGGACAAGACGGCTGAGATCGACAGGCGTTGTAAGGATTTTGTCATTTTTTAAGGAAAGGGACTACACGTTGGTGGTGGGTTTTCAACGTGAAATGGCGAGGGGTAAAAACGCTTACGGCGTTTTCAGCCGCTTCGCAGCAAATCTCGGTAGAGGGGGCCTCGGACTATGTCGGGTATTTCGAGTTTTGCGGTGGGAGTGTTGGCCTCTTCGCGAGCAGGCTCACTCCCACATTTGATCTTCAGCGTCGCGACGCCGCATCAAGGTCGAGCAATCCTCGGCCGTAGGCTTCACTGTTGGCGTAGAGACCGGTCCGGTTTGCGGTTTCAAGCAAGTGGTTGCGCACTTGCTGTGCACTCATTTCGGGGTACAGGCTCTGGACTGCCGCCATCGCGCCACTGACCAATGCGGCGGCGGGGGACGTACCGGCAGTCTGGACGTATTTGCCGTCCTTGCCAGTGGTCAGCAATCCCTGGTCTGCGCCTGAGTCACCACCAGGAACGGCGATGCACCAGGCCGCTGCGACACCACAATAATTGGATTTGCCATTGATGGCACTGCCATCGTTTTTCAATGCAACCACGGCGATCCAGCCCTTTTCCAACTCAGGGATGGCAAGGGGTAAACCCGGCTCTGCAAGAGGCTCTCGTTTGAGTTCATTACCGGTCGGAAACACGAATACCGCGCCTTGCTGAACCAGGTTTCGCGCGCTCGTCAGCGACTCGGGCATGACCTGTTTGTAACGTGCTTCGGTGATTTCCGTTGCTGGAATGGCATTGGCCCACGAGTTGTTGAATATGCGCGCACCGAGATCGAACCCGGCTTGCCAGGAGCGGGAAATTTCACTGTCGAAAAAGAAGGGTTCGTTGTCGTCACCGAAACGGTAGGGGATCAGTTGAGCGTTGAACGCAACGCCGTGCATACCCTGGTCGTCTTTGTTGGCGGCCAGAATGCCGGCCATTTGAGTGCCGTGGCCAACGCGATCATGGGTGCCGGGACGATTCTCGACATAGTCAAAGCCGGGGTCGCGGACCCGGCCTTGAAATTCTGGCAGTTCGGCGTTCAGGCCCGAGTCAATCAATGCGACGGGGACGCCTTGGCCGGTGCCGCCACGTGCGTACAGGTGTGATGCCTGGATGACCGCCAACCCCTTTTGGGCCTGATACTCAGCTGTTTCGAATATGTCTGGTTTGATTCCGGGCTTTTCGGGCGTGGTCAGACATCCACTGAGCAGCAGCGGCACTGGCAGCAACAGAGCAAATGGAAAAACAGTTCGTTGAAACATGGTCGGTCCTTCGGCAGGGGCCGCGCACATCAGGCCTCCTGTTGTCATGAAGACTTCGCGCAGCGTTACGGGTGTAGGGGGTGAACCATACCTGTGGGGGGAGACGGGGCGTCAGGTGGCAAAGTGCTCTGTGTGTTTCAATCTGTGGCGCCAGCAGGGCTGCGTTGAGGCTGTATCATCCCGTATCGTTTATGCCCCAACCTTTTCTCGATTCGCTGCGATCGCCGACTAGTCTTTTGGCTCTGCAGTGGTCAACGGAGTGACAGCTTATGCACAACACCCTGGAACAGGTTTTCGGTTATCCACAATTTCGACCCGGTCAGGAGGCGGCCGTCAGTGCCGTGCTGGACGGGCGTTCGGCGGCAGCGATTTTCCCCACCGGTTCCGGCAAATCCCTTTGCTACCAATTGCCAGCGCTGTTGCTGCCGCACCTGACGCTGGTGGTCTCGCCGTTGCTGGCGTTGATGCAGGATCAGCTGGCGTTCCTGCAACGCCACGGTATCTCGGCGGGCAGTATCGATTCGGCCCAGAGCCGCGACGACGCCAGCGACGTCATGGCCCGGGCCAAATCCGGCGAGCTGAAGATTTTGATGATCTCCGTGGAGCGCCTGAAGAACGAGCGCTTCCGGCACTTTCTGCAGCAGGTGCCGATCTCGCTACTGGTGGTGGACGAGGCGCATTGCATTTCCGAATGGGGTCATAACTTTCGCCCGGACTACCTCAAGCTTCCCGACTATCAACGCCAGTTCAACATCCCGCAGGTGCTGCTGCTGACCGCAACGGCGACGCCAAAGGTCATCGCCGACATGCAGGCGAAATTCGCCATCGCCGCCGCCGATGTGGTGACCACCGGTTTCTATCGCTCGAACCTGAATTTGCTGGTGGAGCCTGTTCGCGGAGCGGACAAGCGCAGGCGCCTGGTCGAATGGATGAGCCAGCGTCCGGACCAGCCGGGCATCGTCTATGTCACTTTGCAGAAAACCGCCGAGCACATAGCTGAACACCTGAACCGCAACGGCATTCAGGCCGAGGCTTATCACGCCGGTTTGCCCCATGAGCAACGGGAAGCGATCCAGCGTCGCTTCATGGGCGGGCAGTCCAATTGCATCGTCGCCACCATTGCCTTTGGCATGGGTATCGACAAGAGTGACATCCGCAACGTGGTGCATTTCGACCTGCCAAAATCCATCGAAAACTACAGCCAGGAAATCGGCCGCGCCGGGCGTGACGGGCAGCCGTCGGACTGCCTGGTGTTGGCCAACCGCGACAGCCTCAACGTGCTGGAGAATTTCGTCTACGGCGACACGCCCGAGCTGGATGGCATCCGTTGCGTGCTTGACGAAATGCATGTCGCAGCACCCGAAGGCCAGTGGGAGTTTCTGCTGGGACCGTTGGCCGATCAGAGCAATATTCGTCAGTTGCCGCTCAAGACCTTGCTGGTGCAACTCGAATTGCGCGGGTTGATCGCCCCGCGCTACGCGTACTACGCCGAGTACCGTTTCAAGTATTTGCTGGAGCCCGAGGCGCTATTGGCGCGTTTCGAAGGCGAGCGCAGGGATTTTGTCGCTGCGATCATCCAGACTTCCAGCCGCGCCAGGACCTGGGCCACGGTGAATTTCGAGGCGCTGTACGAGCAGCACAAGGCCGAGCGCAGTCGGGTGGTCAAGGCGCTGGATTACTTCCAGGAAAAGGGCTGGGTGGAGCTCGAAAGCAAGCAGATGACCGAAGTCTACAGCGTGCTGCAAAGCGGGTTCGACAACGTCGCGTTGAGCGAGGAGCTGCACGGCTATTTCACTCGGCATGAGCACACCGAAGTCGCGCGGATTCACGCGATGCTGGATCTGTTCGCCACCGACCGATGCCTGGGTTATCGCCTGGCCGAGTATTTCGGTGACCACAATGCACCGCAGAAATGCGGGCATTGTTCGGTGTGTCACGGGCAAGTGGCGCGGTTGCCCGCACCACCGGAGTTGCCGGCGCTTGTGGATAAAAATTTCGAGGCGCTGTGTGGCGATTTTATCCACAGGCACGAGCAGCACACGGGCAACGTGCCCTCGGCTGAACGCGTGACACGGTTTCTGTGCGGGATCAGCGTGCCATTGTTCACCAAGCTCAAGGCGCGGTCGATTCCCGGGTTTGCGGCGCTGGAAGATTATCCGTATGCCGGGGTGCGGGAGTGGGCCGAGCAACATCTGGCAGGCTGAAACACGGTCAATGTGGGAGCGACGGTGCGGCGATCCGACCTGCTCGCGATGACGCCGGCACATTCAACAGTGATGGCAACTGACACACCGCCTTCGCGAGCAGGCTCGCTCCCACAGGGATCGGCGGTGCCTTCGAGGCGACATCCATCCGCTGAATGTTGCTCATCACAGGAATAAATTTCAAAAAATCGCGGTGTCTGACTATGGTGATGGCTGTCTTCGGATCGCCAACAAGAGAACAAAACATGAGCCAGACACCGTTGAATATTCAGCGCGCCGCCGTCATCGGCGCGGGCACCATGGGCCGTGGCATTGTCATGTGCCTGGCCAACGCCGGAGTGGCCGTGCAGTGGCTCGACAATAACCCGCAGATGCTGGAGCAAGCGCTGGTCACCGTGGCGGACACCTATGCCCACAACGTGCGCCAGGGCCGCATTGACCAGAACGAAGCCGATGCCCGTGTGGCGCGCGTTACGGCGGCGGTTGGTTATACGGCCATCCGCGATGTCGACCTGGTCATCGAAGCGGTGTACGAAAACCTTGAGCTCAAGCAGAAAATTTTCCGCGAGCTCGATGGCCTGCTCAAACCTGAAGCGATTCTGGCGAGCAATACTTCGGCGCTGGACATCGACGCCATTGCTGCGGTTACAGGTCGCCCGCAGCAGGTCCTGGGCCTGCACTTTTTCAGTCCGGCGCACATCATGAAGCTGCTGGAAATCGTCCGTGGCGCGCAGACTGCACCGGCAGTTCTCGACGCAGCACTGGCGCTCGGCCAGCGCATGGGCAAGGTCAGTGTGGTGGCGGGTAATTGCGACGGCTTCATTGGCAACCGCATGCTCAATACCTACGTGCTCGAAGCGCGAAAAATGCTGCTGGAAGGCGCTTATCCCTACCAGGTGGACGCAGCGCTGCAAGGGTTCGGTTTCGCCATGGGGCCGTTCCGCATGTTCGACGTGGTGGGTGTCGACCTGCAGTGGCGCGCCCGGCAACTGTCCGGTGTCGGGCAGGACGCTCCAGAGGTTCAGGTGGATAACCGACTGTGCGAAATGGGGCGCTTTGGCCAGAAGAGTGGCAATGGCTATTACCACTATGAGCCGGGCAGTCGCCAGGCCGAACACGATCCACAGGTGGATGCGCTGGTGCTGGAAGTCAGCGAAGGGTTGGGGTTCCATCGCCGCGAAATCGGCCCGGAAGAAATTCTGGAGCGCTGCTTGCTGGCACTGGTCAATGAAGGTGCGAAGATTCTTCAGGAGGGCATTGCCGGGTCGGCTCACGACATCGATCTGGTCTACCTCAATGGTTACGGATTCCCGGCGGACAAGGGCGGGCCGATGGCCTGGGCGGATCAGCAGGGACTGGCGGACATTCACTGGCGCTTGATGGACCTTGAGACGCGTCAGGGCGATCACTGGCAACCGGCGCGGGTGATTGGTGAGCTGGCGGCGGCTGGCAAGGGCTTTGCTGACAAGTGATTGATGTTGCGCCTGTGAGGGCGCCTTCGCGAGCAGGCTCGCTCCCACATTGGATATCGGTCATACACAAAATCTGTGTTCACCGAAGATCAAATAATGTGGGAGCGAGCCTGCTCGCGAAGAACGATAACGCGGTTTCACCTTAGACTGCAGGACTCACTCCAGGAACTGACACTGATGTCCAACCCGGCAATCCAACGCACCGACTACCCGCACTTCCAACCCATCACCACCCGCTGGCACGACAATGACGTCTACGGACACGTCAACAACGTTACCTATTACAGCTTCTTCGATACGGCGGTGAACACCTACCTGATCGAAGTCGGCGGCCTGGATATCCAGGACGGTGAGGTAGTGGGGTTCGTGGTGAGCTCGGCCTGTGATTACTTTGCTTCCATTGCCTTCCCGGACCGCATCGAGATCGGTCTGCGGGTGGGCAAGCTGGGCAACAGTTCGGTGCAATACGAACTGGCGGTGTTCAAGCAAGGGGAAGACGAAGCCTGCGCGGCAGGGCGCTTCGTGCATGTGTTTGTCGATCGTGCGTCGAATCAACCCGTGGCGATTCCGGCAGGGTTGCGCGGAGCGCTGGAGTGTCTGGTGGTTCAGTAAGGCTAAAAAAAAAACCGCAGCCCTTGGGCTGCGATTCTTGATGTACTCACCAGCGAGGCGCTCGAGGCCTTAGTCGCGGTAATACCTGTGGTGGTGCTTGCGATGGCCATAGGCATGGCCGCGGCCCGGATGGTCGTCACGGTAGTAACGACGATCGTCATGGTCGCGATACGAACGATGACCGCCGTCTTCATCATCGTAATCTTTGCCCATGTGGTTACCCAGCGCGCCACCGGCACCGCCGCCTGCTGCGGCGCCGATCAGACTGCCGGTCGTGCCGCCCATGCTGCGGCCGACCACGTTACCGCCTGCTGCGCCCAACGCACCGCCAAGGGCTGCTTCGCCACGGCTGTGTTTGTTTGCGCCGACGGCGCTACCACCCGCGCCACCCAGGGCTGCGCCGATGGTGGAACCTGTACTGCCGCCTAACGACTGACCGACGACCGAGCCTAGAACCCCGCCCAATGCGCCGCCTACACCGGCTTCGGTGGTGCCGCCAGCAGACGCGATACCGCTGACCAGGCCAAGGGACAACAAGAGAATGGAGGAGAACTTCATGGAGGAACCTCAAGGGGATGACGGCGCGATCCTGAGGCTCTGGAATGGGCGTGACAATCGAAATCCGACGAATAACACGACCTGTATACAATATTGCAAGTTACTGTTTTTCGGGCGGAACTTAACGTTTTTTTGCCGGTCTTTTACTACTTGGCAAAGGCCGTTTTCGTGAGAGAACGGCCTTTTTTGTGGGCGAAAGGAAAGTGCAGGGTCCGGAGTTTTTGGTGATTGGTCTGGCCCCATCGCGAGCAAGCTCGCTCCCACAGGGATTTCAGTCGAACGCAGATTGTGTGAACAACAGAAAAAAACTGTGGGAGCGAGCCTGCTCGCGATGGGGCCAGTCAAGACAACACATTACGCAGACCTGGCCATGATCAACCCGGTCTCACTCGCCGCTTTCAACTGGATCGCCACAAACTTCGATGTTGGCGTATGGCTGCCATCGCCGGTGCTTTCCAGCGGCACCAACGGGTTCACTTCCGGATAGTAGGCCGCCGCTTGCCCGGCCGGGATATCAAACGCCAGCAGCGTGAAGCCTTTTACCCGACGTTCAACACCATCGTCCCAAAGCGAAACGATGTCCGCCTTCTGCCCCGGCTTGAAGCCCAGGCGGATGATGTCGGCTTCGTTGACGAACAACACGTCGCGCTGTCCCTTCACGCCGCGATAACGGTCGTTGAGACCATAGATCGTGGTGTTGTACTGATCGTGGGAACGCATCGATTGCATGATCAGATCCGGCAGCACTCCGGTGGCGCGGGTGCGTTCGTGCACCAGATCCCCGGGCAGGATGTTTGGCTTGAAATTGGCCCGGCCCGACGCAGTGTTCCACTTGCGCGCACCGGCACTGCTGCCCAGGTAGAAACCGCCCGGATCCTTGACCTTCTCGTTGAAGCCCTTGAAGCCTGGAATGGTCTCGGCAATCAGGTCACGGATGCGACGGTAATCGGCCACCAGCCAGTTCCAGTCCACCGGGTGGCTACCCAGGGTAGCGGCGGCGATGCCGGCCAGGATCGCCGGCTCCGAACGCATCTGGTTCGACAGCGGCTGCAGTTGACCATTGGAGGCGTGGACCATGCTGAACGAATCTTCCACCGTCACCGCTTGCGGGCCTTCGGTCTGGATATCGATGTCGGTGCGGCCCAGGCACGGCAGGATCAGCGCGTCCTTGCCGTGGATCAAATGGCTGCGGTTGAGCTTGGTGCTGATCTGCACGGTCAGGTCGCAGTTCTGCAGAGCCTGGAACGTGCGTGGGCTGTCCGGCGTGGCTTGGGCGAAATTGCCGCCCAGACCGATAAAGACTTTCGCCCGGCCTTCAGCCATCGCATGAATCGCCTCGACCACGTTGTGGCCGTTGTGGCGCGGCACCTTGAACTTGAAGCGACGCTCCAAGGCATCGAGGAAGGCCACTGGCGGACACTCGTTGATGCCCATGGTGCGGTCGCCCTGCACGTTGCTGTGACCGCGCACCGGACATAGACCGGCACCGGGCCGGCCGACGTTGCCGCGCAGCAGCATCAGGTTGGCGATTTCCTGGATGGTCGCCACCGAATGCCGGTGCTGGGTGATGCCCATGGCCCAGCACATGATGACGTTCTTGCCCTTGGCGTACAGGCGCGCCACTTGTTCGATCTCTATCAGCGTCAGGCCCGACTGCTCGACGATTTGCTCCCACGGGGTGTCGTCGATGACCGCCAGGTACTCCAGCACATTGACGCAGTGTTCATTGAGGAAGTCGTGGTCGAACACTGCCGGGGCGCCGGTTTTCTGCGCATCGCGCTCCCACAGCAGGAGGAATTTCGCCATACCGCGCATGATCGCCATGTCGCCGCCCAGGGCCGGGCGGAAGAATGCGGTGTTGGTTGGCTTGTCGCCGTTGGTGAGCATTTCGATCGCATGCTGCGGGTGCTGAAAACGTTCCAGGCCACGCTCCTTGAGCGGGTTGATGCACACCACCTGAGCGCCGCGCTTCACCGCTTCGCGCAACGGCTCGAGCATCCGCGGGTGGTTGGTGCCAGGGTTCTGGCCCCAGACGAAAATCGCGTCGGCGTGTTCGAAGTCGTCGAAGGTCACAGTGCCTTTGCCGACACCGACGCTTTGCGACATCGCGACACCGCTGGCCTCGTGACACATGTTCGAGCAATCAGGGAAGTTGTTGGTGCCATAGGCGCGCACGAACAGCTGATAGAGAAAAGCCGCTTCGTTGCTGGCCCGACCCGAGGTGTAGAACTCGGCCTGATCCGGGCTCGACAAGCCGTTCAGGTGTTTGGCGATCAGCGCGAACGCGTCGTCCCAGCTGATCGGCTTGTAGCGGTCGGTTTCGGCGTCGTAGCTCATCGGCTCGGTCAGGCGCCCCTGATATTCGAGCCAGTAGTCGCTTTGCTCCAGCAGCGCGGTGACGCTGTGTTTGGCGAAGAACTTTGCGTCGACCCGGCGTTTTGTCGCCTCCCAGTTCACCGCTTTGGCACCGTTCTCGCAGAACATCACCATGCCGCCTTCCTTGGAATCACCCCAGGCACAACCGGGGCAGTCGAAGCCGCCGTTCTTGTTGGTCTTGAGCATCATGCGCAGGTTTTTCAGCGCGTTGTCACTGGTCAACCAGGCCTGGGCGACGCTGATCAGTGCGCCCCAACCACCGGCCGGGCCTTTGTAGGGCTTGTAGCGAGGGACAGGTGTCTGGTCGGCTTGACGGTGTTGACTCACGCTTGTTTCTCCAACGTTGGGCTGTAGACCCGCGGTGCATTCTTCTGTGGCAGATGGATGAGGTTGAGGTTGTGGCGACGGGCCCATTGCACGGCAAGGCCCGTGGGCGACGACAGGCTGACCAGGGTCTGGATGCCGGCGCGCAAGACTTTCTGGATCAATTCGAGGCTGCAGCGGCTGGTGACGATCGCCAGCCCGCCAGCGGTCGGGATCTTTTGACGGATCAATCCGCCGATCAGTTTGTCGAGGGCGTTGTGCCGACCGATGTCTTCGCGACCCAGCAGCAACTCGCCCTGATCATTCATGAACACCGCGGCATGTACCGCACCACTGTGCTGGCCAAGGGGCTGGAACGCGCCGATGCGCTGGCGCAGGCCGTCGAGCCATTCGGCAGGCGGCAAGGGTGCGCCAGGCAACACCTGAAGCTCGGGCAGTGCCTGCTCCACTGCTTCCACACCGCACAGCCCGCAACCGCTGGTGCCGGCCAGTTGCCGACGCTGCTGCTTGAGGTTCCAGAAGGCGCGGTTGGCGATGGTCACTTGCGCGTATTGCGCCGAGCCAGAGCCGGTCAGTTGCAGGTCATAAATATCAGTGGCGTCCTCGATGATCCCGCTGCCCAGGCTGAAACCGACAATGAAGTCTTCGAGGTCCGTGGGTGTCACCAGCATGACGGCCTGGCTGATGCCGTTGTAGGCAATCGCCAACGCGACTTCCTCGGCCAGCGCGGTGCTGGTCGATTCCGTGTCTGCAAGGTTGCTGTAACTGTATGTCTGGCTGGCGGCGGGCGCGGGCGTTTCGAGGGCAGGCGCCGCGCAGACTGGGCGCTTGGTGTTCATGGCATCACCGACGGTTTGATCAGCTTTAAGACTAGGCGTGACAACTTGTCACGTCTAATCGTTAGTACTGATGTACCGATAGATACTGTCGATCAAGCACTGGGCAACGATTGTCGATAAATCGCGAAACAGGCCTCCGCCAAGGCCGAGCGTGGCGCGCTGCGACGCATGATCAGCCCCAGCCGGCCCACGGTCTGGGCGTTTTCGATCGGTTGCAGGCGCAGATGATCGGTCAGCTCTTCCAGACCTCCGTCCAACGGCATCACGGCGCAGCACAAGCCACCGTGCACAGTTTGTAAAAGTTGATGCACGGCATCCGTTTGCAACAGCGGCTGTGGGGTGAGGCCGCGGCTGTGGAAGTTGTGGTCGATGGATTGGCGAAAATGCATGCCGCTGGAGAGCATGCCCAGTGGCAGTTCGATCAATGATTCCCAGCTCAGCGGCGCCTCGCCAAAGCTGAAAAAGCGTTGGTCGTAGAGCAGCCCCATGCGGGTTTCGCTGAAGGCCAGAGAGTCGAAATGTTCGGTGTCCAGGCGCTCCAGGTAGGAAACACCGAGGTCCAGGCGATTGTTCGCCAGTTGTTCGAGTATTTGCTCCGAACTCAGCGCTGAAAGCTCGAAGCGCAGGTTCGGATGCTCGGCATGCAGGCGTTGCAACAGCGGCAGCGGATCGAAACTCGACAGCGGCACCACGCCCAGACGCAACGTACCGACCAGATTGCCGCGACAGGCGGCCGCCTCGGCGTACAAGCCGTCGTACGCCGCCAGCACCGTGCGTGCCCACGCCAGCACTCGCTCGCCCGGCGCCGTAAAACCTTCGAAGCGCTGACCGCGATTGACCAGCGGCAGGTCGAGTTCTTCTTCGAGGTTGCGCAGGCGCATCGACAGTGTCGGTTGAGTAATGTGGCAGCGCGCGGCGGCCTGACCGAAATGGCGGGTTTCGTCGAGCGCGATGAGGAATTTCAGCTGCTTGATGTCCATCTTCGCTCCTGGGCGCGGGAAGGGGCCGATTCTATCGCAAGCGGGGTCATTGGTCGGGCTGGATTCCCGAGTAATGCGAGGCCCGTAGGTCAATCAATGCCCCGCAATCAAATCCCGATAATCCCCCACCGCCGCAAACTCCGCCGTATCCTTCGGCCCCTTGCGGCTGTCCGGCTCACGCACGGCCAGCAAATGCGCCACGCCAAAGTCCCGTGCACTGCGCAGGATTGGCAAGGTGTCGTCGATGAACAGGCTGCGCGCCGGATCGAAATCGATGTCGGCTTGCAACGCATCCCAGAACTGCGGGTTTTCCTTGGGGAAGCCGTAGTCATGGGAGCTGATCAAGCGCTCGAAGTACGGCGCCAGCTCGACTTTTTCCAGCTTCAACGACAGCGCATCCCGATGGGCATTGGTGATCAGCACCACGCGCTTGCCGGCCCGTTTGATCGCCGCCAGAAAGGTGTCGGCATCCGGGCGCAGGGCGATCAGGTGCGCGGTTTCCAGTTTCAGGTCGCGCACCGACAGCTTCAGTTCGGCGCTCCAGAAATCCAGGCAGTACCACTGCAACTGGCCGGCATTGCGCTCGAACAACGGCTGCAATTCCATCTCGGCCATGGCCCGGCTGACCCCGTGCAGTTCGGCGTAACGCTGGGGCAGGTGCTCCATCCAGAAGTGGTTGTCGAAATGCAGGTCCAGCAGCGTGCCGTCCATGTCCAGCAGAACGGTATCGATGTCGGACCAGGGTAATGAAGGCATGGCAACGTCTCGGGCAGTAGAAAGATTTCTGGCGTAAACAATCGGGAAAGCCGCGTTATAGTAGCGCGTTCACGCCAAGGAGCTTTGCATGCGCCAGAAACCCACCATACTCGCCCGCGAAATTGTCGCCACCAGTCGATTATTCTGCGTGGAAGAGCTGAAGTTGCGCTTTTCCAACGGCGTGGAACGCACCTATGAACGCCTGGTCGGCAAGGGTGCCGGGTACGGCGCGGTGATGATCGTGGCGATGCTCGATGCCGAGCATGCGGTACTGGTCGAGGAGTATTGCGGCGGTACCGATGAATATGAAATGTCGTTGCCCAAGGGTTTGATCGAGCCGGGTGAAGACGTGCTGGCGGCGGCCGAGCGTGAGCTCAAGGAAGAGGCCGGTTTCGGTGCGCGGCAACTGGAGCACCTGACCGAGCTGTCGCTGTCCCCCGGTTACATGAGCCAGAAAATTCAGGTGGTGCTGGCCACCGACCTCTACGAAGAGCGTCTGGAAGGCGACGAGCCCGAGCCGATGCGGGTGGACAAGATCAATCTGCGTGAACTCTCGGCGCTGGCGCAAAACCCGCAATTTACTGAAGGCCGTGCCTTGGCGGCGCTGTACCTGGCCCGAGACCTGTTGACTCAGCGCGGAGCGTTCCAGCCATGAGTTTTCCGCATCCGTTGATGGCACCGGTCATCGAGCTGGCCTTGCAGGCCGGTGAGGCGATCCTGCCGTTCTGGCGCACGGGCACGGCCGTCACGGCGAAGGCTGATGATTCGCCGGTGACCGCTGCTGACCTGGCCGCACACCATCTGATTCTGGCCGGGCTGACGAAACTGGACCCAAGCATTCCGGTGCTCTCCGAAGAGGACGCCAACATCCCTCAAAGCGTGCGGGCCGGATGGCAGCGCTGGTGGCTGGTTGATCCGCTGGATGGCACCAAGGAGTTCATCAGCGGCAGCGAAGAGTTCACCGTCAACATCGCCCTGATCGAAAACGGTCGGGTGGTGTTCGGCGTGGTGTCGATGCCGACCAACGGGCGTTTTTATGTCGGTGGCGCCGGCCTCGGTGCCTGGCGCGGCGATAAAGGTGGCACGCCGGTGGCGATCAAGGTGCGTGATGCAATAGCGCCAGGCGAGTCGTTCACCGTGGTGGCCAGCCGTCGTCATTCGAGCCCGGAGCAGGAGCGATTGCTGGCCGGGTTGAGCGCCAGTCTTGGCGAGCTGCAACTGGCCAATATCGGCAGCTCGCTGAAGTTTTGCCTGCTGGCAGAAGGGGCGGCGGATTGCTATCCACGCCTGGCACCGACTTCGCAGTGGGACACGGCGGCAGCGCAAGGCGTGCTGGAAGGCGCGGGTGGTGAGGTGCTGGAGTTGAGCGGTGAGCCGTTCAGCTATCCGGCGCGGGAGTCGTTGTTGAACGCATTCTTTCTGGCGTTGCCGGCGAAGGCGGCTTGGCGGCAGAAGTTGCTGGAACTGGCCCGCTCCTGAGGCTGCCTCCGACTTTGTGGTGAGGGGGCAAGCCCCCTCGCCACAGATTTTTGTGCCTGATCCGACTCAGCGGTGCAGCACGTACTGCCCGATAAACCTCACCGCATCCTCATCACGGCCTTCATTGACGACCCGCGTATGCAGCGTCAATCGCGCTCGGCTGTATCGCTGGAAGGTAGTCAGGAATTTCTTCCAGATCACCGGATCCGGCGCCTGGCAAATGGCGTTGGCATCGCCCGTCACTGGCAGCGGATAGCTGATCTGCCCTTCCTGAATCACGATGTGCCCGTCGGTAATGCCTTCTTCCTTGAGGCGCAAATGCAGCCAGCCCCAACCGGCCAGCACCGCGCCGCAATACAGGCTGCCGCCGAACATGGTGCTCTTGTGATTGACGTTGGCTTCCAGCGGCAAGTGCAGGCGCAGTTGCTGGTCATGCCAGTCGAGCACTTTGAGGCCCATGTCCCGGGTGAGGGGAATGTCGTGATGGAGGACTGATTCCAGTTGTCGACTGTCGCGGCTCATTCAGGGGGCCTCTTGCTTGAAGTGGATGATTGGACGGTAGCTCAGTCGAGGTCGTCAGGATGGGCCGAGGCGCCACTGTCGGCAAAACTCAGACCATGTTTACGCAGTTTGTCGTGCAGGGTCTTGCGCGGAATGCCGAGGGCTTCGGCGACGCTGCGCACGGAGCTGTGCGAGCGTGCCAGTTCGGCGGCGATGAGGGTTTTTTCGAAGTTCTCCACTTGCTCGCTCAAACCGCCGCTGACGACTTCGACCCTGTTGCCAGCACCGCCTTGCGGCGTGTTGTTGTCGAGGGCCAGTTCCAGCCCGAGGGCAAAACGCTCGGCCGCATTTTGCAGCTCGCGCACGTTGCCTGGCCAGGTGTGGCGCAGCAGCAAGGCACGTTGTCCCGGTTGCAGCTCATGGGGCGGCAAGCCGTGGCGAGCACTGGCTTCATCGGCGAAATGCTGGAACAGCATCAGCGCATCTTCGCCCCGTTCGCGCAATGGTGGAATCCGCAATGGCGCGACATTCAGGCGGTAATACAAGTCGGCACGAAAACGTCCTTGATCCGCCGCCTGGCGCAGGTCTTCCTTGGTGGCGGCGATGATGCGGATGTCCAGCGGGATCAGTTGATTGCCGCCCAGGCGTTCGACTACCCGTTCTTGCAGCAAGCGCAGCAATTTGACCTGTACGTCCAGGCTCATGCTTTCGATTTCATCGAGGAACAGCGTGCCGCCATTGGCGAATTCGAACTTGCCGATGCGACGCTTTTGCGCGCCAGTGAAGGCGCCGGGCTCGTGGCCGAACAGCTCGCTTTCGACCACTGATTCGGCCAGGGCACCGGCGTTGATCGCCACGAACGGACCGTTGCGACGGCTTGATAAATCGTGCAGCGCCCGGGCCACGACTTCTTTGCCAGCGCCGGTTTCGCCGAGGATCAGTACATCGGCCTTGGTCGCCGCCAGGGCACCGATCTGCTCGCGCAGGCGCAGCATCGAAGGTGAGTGGCCAACCAGGCGGGCGCTCAGCTCATTGCGGTCGCTCAAGGCCAACCGCAGGCTGCGGTTGTCCAGCACCAGCCGACGCAGGGCCAGCGCTCGGCGCACACTGTCGAGCAGGGCGTCGCTGGCGAAGGGCTTTTCCAGAAAGTCATACGCCCCGGCACGCATGGCCTGCACGGCCAGCGGCACATCGCCGTGGCCGGTGATCAGCAGCACCGGTAGCTCAGGGTCCTGGGCATGCAATTCGGTCAGCAGTTCCAGACCGTCCATGCCGGGCATGCGGATGTCACTGACCACCACCCCCGGCCAGTCGCGCTCCAGTTGCGCGGCCAGGCCCTTGGCTTCGGCCAGCGGCAGGATTTTCAGGCCCGCCAGATCCAGCGTCTGGCTCAGGGCCTGGCGCAAGTGGGGATCGTCGTCGATCAACACGACCTGAATGCGGTTGTCGATGGTCATGCACTTCGGTCCTCGGACGGTTGCAGGCTCACGCCCGGTGCGCCTGCGCGCAGCTTCAGGGTAATCAGGGCGCCGCCCTCCTTGTGATTGGCGAACGACAGTTCACCGCCGAAGGCGCGCATCAGGGTTTCGCAAATCGCCAGCCCCAGACCGAGGCCCTGGGTTCGGGTCTTGGTGGTGTAGAACGGCTCGCTGGCGCGCCCAAGGGCTTCCATGCAAAAGCCGGGGCCGTTGTCGCGAATGTACAGGTTGACGCCATCGGCCGTGGATTGGGCACTTAGCCAGAGTTTACGTGGCGGACCTTTTTCCGTCAGGGCATCCAGGGCGTTGGCCAGCAGATTGCCAAGCACCTGGCGCAGGCGGGTTTCCCCGGCCTCGACCCACAGGGTGGCGGCGGGCAAGTCACGGATCAGCTCGACTTCCATGCTGCGTCGACGCTTGGCCAACAAGGCCAGGGCATCGTCCAGCGCCGGTTGCAGGGCGACGCTTTCCGGGGCATGCCGGTCGCGTCGGGCAAAGGCGCGCAAGTGGGCGATGATCGAGGCCATGCGACCGGTCAATTCGCTGATCAGCTTGAGGTTGCCGCGGGCATCGTCGGTGCGCTGGTGATCGAGCAGCACTTCGGCGTTTTCCGCGTAGCTGCGAATCGCTGCCAGCGGCTGATTGAGTTCGTGGCTGATGCTCGCCGACATGGTGCCCAGTGCCGACAATTTGCCGGCCTGCACCAGATCATCCTGGGCGCGTACCAGCTCCTGCTGAGCCTGTTCGCGCTCCAGCACTTCCTGTTTCAGGCGCCGGTTCAGGCCTTCGAGATCGCTGGTGCGCTCGGCGACCCGACCTTCCAGCTCGCGCCGGGCCTTGGCTTCGAAAGCAATGCGTTCGAGGTAATGGCGGCGGCGCTGCATCATCAGGCCGAGCAGCAACATCAACACCAGCAACGTTGCACCACCGATGGCCACCACCGTGCGCACCGGGCGGTCGATCAAGGTGCGCGGGGCCAGGATGCTGACGTCCCAGCCGGTTTCGGCGATCTGCTGGGTCTGGGTCAGCCAGGCATTGGGATTGAGTTTCAGCGGTTTTGGCTCGCGGGTTGGATAGGGTTGAATCGCGGTGATGGCTTTGCCTTCTTCCTCGTTCAACGGGCGGGTCGAGCGGAATCGCCACTCCGGTCGCGAGGTGAGAATGACCACGCCGTTGTGGTCGGTCAGCAGCAGTTGTTCCGGGGTTTTTCCCCAGAGGCTTTCGGTGTGGTCGAGGTCGACCTTGACCACCAGCACGCCGACGATTTTTTCGCCATCACGCACGCCGGCGGCGAAGAAGTAGCCGCGCTTGGCGGAGGTGGTGCCCAGGCCGAAAAAGCGCCCGAGCCGCCCGGCCATGGCTTCGCTGAAATACGGACGGAAGGAAAAATTGCGCCCGACGAAACTGTCGTGCTTGTCCCAGTTGGAGGCGGCCAGGGTCTTGCCGTTGGCGTCCATCAGGTACATGACTTCGGCGCCGGTCTGGGTGGCGATGTTTTTCAGCAGGCGGTTGGCGTTGCCTTGGGTGACGCCATCGTCCGGTGCGCCAAGAACGGCACGCAAGGCCGGCAGGTCGCCGAGGATCTGCGGCAGCACTTCATAGCGATGCAGGGTACCCAGCAGGTTGGCGACGTAGAGGTCGAGGGTCTGACGATTCTGACTGGCCAGCTCGCTGCGGTAGTAACGCTCGGCGAGATGCTGCAGCGGCCACAGCAACGGCGCCAGGCACAGTGCCAGCAGGGCCAGGCTGCGCCAACGGGGTCTGGGAGGGAGAGTCGGTTTCATGAGCAGCATGCGCCTGTGGGTACAGGCGCATTATGCCTAGGCTTGCCCGCCTTGGGTCAGGTGCATCTTGATAGGCGAGCTTCAGCCGGCCTTTCAGGCAAAAACGTCGGCGTCCTTGAAAAATACGCCGGCCTGATCTTTCGCCGACAGCTGCGGCGTGCCCTGCAGTTGCCAGTCGATGGCCAGGTCCGGGTCGTTCCAGCGAATGCTGCGCTCGGCGGAGGGCGTGTAGTAGTCGGTGGTTTTGTAAAGGAACTCGGCAAACTCGCTCAATACGACGAACCCGTGGGCGAAACCTTCCGGGACCCAGAGCTGACGATGATTGTCGGCAGACAGGCGCACAGCAACCCACTTACCGAAGTGCGGTGAGCTGCGACGGATGTCTACGGCCACGTCCAGCACTTCACCGACCGTGACGCGAACCAGTTTTCCCTGGGTATTTTCCAGTTGGTAGTGCAGACCGCGCAGCACGCCCTTCTGCGAACGGGAGTGATTGTCTTGAACGAATTCAGTGTCCAGTCCGGTGGCCTCTTTGAAGGCCCGGGCGTTGAAACTCTCATAGAAGAAACCACGTTCGTCGCCAAAGACCTTGGGTTCAAGGATCAGAACACCGGGCAGGTCGGTGGTCACTACATTCATGGTGGCTCTCCAGCAGTGTGCGTTGAATGGCCGCCATTCTTGCGCAAAGCGCCGACCGGGGCGAGTGCTCAAGTAAAAATCTACCGGCCTGTTCCAGCCCCTGCAAATGACCATTACCGGTTCCAGGGGGTTGCGTATCGCCCGAACCAGTGGCGATATAGGCGCCTAATAAAATTTCAGGGGTCGTTGTATGCCGCTCGCCACGTTGATTCATCGCGCCAGTTTGCCCAGCCCGCAGGTGTCTGCGGAGCAAGCGCTAGAGGTGCTGGAAGAACATTACGGGTTCAGCGGCAGGTTGCAGGCCCTTGGCAGCCAGCAAGACCTGAACTACCGCGTCGACAGCGAGCGGGGACGTTTCGTCCTGAAAATCTGCCGTGGCGACTACTCGGTACTGGAGCTTCAGGCACAACATGCCGGGCTCAGGCACTTGGGCGAGTACCCCGACGTGCATGTGCCGCGTGTTATCCCGGCGAAAAACGGTGCAGACCTGCTGTCGCTGGACGTGGGTGGCCAGGCCGTGCACGTTCGCCTGCTCGACTACATCGAAGGCCAGCCACTGACGAGCCTCGGTCATTTCAATCCGACGGTGGTGTCTGGCTTCGGTCGTCTGTGCGGTGAAATGGACCTGGCCCTGGCGGATTTCGACCATCCGGGTCTGGTGCGAACCCTGCAATGGGACGCCCGCCATGCTCACGCCCTGATCGCGCATTTGCTGCCGGTGATCAAGGATGAGGCCCAACGCAAACTGATCGTCGAAGCGTCTGCGCAAGCCGAACGGCATTTGCAGCCACTGCAAGACAGACTGCCGGTGCAGGCCATTCACATGGACATCACCGATGACAACGTGGTGTGGCAGCGCGATGCGCAGCGCCATTGGCAGCTGCAAGGCGTGATCGATTTCGGTGACCTGGTGCGCACCTGGCGCATTACCGATCTGTCGGTGACCTGCGCCGCGCTGCTGCATCATGGCGAGGGCGATCCGTTCTGTATTTTGCCGGCGGTACAGGCCTATCACGCGGTCAATCCATTGCAACACGAAGAACTGCTGGCGCTGTGGCCGCTGATCGTCGCCCGCGCGGCGGTGTTGGTGCTCAGCGGCGAACAGCAGGTCAGCATCGATCCGGGCAATGCCTACAGCCGCGACAACCTGGTCCATGAATGGGAGATCTTCCGTGTGGCCACGTCAGTGCCGTTGGCGTTGATGGAAGCGGCAATCCTCACGGCCGTCGGCCAGAACCTGCCCAGCATCGGCAGCGAAGGCTTCGCGCCGCTGTTGCCGAGCCTGGTGGGGCGTGAGTTCGCGCTGATCGACCTGGGCGTGCTCAGTCCGCATTTCGAGGCCGGGAACTGGGAGCAGGAAGGCGTCGATCAGCGCCTGCTGGATGAAGCCGCTGCGGCACATGGCCTGGCGGCCAGTCGCTACGGACAATACCGCCTGTCCCACACCCGCCCGGACAGCGCCACTGAACCTGACACTTGCCCGTTGCACGTCGAATTGCGCGTGCTCCAGGGCACAGCGGTCGAAGCACCGTTTGCCGGGGTGGTGCATCACCCGTCGGCGGGTGTGCTGCAACTGGACGGCCCGCAATTGAGTGTGCGGCTTTGGGGCGTCACGCCGTCGCTGCATAGCGGCGCGGCACTGGTCAAAGGCCAGGTACTGGGCTCGGTCAACGGGCCATTGATCGTACAACTTTGCCGTGGCGCGTCGATCAATGCGCCGTTGTTCTGTGCACCTTCGCGCGCAGCGGCGTGGCAAGCGTTGTGTCCATCGCCGGCAGCGTTGCTGGGGCTGGCCTGTGACGCCGAAGCCGAGCTCGACGGACCGACCTTGCTGGCCCGGCGCGACGCCAGTTTCGCCCGTACGCAAAAACATTATTACGTCGACCCGCCGCGCATCGAGCGCGGCTGGCGCAACCATCTGATTGACATGCAGGGTCGTTCCTACCTCGACATGCTCAACAACGTGGCGGTGCTGGGCCACGGCCATCCACGCATGGCCGCCGTCGCCAGCCGCCAGTGGTCGTTGCTCAACACCAACTCGCGCTTCAACTACGCGGCCGTGGCCGAGTTCTCCGAACGTTTGCTGAAGCTGTCCCCTGACGGTATGGACCGCGTGTTCCTGGTCAACAGCGGCAGCGAGGCCAACGACCTGGCGATTCGCCTGGCGTGGGCCTACAGCGGCGGCCGCGACATGCTCAGCGTGCTGGAGGCCTATCACGGCTGGACGGTCGGGGCCGACTCGGTGTCGACCTCGATCGCCGACAACCCCAAGGCCTTGAGCAGTCGCCCGGACTGGGTGCACCCGGTGACCGCGCCAAACACCTATCGCGGTGAATTCCGTGGCCCCGACAGCGCGCCGGATTATGTGCGCAGCGTCGAACACAACCTGGCGAAAATCGCCGAGCAGAATCGCCAACTGGCCGGTTTCATTTGCGAGCCAGTGTATGGCAATGCCGGCGGTATCTCGCTGCCACCGGGCTACCTGAAACAGGTTTATGCAATGGTGCGCGCCCAGGGCGGCGTGTGCATCGCCGACGAAGTACAGGTCGGCTACGGGCGCATGGGCGAGTTCTTCTGGGGCTTCGAAGAGCAAGGTGTGGTGCCGGACATCATCACCATGGCCAAGGGCATGGGCAACGGCCAGCCACTGGGCGCGGTCATCACCCGCCGGGAAATCGCCGAGGCGCTGGAGGCCGAGGGTTACTTCTTCTCGTCCGCCGGCGGCAGCCCGGTCAGTTGTCAGGTCGGCATGGCCGTGCTGGATGTGATGGAAGAAGAAAAACTCTGGGAGAACGCCCAGGTCGTTGGCGGGCACTTCAAGAAGCGCCTCGAAGCGTTGATCGATATTCATCCGTTAGTGGGCGCGGTGCATGGTTCCGGTTTCTACCTGGGCGTCGAACTGATCCGCAACCGCGAAACCCTGGAGCCGGCCACCGAAGAAACCACTGCACTGTGCGATCGCTTGCGTGAGCTGGGGATTTTCATGCAGCCGACCGGTGATTACCTGAACATTCTCAAGATCAAGCCGCCGATGGTCACTTCGCGCCAGAGCGTGGATTTCTTCGTGGACATGCTGTCGAAGGTGCTCGCAGAAGGGCTGTAAACACGCCCTTTGTGGGAGCGAGCCTGCTCGCGATAGCGGTCTTCCAGTCAAAAAAATGGTGACTGATATGGCCTCATCGCGAGCAGGCTCACTCCTACAGGGCAGCGTTGTGGTAGTTCGATTGATATCGGCTTTTTATCGATTGTTTTTGTAACTCTGGATGTAAGGCGCTTTAAAAGCCGATATTTATCGGATATAAAGTGGCCAGTCCACGGCGTGTACCAATGCGCTTCCATTTCTGTCAGGCATCAATGCCACTCCGGAGTCCTGAGCCATGACCACGTTGAACAGCACCCCTCGCGCCGACGGCTTCTACATGCCAGCCGAATGGGCACCCCAAACCCAGACCTGGATGATCTGGCCCGAGCGCCCGGACAACTGGCGCCTGGGTGGCAAACCGGCACAATCCGCGCATGTGGCAGTGGCCAAGGCCATCGCCCGTTTCGAACCGGTGACCGTGGCGGTTTCCGCCGGCCAGTACGAAAACGCCCGTGCCCGTCTGGACGTGCCGAATATTCGTGTGGTGGAAATGTCCAGCGACGACGCCTGGGTCCGCGACTCCGGTCCGACCTTCGTCATCAATGACAGTGGCGAAGTCCGTGGCGTGAACTGGGACTTCAACGCCTGGGGCGGCTTTGACGGCGGCTTGTATTCGCCGTGGAACCGCGACTCGCAGGTTGGTGGCAAGATCCTCGAGATCGAGCGCAGCCCGCGCTACCGCACTGAAGGCTTCGTGCTGGAAGGCGGCTCGATTCACGTCGACGGCGAAGGCACCCTGATCACCACCGAAGAATGCCTGCTCAACCGCAATCGCAACCCGCACATGAATCGCGCTGAAATCGAAGCGGTCCTGAGTGCGAACCTGGCTGTGGATAAAATCATCTGGCTACCGGATGGCTTGTTCAACGACGAAACCGACGGCCATGTGGATAACTTCTGCTGCTACGTGCGTCCAGGTGAAGTGCTGTTGGCCTGGACCGATGATCCACAGGACCCTAACTACCCGCGCTGCCAGGCGGCGATGAACGTGCTGCAAAGCAGCACCGATGCCAAGGGTCGCCCGTTCACGGTGCACAAAATGCCGATCCCGGGTCCGCTGTTTGCGACCGAGCAAGAGTGCGCCGGTGTCGATCCGGTCAATGGTACGCAGGAGCGTAACCCGACTGTTCGTCTGGCCGGTTCCTACGTGAACTTCCTGATCGTCAACGGCGGCATCATCGCGCCGAGCTTTGACGACCCGCAGGATGGCCCGGCGAAAGAGATCTTGCAGAACCTGTTCCCACAGCATGAAGTGGTGATGGTGCCTGGTCGCGAACTGTTACTGGGTGGCGGCAATATTCACTGCCTTACCCAGCAACAACCCGCACCACACAAGGAGTGAGTGCGGTCGTAACAGCTTGAGTTGATTGCGAAATTCCTCAAGCTGTCGATCAGCCACCAATGTTGCACGGAGCCCGCGGCCCTACAGGCCTGCGGGCTTTTTTGTATCCGCTTGGCCACACTTCAGAGACCTTGGCACAGCTCTTGTATCTCTGCTGTTGTACTCGGGGTGGGGAGGACTTCGATGTTCTGTCATAAACCTTGGATAAGTTAGCCGCTCACAAACCGGGAGAGAGCGCTGAAATGAACGCCGAAGTGAACATAGTGAGCGACAAGGCGTTGCATCCCCTGGCAGTAAATAGCGAATCGCTCCAGATCCTGGCGCACTGGTTCAAGTCCAATGGAATGCGTCAGATCAGCGAAACTGATCCGCGCCGGACAATGATCGAGCGTTACCCAGCTGGTTTATTCAGCGAGGCGGAACTGGATGCGTTGTGGGATGTAATGGAAGGATAAGAAGAACAACGGATTGAACAAAAAAAAGCGCTGCCGGGATGGCAGCGCTTTTTTTTGCGCGTGTTTTGTATGAACGACTGTAGGAGCTGGCTTGCCAGCGAAGGCCATCGGTCATGCACCATCAATGTTGAATGTGCAAACCTCTTCGCTGGCAAGCCAGCTCCTGCAAGTTTTGTAGTGTTCAGGTGACGGTCCCCCAGGCTACGCGGCGCCCGGCTCGTTCCTGCGGGAGCATTCGACCGATTCCTGAAACAGACTGAAAGCCGTTCCAGTGTTTTTCAGACATGAACTCAGGACTAATCTGCCGGCATCGATTTTTTGCCGGAGCCTTGCCATGATCCTCCACTACATCTACGACCCCTTGTGCGGTTGGTGCTACGGCGCCAAACCGCTGGTGCAGGCCGCCCAGGCTGTGCTGCCCGTGATTGCCCACGGCGGCGGCATGATGACGGGGGCCAATCGGCAAAAGGTTTCGCCACAACTGCGCAATTACGTGATGCCCCACGACCGGCGCATTGCCGAATACAGCGGGCAGCCGTTCGGTGAAGCCTATTTCGAAGGTTTGCTGCGTGATCACAGCGCCGTGTTCGACTCGGCGCCACCCATCACTGCGGTGCTGGCGGCCGAGCAAATGACCGGACGCGGGCTGGAGTTGTTGGGGCGTTTGCAAAGTGCTCACTACGCGGAGGGGCGTCGCATCGCCGACGAATCGGTACTGTTTGAACTGGCCCATGGCATGGGGCTGGACCGTCAGGCCTTCGAAAGCGCCTTCAGGGCGGCCGACACCGATGGACATATCAGGAAGAGCCGGGCTTTGTTGGCCAAGGTCTGCGGGCAAGGCTTTCCGACCCTGGCGCTTGAGCACAATGACCAATTCACCCTGATCGATATCGGGCCATGGCTGGGCAAACCCCAGGCATTTGCGCAGTGGCTGAGTCAGTCGCTGCCCGATCAGGACTCATCCAATTCCGTAGCAGTCTGTGGTCTCGAAGGCTGCGCTGATTGAATATTCCTGCCGCGTAAAGCAATTTTTTAGACGTTTTTTGCCTATTTAAAGACGATTCATGAAATTGACACATCATTGAGGGCGCAGCTACGATTCGACCCAACGCCTGTGGCCGACCGCCACGACTCAAAAAAAATAAAAGGCCCGCCGCGAGAAATCGTGGGTGGGCCTTTTTGTTTTCGCATTGAAATAAGAGCGCGATAGCGCCGTTTCGGCCGTTCGACACAGCGCGTATCAACCGTATTAAGGAAAAAAACAAAATGTTGAACAAGCGAATCAGCCTGATCGCTCTGGGGATGTTGAGTGCTACACAAGCCATGGCGAACGACCAGGCCGAATCCAAGGGTTTTGTTGAAGACAGCAGCCTCAAAGTGCTGCTGCGCAATGCTTACATGAACCGTGACTTCAAAGACGGCAACCCGGATAAATCCGAGTGGGGCCAGGCGGTCATCGGCACGTTCTCGTCCGGCTTCACCCAAGGCACCGTGGGTGTGGGTGTGGACGCTTTCGGGCTGTACGCACTGAACCTGGAACGCAGCGAAGACCGTAGCGGCGCGCAAGGCATCGACTTCTTCAAAAAGGGCGACAGCGGCCAGCCGGCTGACGACCTGTCCAAGGGCGGCGCAGCGATCAAGTTCCGCCTGTCCGGCACCACCCTGACCTACGGCGACCAGATGCCGACCCTGCCGGTGCTGAGCTACGACAACTCGCGCCTGCTGCCGGAAAGCTACACCGGCACCTTGATCACCTCCAAAGAGATCAAAGGCCTGCAACTGGACGCCGGGCGCTTCACCGCCGAATCGCGTAAAAGCGCTGAAGGCCGTGACAGCGGTGGCTTGAAGTCGATCAACGTATTGGGCGGTAGTTACCAGTTCACCGAGCAATTCAAGGCCGCGCTATATGCTTCCGACGTCGAAGACGTGCTGAAAAAACAATACGTGAACGCCAACTACGTGTTCCCGATCGACAAGGATCAGTCCCTGACCCTGGACTTCAACGGCTACCGCACCAAGCTGGAAGATTCCTACGTTCGCGAAAATGGTATCACCGGCGACGACAACAAAATCTGGAGCCTGGCGGCCACCTTCATCACCGGCCCGCACTCGTTCACCCTCGCGCATCAGCGCAGCACCGGCGACAGCAACCTGGGCTACGCCTACGGCGGCTACCAGAAAGACCAGGGTCGCGTCGGCGACGGTGGCAACACCATCTTCCTGGCTAACTCCTACTGGTCCGACTTCAACGCCGAAGACGAACGCAGCTGGCAGGTGGGCTACGGCCTGGACTTCAGCACCTTCGGTGCACCGGGCCTGAGCTACAACGTGGCCTACGTGCGCGGCGACAACATCACCACGTCCACCAGCGAAGGCGGCACCGAGCGCGAGATCTTCAACCAGATCAAATACGTCGTCCAAAGCGGACCGGCCAAAGACCTCAGCGTGAAACTGCGCAGCTCGGTCCTGCGCGTGTCGCAGAAGTCGAGCGAGTACAACGTCAGCGGCAACGAAGTGCGTGTGTTCGTGGATTACCCGATCGATATCTTTTGATGATCGGTTGCGGTGTCGAGGCCTGATGCAAGGCTGAGAATGAAGAAGCCCCGGTTGGTTCGGGGCTTTTTTGTGGCTCATTGTCCCGTCCTGAAACAGGTTTACACCTGTTTCAGGACGGGACAGCACACCAAAGTGGAATTATTCTGGCCGTTTAAATATAAAGCAGCTGGAATAATGGCAGCTAGCAGGTCTTCCTAAAGGAAATCAGCGTCACGAGAATGGTGTCTTTTTCAATGCCCCAATCGCCGCTCATTTTTTCCCTTAAGTGCTATTATTCTGGCAGTTATAGCGCCTTAATGAAGGAATATTGGCATATGGCCAAGAAGACAGCTCCACTCTTGCCCGCCGCTTCCAGACTACTTTCCGAGTTCGGCGAGCGACTGAAACTCGCTCGCCTACGCCGCAAACTCACAGCTAAACAAGTCGCTGAGAGGTCGGGCATGTCACTGACAACCTTGCGCTCTCTGGAATCAGGTGGCTCAGGGGTGACCATCGGCGCCTACCTGTCTGTCATGCAAGTTCTGGGTCTGGAAAAAGACTTGAACAAACTCGCGGCAACCGATGAGGTGGGGCGGCAACTGCAGGACGCACAACTCAAACCCAAGGCAACCTCAGTCAAAGACTCGAACCCACGAGTACGCCGAATAAGCGCAGTAAAAAAAGCCTCCCCAATACCTGAAAAAGATACTGGAGTGATTGAAAGTACCACCCACACAGAAGAGCTATCCGCTGATTTCCCCTTCAACACCCACTCACTTTCCAGTCTGTTGACCAAGAAAAAAGCCAAGCCCGGGACAGGTGAAAAATGACGCAGATTGCGGTGTATGCCGATTGGGAATCCTTGAATGGGCCCAGACGTCTCGGTTTCTTGCATGCCCGAAAGACCCGCTCCACGGACGTCTTCGAGTTTGAATACGACGCCGCTGCGTTAGCTGACCCCGAGTTGAACTTCACACCCCTGGACCCTCGAATCGGGCTCTATGAGGGTCGTCAGTTCCCGGGGCAACATCAAAGCCGATTTGGCGTGTTCGCTGATTCAAGCCCTGATCGGTGGGGTCAACTGTTGATGAAGCGGCGACTGGAGCGCGACATCCGCGAAGGCTTGGCTGCCAAAGGCAGCAAGCTCCACGAGTCGGATTTCCTGTTAGGCGTACATGATCTCTATCGGGTTGGCGCGATCCGCTACAAGCTCAATGACCAAGGCAACTTTCTCGATGATCGCGATGGCGTGGCCGCCCCACCCTTCATTGAGTTGCGGGCGTTGGAACAAGCAAGCCGAGCTCTGGAAAACGATCCGGACAACACCTCACTCGATGGCCGCGAGTGGCTGAGAATGCTGATCGCACCTGGAGGCTCACTGGGTGGCGCCCGCCCCAAGGCCAGCGTTGCAGACGAGCACGGTCACTTGTGGATAGCCAAGTTCCCCAGCACCCGCGACGACTATGACATTGGCGCTTGGGAACTGGTGGTGAATGCCTTGGCCAGTCATTGTGGCCTGCGAGTCGCGACCGGTATCGCCCGACGCTATGCCAGTGATCATCACTGCTTCATGGTCAAGCGATTCGATCGTACTGAACGGGGTGGCCGACTGCATTTTGCCTCAGGCATGACCATGACTGATCGCGTTGACGGTGACGATGCCTCCGTCGGCGCAAGCTACCTTGAGTTAGCCGAAGTGCTCATGGAACATGGCTCGCAAACCAACGCTGACCTTCGAGAGTTGTGGTCTCGGATTGTTTTCAACATCCTGGTCTCCAACACCGACGACCACCTGCGCAACCATGGTTTTATCCTTGATCCGGATCGTGGATGGCGATTGTCTGCCGCCTATGACATGAACCCGGTGGCCCACGCCGACGGCTTGAAGCTCAACATCACCGATACCGATAACGCACTGGATCTGGAGCTGGCCCGGGAAGTGGCAGAGTATTTTCGGGTCGGTCGTGCGGATGCAGAAAACATCATCGACAGCTTCAAGGAAGTTGTCAGCCAATGGCCAACACTAGCGGGGGCTTTGGGGCTATCGAAACGTGAGCAGGATAATATGGCGCCTGCATTTCGATTAGCGGAGCCTATGCAATGAACCTCGCCCCCAACCTCCCTGACGACCACTTGATGCAGCAACTCATGCAACTGCTGCATGAAGAACTCGGCTTCCCCGAACGCAAAACCATCAGCCTCGGCACCTCGATCAACTTCGACCTGGGTTGCAACGGCGCCGATGCTCAACACCTGATCGAAACCCTGGAAAACCACTTTGCCATCGATTTCGTGGATTTCGACAGCTATCGCTATTTCCAGCCCGACGGCTTTGACGTGAATCTAAAGCGAAAAGCCAAGGGTCGCGGCGAGAAGGTGCCATTGACCATCGGCATGCTCTACCGGGCCGTTCAGGCTCAGCGCTGGGACACGCAGGAGTTGGAAGGCCTGTAACGACGCGCACGAAAAAGCCGCCCCGAAGGGCGGCTTTTTCATTGCATCAAACCAACGCTTACAGCTTTGGACCAGCAGCCTTGATCGCGTCGCTCACTTCGAACTTCTTGAAGTTCTCGATGAACAGGCCGGCCAGTGCTTTGGCGGCTTCGTCGTAGGCGGCTACGTCGGCCCAAGTGTTGCGCGGGTTCAGCAGGCCAGTCTCAACGCCCGGTACGGCCACTGGCACGTCGAGGTTGATGGTGTCCAGGTGCTCGGTCTCGGTACCGATCAGCGCGCCGCTCTGGATCGCTGCGATCACGGCGCGGGTGGTCGGGATGTTGAAGCGCTTGCCGACGCCGTAGCCACCGCCGGTCCAGCCGGTGTTGACCAGGTAGACCTTGGAGCCGAAGCCGCGAATGCGCTTGATCAGCAGCTCAGCGTATTCACCGGCCGGACGCGGGAAGAACGGTGCGCCGAAGCAGGTGGAGAAAGTCGACTTGATGCCGCTGCCCGAACCCATTTCGGTCGAACCGACCAGCGCGGTATAACCGGACAGGAAGTGGTAAGCGGCTTGTTCTTCGTTGAGGATCGACACTGGCGGCAGCACGCCGGTCAGGTCGCAAGTCAGGAAGATCACAGCGTTCGGCTCACCACCGAGGTTCTTCTCGGAACGCTTGGCAACGTGCTCCAGCGGGTAGGCGGCACGGCTGTTCTGGGTCAGGCTGACATCGGCGTAGTCGGCGTGCTTGGCGTCATCGATGACGACGTTTTCCAGGACTGCGCCGTGCTTGATGGCTTTCCAGATAACCGGCTCGTTCTTCTCGGACAGGTCGATGCACTTGGCATAGCAACCGCCTTCGATGTTGAACACCACGCCTTCGCCCCAACCGTGCTCGTCGTCACCGATCAGGTAACGGCTTTCGTCGGCCGACAGGGTGGTTTTACCAGTGCCGGACAGACCGAAGAACAGGGTCACGTCGCCCTCTTCGCCGATGTTGGCGGCGCAGTGCATTGGCAGTACGTCGGCAGCCGGCAGCAGGAAGTTCTGCACCGAGAACATGGCTTTCTTCATTTCACCGGCGTAACGCATGCCGGCGATCAGCACTTTCTTCTGTGCGAAGTTGAGGATCACGCAGCCGTCGGAGTTGGTGCCGTCACGCTCTGGCACGCATTCGAAGTTGGCAACGTTGAGCACCTGCCACTCGTCACGACCCGCCGGGTTGTACTGGGCCGGGTTGATGAACAGGCAACGGCCGAACAGGTTCTGCCAGGCGGTCTGGGTAGTCATCTTCACGGCCAGGTAGTGCTCGGAAGCCGCACCTACGTGCACGTGGGAAACGAAATGCTCTTGCGCGTTGTTGAACGCCTCAACGCGAGCCCACAGGGCGTCGAACTTGTCGGCCGGGAACTTGCGGTTGATCGGGCCCCAGGCGATGGCTGCCTGGGTGCTTGGCTCTTCAACGATGAAACGATCGACTGGCGAACGGCCGGTACGGTGACCGGTACGAACAACCAGTGCGCCGGTATCGGCAAGCTCGCCTTCACCACGGTTGAGGGCTTCTTTAACCAGATCATCAACACTCAGATCGGTGTACACGGCGTTATTGGCTTGCGTCATGAGGTTCCCCGTCGGCCAGTGGCCGAGTGCTCCAAACGTTTTTGTAGTAGAAAGTCGTGCACTACTACCGCGAAAAAAGTGGGCCGGATTATGCCAGAAAAGCCCAAAAAGAGTAGGCCCCTCCTGTCGTAACGGCATTAATCCGGCGGCAGCCAGTGAATTCACCTGAGCTGAATCGTTTTAGTGACGAGTATCTGACGGCGTCTCGATGCCCGCACCGGCGAATAATTGAGTCACGTCGGCGGCATCGAACAGGTAGCGCTGGTTACAGAACTGGCAATCGATTTCAATGTTGCCACCGTGCTCGACGACCAATTGCTGCGCGTCTTCCATACCCAGACTGACCAGCGCATTGGCTGAACGTTCGCGCGAGCAGCTGCAGCGGAAGCGCAACTTCTGCACATCGAACAGACGCACCTGCTCTTCGTGGTAGAGGCGATGTAACACGGTTTCGTTGTCCAGGCCCAGCAGCTCATCGGCGGTCAGGGTGGTGGCCAATGCGGTGAGGTGCTGCCAGCTGGCAGCGCGTTCCTCTTCGTCTTTAAGGCGGTCGGCGGGCAGTTGCTGCAGCAACAGGCCACGGGCGCGACGGCCATCGGCGCAGAGCTTGATACGCGTGCCAATCTGCTGCGACATGACGAAGTAGTTGGTAAAGCAGTCGGACAACGTTTCGCCATCCAGATCGACGACGCCCTGATAGCGTCGGCCCTGTTTCGGGTCGACGGTCAATGTCAGCGAACCATCCGGCATCAGATCGGCCAGGGTAGCGTCGGGGGCAACGCGGTCCGCTTCGTAACGGGCCAGGCCACGGATATCGCGCTCGCTGGAGCACTCGATCATCAGCAGCGGGATCGGGCCTTCGGAGCGGGCCTGCAGGATCAACAAGCCATCGAACTTCAACGTGCCGACCAGCAACGATGCAGCCGCCATCAGCTCGCCGAGCAGTTGCGCGACCGGCTGCGGGTAGGCGTGTTTGGCCAGGACTTCGGCGTAGCTGAGCTCCAAGGAGACCAGCTCGCCACGGGTGTCGCTGTCATCGAAGATGAAGCGTTGGGTGAAGTCGTTATCCGGTAGGTCGGTCATAAGTCTGGGTATCTGAAGTGGTGACAAAAGTGATTACAGAATTCGAGGTTACGCCTTGGCCATAGCGTCTTGCTGTCTGGTTATGGCCTACAGGCCGGCGACTGTGTGCGCTTTACGACGAATGGCACTGCCAATGGCTCGTGCAGGGCAGGCGAACTACCCCATATGGCTACGCGCAAGCACAATTACAAGTCGTTGCCTGTTTGAGTGATCGACGGACCCGGTCAATCATTCGTTGCTGCTGCCACGAAACTTGAACAGATCCCGCCGCTGTTTCTTGCTCGGTTTGCCGTCGGTGCTCACGCCCAGAGCGCCCGCTTTGCGCTCGGCGGCGGCGTTTTCGCGCTTGGCGATGCTGGCTTCGGTTTCGGCGTACAGCATCTGTGCTTCCGGCGCGCCACGGCGCACGATCGACAGCGCCTGGACCACCACCGTGCGCTCGTCGAAACCAGTACGAATCACGAATTCATCGCCGATACGTGGTTCCTTGCCGGGCTTGCAGCGCTCACCCCGGCAATGCACCTTGCCGCTTTCAATCGCTGCTTTGGCCAAGGCCCGGGTTTTGTAAAATCGTGCAGCCCACAACCATTTATCGAGGCGGACTTTGTCGTCCTCTTCGTTTTTTTGTGCCATGGAATTTCCTCATTCTGAAATATTGGTGAACTGTACTACCGTTTCTGTCGTACCAAGAATTTCACCGGCCCGAGCTACAATGCTGACATTCCATAACCTCCTTGCGGGGCTGGAAATCCGGGCCGTAGATATCTGTCGCCTTTTAACCATTATTCTGCGTGAATACCGCGAATTCGGCCGCCTGCGGCCACCGCGGTTTCTACCGGTTGAGCAATTTTGAAGACATTTGACCATTTGACCGTTGTCGGTCTGCGCGAGTGGGTGGCGCTCCCTGATTTGGGAGTCGCCGGCCTTCGGGCAAAAATCGACACCGGTGCCAGCACCTCAAGCCTCCACGCTACCGAAATCGAGCCGTTCGAGCGCGACGGCGAGCAGTGGGTGCGTTTCACGGCACACCTGGGCACGGTAGTCCAGTTGCGTCACCGTCGCTGCGAAGCACCGCTGGTGACAAGGAAAACCATTAAAAGCTCAAACGGTCACGCGCAGGTGCGATACGTGATCAGCACCACCCTGGCCCTTGGTGATCGGGTCTGGCGGGTCGAGTTCACGCTCGCCTGCCGCAAGTCCATGCGTTATCGCCTGTTGCTCGGCTCCAAAGCCCTGATCCACGGCCAGTTGGTGGTCAATCCGGGCATCAAGTATGTACAAGACAAGCCGGTGTTCCCGGTATCTACCTCCTCCACAGGTGTTGCATGAAGATCGCTGTGCTGTCGCGGAACCCGCGTCTGTATTCCACCCGTCGTCTGGTCGAAGCCGGTACCGAGCGTGGCCATGAAATGGTGGTGGTCGACACCTTGCGCGCCTACATGAACATCGCCAGCCACAAGCCGCAGATCCACTATCGCGGCAAACCGTTGGAGGGTTTCGATGCGGTGATTCCACGGATCGGTGCGTCCGTGACCTTTTATGGCTGCGCAGTGCTGCGCCAGTTCGAAATGATGGGGGTATTTCCACTCAACGAATCGGTGGCCATTGCCCGTTCACGGGACAAGCTGCGTTCGCTGCAATTGCTGTCCCGTCGCGGGATCGGTTTGCCGGTGACCGGCTTTGCCCACTCCCCCGACGACATTCCCGACCTGATCGAAATGGTCAACGGCGCGCCGTTGGTGATCAAGGTGCTGGAAGGTACCCAGGGCATCGGCGTGGTGCTGTGCGAAACCGCCACGGCCGCGGAATCGGTGATCGAGGCATTCATGGGCCTCAAGCAGAACATCATGGTTCAGGAGTACATCAAGGAGGCTGGCGGAGCGGATATTCGCTGCTTCGTCGTCGGTGACAAGGTGATTGCGGCGATGAAGCGCCAGGCCAAACCCGGCGAGTTTCGCTCCAACCTGCATCGCGGTGGCAGCGCGAGCCTGATCAAGATCACCCCGGAAGAACGCATGACGGCGTTGCGTGCGGCGAAGGTCATGGGGCTGGCGGTGGCGGGAGTGGATATCCTGCGCTCCAATCACGGGCCGCTGGTGATGGAAGTGAACTCGTCGCCGGGGCTTGAAGGGATCGAGACCACCACCGGGAAGAATGTCGCGGGGATCATCATTGAGCATCTGGAGAAGAATGGTGGGCCGAATATGACGCGGACCAAAGGTAAGGGTTGAGCCTGAAAAGATCGCAGCCTCGCTTCGCTCGACAGCTCCTACAGAAAAATGCGATCCCCCGTAGGAGCTGTCGAGCGAAGCGAGGCTGCGATCTTTTCAGCCGTTAAACGGCATCCCGCGGCAGCAGCAACCCCAACGGCAACCGCACCCGCGCTTCCAGCCCACCGCCCGAGCGGTTACGCAGCTCAACGTTGCCGCCATGCATCGAAGCAATCCGCTTCACGATTGCCAACCCCAACCCGGTGCCCTTGCCACCCCGAGCACGATCCCCCCGGGTGAACGGGTTGAAAATCGCCTCCAGCTCTGACGGATCGATCCCCGCGCCACGGTCCATGACACTCAGGACCACATACGGCGCACTGGTATCCCCGGACACATATGCCGCCACTTCCACCCCGCTGCCGGCGTGATGCAGAGCATTACCGATCAGGTTGTTCAGCAGCCGCTTCATCGATACACGACGCAGCGGGAACGGCTGGATCGGCTCCAGGCGCAAATGCACTTTCTCTTCGTTCTGGTTGTACGGCGCGGCGACTTCACGAACCAGATCGCTCAGGTCCACTTCTTCCACCGACTCATCACGTCCGTCACGAATGAACGCCAGGAACTGGTCAAGAATCGCGTCCATGTCTTCGATGTCACGGATCATGTCGTCCGTCAGGTCACTGTGGTCGCCCATCAGCTCCAGGGACAGGCGCAAGCGGGTCAACGGCGTACGCAAGTCGTGGGACACCCCGGCCAGCATCAACTCGCGTTCGCGACCGGCCTGCTCGACGTCTTCGGCCATCTGGTTGAAGGCGCGGTAAACCTCGGTCATCTCACTCGGCGTATCGCTGATCGGCAGGCGCACGCTACGGCCCTGGCCGAGTTGCCGCGCGGCATACACCAGACGCTTCAAAGGTTGATTGAGCTGGCTGACGAAGATCCAGGCCGAAGCGGTGGACAGCAGGCCAATAGCGAGGAACCAGCCGAGCACGTTCCAGATTTTCTGGCCGCGCAACGGATGGGGATACAGCGGCACTTTCAGCCAGCCTTCACCCAGGCTCGGGGCACGAACCCACAGTGCCGGGGGAGAATGCATGCGTAGTCGCACTTCGGTGTCTGGCCCCAGCTCGGTCTGCATCTGTCGCTGGTAAATCTCACTGTATGGCCAATGTTGCTCGCCTTCAGGGACACCGGCGCCCACTACCCGAATCAGGGGTGCACTATCGGCAATCTTTGCGCGGTTCTCTTCATCGGCCGCCCAGTAGGCACGCAGCACCAGGGCGACACCGTGGCTGTATTGGCGGTCCACCAGCACGTCTTCGTTCATCAGCAGATAAACCAGGGTCAGCGCCTTGGAGAAGAGAACGACGATGAGCACCAGCCAAAGGGTGCGAGAGAAGAAGCTCTGGGGAAACCAAACGGGGGTTTTCATGTTTAGCCGTTAAACACTTGCAGGAGCGAGCAATGCTCGCATATTGCGGATCGCGAGTCTGCGGACAGGATCGTTTGATCCGTTGTCCGCATGACCCGCTCCTACAAATCGCCAATCACTTGGTGGCGGTACCATCCGGAACAAACACATAACCCACGCCCCAGACGGTCTGGATGTAACGCGGTTTGGAGGGATCGGGTTCGATCATCCGGCGCAGACGGGAAATCTGCACATCGATGGAACGCTCCAGGGCATCCCACTCGCGGCCACGGGCCAGGTTCATCAATTTGTCGCGTGTCAGCGGTTGACGCGCATTCATCACCAGGGCCTTGAGCACCGCGAATTCACCGGTGGTGAGCATGTGCACTTCTTCGCCGCGCTTGAGCTCGCGGGTGGCCAGGGACAACTCGTAGTCACCGAAGGTCACGCTTTCGTCTTCGCTGCCCGGGGCACCCGGCACCGGAGCCGACTGTCGACGCAATACCGCCTTGACGCGAGCCATCAGCTCATCGGGGTTGAACGGCTTGGCCAGGTAATCGTCGGCGCCCAGTTCCAGGCCCTTGATGCGGCTCAGCTCGTCGCCCTTGGCGGTGAGCATGATGATCGGAATCTGGTTGTTCGCGTTGCGCAGACGGCGGCAGGCGGTCAGGCCGTCTTCGCCGGGCAACATCAGGTCGAGGACGACCAGGTTGAACACTTCGCGCGCCAGCAGGCGATCCATTTGCTCGGTGTTCGGTACGGCGCGGGCGCGGTAGCCCTTGCTGACGAAAAAACGCTCCAGCAGGCTGCTCAGCCCCGGATCGTCGTCAACGATAAGAATTTTTTCGCCTTCAGCAGTTTGTGCAGTGCTGCTCATTGGATGCTCCCTTTGATCTCGGCGCGCATTATGGCGTAGCTGCCGTTATACGCACCGTGTGCATTGTTAGCAGATTTTTCCTATACCGCCAGAAAACCGGCCATTGCACCGGCAACCCGCGATGCCCCCCGAATGCCGTAACGCTGGTTATAATGCCCGGCCTTTTGTGTCAGGCAACATCAGACAGGTACTACAGACGGACGCGATTTATTTTTATCGCGTCAGCAGTAATTGTTCGATTTCACGGGTCAACGCAATGCCTGTTGACCCAGGCAGCGGCGCTGGCCAGGCCGCTCAACCAGACTCGCGAAGGCCCTATTTCCGCGCCTGCGAGCCTGCTTTCACAATTTGTCAGGTGGTTTTATGGACAGCATCAACAGCCGCATCGCCGAGGAACTCGGTGTACGCCCACAACAGGTCGAAGCGGCCGTCGCGCTACTCGATGAAGGCTCTACCGTTCCCTTCATCGCCCGTTACCGGAAAGAAGTGACCGGCAGCCTCGACGATACGCAATTGCGTCATCTGGAAGAGCGCCTGCGCTACCTGCGAGAACTCGACGAACGGCGTATCAGCATCCTCGCCAGCATCCAGGAACAGGGCAAGCTGACCCCTGCACTTGAACGCGACATCAAGCTCGCCGACACCAAGACCCGCCTCGAAGACTTGTACCTGCCGTACAAGCAAAAGCGTCGCACCAAGGGCCAGATCGCCCTGGAAGCCGGCCTCGGCGACTTGGCCGACGGCCTGTTCAACGATCCGTCCCTGAGCCCGGAAACCGAAGCCGCACGCTTCATCGACGCGGAAAAAGGCGTGGCCGATGTGAAGGCAGCCCTTGAAGGCGCCAAGTACATCCTGATGGAGCGCTTCGCCGAAGATGCCAGCCTGCTGGAAAAGCTGCGCAATTACCTCAAGCAGGAAGCCACCCTCAGTGCCCGCGTGATTGCCGGCAAGGAAGAGGAAGGCGCCAAGTTCCGCGATTACTTCGAACACGACGAACCGCTCAAAAGCATGCCGTCGCACCGCGCGCTGGCGATTTTCCGTGGCCGCAACGAAGGCATCCTCAGCTCCGCGCTGAAAGTCGGCGACGAACTGCCGGGCACCATGCATCCATGTGAAGGCATGATCGGCCAGCAATTCGGCATCCAGAACCAGAACCGCGCCGCTGACAAATGGCTGGGCGAAGTGGTGCGCTGGACCTGGAAGGTCAAGCTCTACACCCATCTGGAAACCGACCTGCTGGGTGAGCTGCGCGATGGCGCGGAAACCGAAGCGATCAACGTCTTTGCCCATAACCTGCACGACCTGCTGCTGTCGGCCCCGGCCGGCCCGCGCGCCACCCTGGGCCTCGACCCGGGCCTGCGCACCGGTTGCAAGGTCGCCGTGGTCGACGCCACCGGCAAGCTGCTGGATCACGCCACGGTTTACCCGCACGTGCCGCACAACAAGTGGGACCAGACCCTCGCCGTGCTCGCCGCCTTGTGCGCCAAGCACTCGGTGGACCTGATCGCCATCGGCAACGGCACCGCCAGCCGCGAAACCGACAAGCTGGCCGCTGAACTGATCAAGAAATACCCGGCCATGAAAATGACCAAGGTCATGGTTTCCGAGGCCGGTGCATCGGTTTACTCGGCGTCGGAACTGGCTTCCAAGGAATTCCCTGACCTCGACGTGTCGATCCGTGGCGCCGTGTCGATTGCCCGTCGCCTGCAAGACCCGCTGGCCGAGCTGGTGAAGATCGATCCGAAATCCATCGGCGTCGGCCAGTACCAGCACGACGTGTCGCAGCTGAAACTGGCCCGTGGCCTGGACGCGGTGGTCGAGGACTGCGTGAACGCCGTCGGCGTGGACGTGAACACCGCTTCCGTGGCGCTGCTGGCACGGATCTCCGGCCTCAACGCGACCCTGGCGCAGAACATCGTCAGCCACCGCGACGAGCACGGCGCGTTCAAAACCCGCGCTGCGCTGAAGAAAGTCGCCCGCCTGGGTGAAAAAACCTTCGAACAGGCCGCCGGATTCCTGCGCGTGATGAATGGCGACAATCCCCTGGACGCCTCCGCAGTGCACCCGGAAGCCTATCCGCTCGTGCAGCGTATCGCCGCCGAGACTGATCGCGATATTCGTTCGCTGATTGGCGACAGTGGTTTCCTCAAGCGCCTGGACCCGAAAAAATTCACCGACGAAACCTTCGGTTTGCCAACTGTCACCGACATCCTTCAGGAACTGGATAAGCCAGGCCGCGACCCGCGCCCCGAGTTCAAGACCGCCGAGTTCCAGGAAGGCGTCGAAGACCTCAAGGACCTGCAACTGGGCATGATCCTCGAAGGCGTGGTGACCAACGTGACCAACTTCGGTGCTTTCGTCGATATCGGCGTGCATCAGGACGGTTTGGTGCATATCTCCGCACTTTCGGAGAAATTCATCAAGGATCCGCGCGAAGCGGTGAAGGCCGGTGACGTGGTGAAAGTGAAGGTCATGGAAGTCGACATCCCGCGCAAACGCGTGGGCCTGTCGATGCGCATGAGCGACACCCCAGGCGAGAAAATCGACGGCGCTCGCGGCGCGCGTCCGGGATCGGCGCCACGCCAGTCCCAGAACACCGCACCGCGCAAGGAAACCACGGCGGCAGCACCGGGCAACAACGCCATGGCTTCGCTGTTCGCCAATGCCAAGCAGTTGAAGAAACGCTGATGGACATTCCCGCCGGGCTGACCGAAAGCGCGTTTTTCAAGCTGCTGGGCTGTCGTTTGCACAGCCTGGAAACCGGGGTGGCGCAAGTCGCCCTGGCGCTGGAACCCGAACTGCGCAATCGCGGCGGCAAGCTGCACGGCGGGGCCTTGTTCAGCCTGGTGGACATTGCCATGGGGCTGGCCTGTTCCAGCACCCACGGCTTTGACCAGCAGAGCGCGACCATCGAGTGCAAGATCAACTACATCCGCGCCGTCGCCGACGGTGAGGTGATGTGCACGGCGCGGGTGATCCACCCGGGTCGTCGCACATTGGTAGTCGAGGCCGATGTGATGCAGGGCGACAAGCTGGTCGCAAAAGCACAAGGCACGTTCGCTGTCCTGTAGATGGATGTCATCGATTTGAGTTAATTTCGGCGCAATGACCTGTAGGAGCGAGCTTGCTCGCGATGAACGTCAGGGCGCCGTTTTCACTCAGGCACCCCTCGTCATCGCTAACCTCCATCGCGAGCAATCGAGCTTCGACCGGCTGCCCCTACAAAACAAGGCGAAAACGCCAGTTTTAACTTCACCCTTGTAGACCGTCTTGCCCACCCCCATATTGGGGCGACTGACGCGTGAAGGAATCCAACTTGAGCGAACTTCTCAACCGCCGCCTGGCTCTGCTCGGCGAGCGCGCTAACCTCTCTCTGCTCGAACAGTGCCTTCACGGCATCGAACGTGAATGCCTGCGCGTGACCGACGAAGGTCGCCTGGCGCAAACGCCGCACCCGGAAAGCCTGGGTTCCGCGCTGACCAATGAACAGATCACCACCGACTACTCCGAGTCGCTGCTGGAGTTCATCACTCCGGCCCTGCCCGACCCGGCGGACACGTTGGCGAGCCTGGACAGCATTCACCGCTTTGCCTACAGCAAGCTCGGCAACGAGTACCTGTGGAGCCCATCGATGCCGTGCCCGTTGCCGGCCGAGGAAGACATCCCGATCGCCTGGTACGGCACGTCCAATATCGGGCAGCTCAAGTATGTGTACCGCAAGGGCCTGGCCCTGCGTTATGGCAAGACCATGCAGTGCATTGCCGGCATCCACTACAACTTTTCCCTGCCGGAAAAACTCTGGCCGCTGCTCAGGCAGGCCGAGGGTTTTGTCGGCACTGACCGCGACTTTCAGTCATCGTCCTACATCGCCCTGATCCGCAACTTCCGCCGCTACAGCTGGCTGCTGATGTACCTGTTCGGGGCATCGCCAGCACTGGACGCCGGCTTCCTGCGCGGTCGTTCGCATCAGCTGGAGCAACTGGACCCGCAGACTTTGTACTTGCCTTACGCCACCAGCCTGCGCATGAGCGACCTGGGTTATCAGAGCAGCGCCCAGGCCGGCCTGACGCCGTGCTACAACGATCTGAACAGCTACACCGACAGCCTGCGCAAAGCGGTGGCCACGCCGTATGCACCCTATGTCGAAGTCGGCACCCACCAGGATGGCGAGTGGGTACAGCTCAACACCAACATCCTGCAGATCGAAAACGAGTACTACTCCAACATCCGCCCGAAACGCGTGACCTACACCGGTGAACGCCCGATCCAGGCACTGATGGCCCGGGGTATCCAGTACATTGAAGTGCGCTGCCTGGACATCAACCCGTTCCTGCCGATGGGCATCGACCTCACCGAGTCGCGTTTCCTCGATGCGTTCCTGCTGTACTGCGCGCTCAATGACAGCCCGTTGCTGACCAACACCAGTTGCGGCAACGCGACCTCGAACTTCCTCAGCGTGGTCAAGGAAGGTCGTCGTCCGGGCCTGCAACTGCAGCGGGATGGCCAGCCGGTTGACCTCAAGGAGTGGGCCGGCGAGTTGCTGGAGAAAATTGCTCCGCTGGCGGCGATGCTCGACCAGAGCCATGGCGGCGATGCCCACAGCAAGGCGCTGGACGCCCAGATGGCCAAGGTCCTGGACCCGTCCCTGACGCCGTCGGCCCAGGTATTGGCGGCGATGGCCGAACACAATGAAAGCTTCGCCCAGTTCTCCCTGCGCCAGAGCCAGGCCCATGCCGAGTTCTTCCGCAGCGAGCCGTTGCCGGCTGAGGAACAGGCGAAATTTGAAGAGCGAGCGCGTTCGTCGCTGGCTCAGCAGGCTGAGCTGGAGCAGAACGAAGTCGGTGATTTCGATGTGTTTGTCGGGGCGTACCAGGCGAGCATTCTGGCGATCAGCAACTAACCTTCGAAGGTCCTGCGGACCTTATCGCGAGCAGGCTCGCTCCTACAGAGGACCCTCGGTGTGGTCACAATTGTGAAATCACCATAGAACCCTGTAGGAGCGAGCCTGCTCGCGATGACCGCGTAGCGGTCGCTCCTCAATTCCTCACTTCATAAGCTAATTCGAAAAAGTTATTTATTTTCGAATTCTTAGATCATTTAGTCTCTTTCTCACGCCGACATTCGGTCGCCTGACAAGGAGCTTTCTGATGAAACTGACTTCCCCTCTTCGCTTGCTGGCGGCCGTTTCCTTGGCTACCGCAAGTTTTTTTGCCCAGGCGGCCGACTTCACCGTCGCCTACCAGACCACCGTTGACCCGGCGAAAGTCGCCCAGGCCGACGGCACCTACGAAAAAGCCACCAAGGCCGATATCAGCTGGCGCAAATTCGACAACGGGGCCGATATCATCGCTGCCATCGCCTCCGGCGACGTGCAGATCGGCTACCTCGGCTCCAGCCCTCTGACCGCCGCCATCACTCGCAAAGTCCCCGTAGAAACCTTCCTCATCGCCACCCAGATCGGCGCCGCCGAAGCCTTGGTCGCCCGCGACGGTTCGGGGATCAAGACCCCGCAAGACCTGATCGGCAAGAAAATCGCCGTGCCATTTGTGTCCACCGGCCACTACAGCCTGCTCGCTGCGCTGAAGCACTGGAACATCGACCCGTCGAAAGTCACCGTTCTCAACCTCGCCCCACCCGCGATCATCGCCGCCTGGAAACGTGGTGACATCGACGCCACTTACGTGTGGGACCCAGCCCTCGGTGTCGCCAAGGAAAACGGCAAGGTACTGATCACCTCCGGCGAGCTGGCCAAGTTCGGCGCACCGACCTTCGATGCCTGGATCGTGCGCAAGGATTTCGCCGAGAAGCACCCGGAAATCGTCACCGCGTTCGCCAAAGTGACCCTGGACGCCTACGCCGATTACCGCAAAGACCCGCAAGCCTGGCTCGCCAACCAGGGCAACGTCGACAAATTGGTGAAGCTCTCCGGCGCCAAGGCCAGCGACATTCCGTTGCTGCTGCAAGGCAACGTCTACCCGCTGGCGGCTGACCAGGTCATCACCCTCGGCGCACCGACTACCAAAGCCATCACCGACACCGCGGCGTTCCTCAAGGAACAAGGCAAGGTCGAGGCGGTGCTGCCGGACTACGCGCCCTACGTCAGCGCCAAGTTCATCACCAACTGATCGGGAGTCAATGCGATGGCCTTGCTACAGCTGGAGCGCATCAGCGCACAGTACCCCGGCACCCCGGAACCGGTGTTGGCGGATATTTCCCTGAGCCTGGGACCCCGGCAATTGCTGGTCGCCCTTGGCCCGTCCGGCAGTGGCAAGACTTCGCTGTTGAACCTGATTGCCGGTTTCGTCGAGCCCAGCGCCGGGCGCATCACCCTCGACGGCGTGCCCGTCAAAGGCCCGAGTGCCGAGCGCGGCGTGGTGTTCCAGGACGACGCGTTGCTGCCGTGGCAGGATGTGTTGGCCAACGTTGGCTTCGGCTTGGAACTGGCCGGCGTCGCTCGGGACAAACGCGAAGCCCGCGCCCGGGAAATGCTCGCCCTGGTCGACCTTTCCGGTTTTGAACAGCGCCGCATCTGGCAGCTTTCCGGTGGCCAGAAGCAACGTGTCGGCCTGGCCCGCGCACTCGCCGCCGACCCGCGCGTATTGCTGATGGACGAACCTTTCGGCGCCCTCGACGCCTTCACCCGCGAGCAGATGCAGGAGCTGTTGCTGCAAGTCTGGCAACGCACCGCCAAACCGGTGTTCCTGATTACCCACGACATCGAAGAAGCCGTGTTCCTCGCCACCGACCTGATTCTGCTGGCACCCAACCCAGGGCAAATCGTCGAGCGCCTGAGCCTCGATTTCGGTCAGCGTTATGCCGCCGGTGAGTCGGCCCGCTCGATCAAGTCCGACCCGCGTTTTATCGAAACCCGCGAACACGTACTCGCCAAAGTGTTCTCCCAACGCAGTGCCGCCCAGCGGCAGGAGCGCGCATGAGCAGCTACGAAATTCCCGTCGCGGCGGTTAAATCGGCTTCTACCTTGACGCCGGTGCGCCGCAATTTGAGCACGCGCTGGATCAGTGTGCTGACGCTGGTCACTCTCGTTGCTGTTTGGTGGGCCGTGACGGCGACCGGCTTGATCGAACCGCTGTTCCTGCCACCGCCCTCCGCCGTGTTGCAAAAAGGCTGGCAGCTGGCGACTTCGGGCTACATGGATTCAACACTGTGGCAGCACCTCGGCGCGAGTCTGGGCCGCATCGGCCTGGGCCTCGGCTTTGCGATTCTCACCGCCGTGCCGGTGGGAGTCGCCATCGGCGCCAACCGTATCGCCCGTGGTGTGCTCGACCCGCTGATCGAGTTCTACCGGCCGATTCCGCCGCTGGCTTATCTGCCACTGATCGTGATCTGGTGCGGCATCGGCGAATTGTCGAAAGTGCTGCTGATCTACCTGGCGATCTTCGCCCCGATTGCCATCGCCACCGCCACCGGCGTGCGCACGGTCGACCCGGCCAAATTGCGTGCCGCGCAGTCGCTGGGGGCGACCCGCGCGCAGTTGATTCGCCACGTCATTTTGCCCAGTGCCTTGCCGGATATCCTGACCGGTGTGCGCATTGGCCTCGGAGTGGGTTGGTCGACGCTGGTCGCCGCGGAATTGATCGCCGCCACCAGCGGTCTGGGCTTCATGGTGCAATCGGCTGCGCAGTTTTTGGTCACCGATGTGGTGGTGCTGGGGATTCTGGTGATCGCGCTGATCGCCTTCGCCATGGAATTGGGCCTGCGTGCCCTGCAACGCAAACTGGTGCCATGGCATGGCCAGGCCCACTGAATATTGAACAACCCTGTAGGAGCGAGCCTGCTCGCGATAGCGGTACATCAGTCAAAGACATATTGCCTGACACACTGCAATCGCGAGCAGGCTCACTCCTACAAAAAGCATGGACTCCGGATTGAAGAGAACCACCATGAGCCACCTGACCATCGTCCCCTTAAGCTCCGCCCTCGGTGCGCAAATCAGCGGCGTCGACATCAGCCAGCCGCTGAATCTGGAGCAGCGCGATGCCATTGAGCAGGCGCTGCTCAATCATCAAGTCCTGTTCTTCCGCGACCAGCCAATCACGCCACAGCAGCAGGCGCGATTCGCCGCGAATTTCGGCGACCTGCACATTCACCCGATCTACCCCAACGTGCCGGAACAGCCGCAGGTGCTGATCCTCGACACCGCCGTCACCGACGTGCGCGATAACGCGATCTGGCACACCGACGTGACCTTCCTGCCGACGCCGGCCATGGGCGCGGTACTCAGTGCCAAGCTGTTGCCGGAGTTTGGCGGCGACACGTTGTGGGCCAGCGGGATTGCCGCGTATGAAGCCCTGTCGGCGCCGCTGAAAACCTTGCTCGAAGGCCTGACCGCCACTCATGACTTCACCCGTTCGTTCCCGTTGGAGCGCTATGGCAACACGCCCGAGGCGCTGGCCCAGTGGGAAGAAGCACGACGCAAGAATCCGCCGCTGTCGCACCCGGTGATCCGCACGCACCCGGTGAGTGGGCGCCGCTCGCTGTTCGTCAACGAAGGTTTCACTTCGAAGATCAACGAGCTGTCGGAAACCGAGAGCGAGGCGATTCTGAAGTTCCTGTTCGCCCATTCAACGCGACCGGAATTCACCATTCGCTGGCGCTGGCAGCAGGATGACATTGCGTTCTGGGATAACCGCGTGACTCAGCATTACGCGGTGGATGATTACCGGCCGGCGCGGCGGGTGATGCAGCGGGCGACGGTGTTGGGGGATGTGCCATTTTAAGATCTTTTGCTTTTCAGGGTTACTCCGCCGTCGAAGGCTTCTCCCAAAGATTGACCCCACCCTCCCGGGCAAAGCGGTCAATCTCCGCCAGTTCCTCTGCACTGAAGCTCAGGTTCTTCAACGCCCCGACGTTCTCGACGATCTGCTCCGGCCGGCTCGCACCAATCAATGCCGAAGTCACCCGCGGATCGCGCAACGTCCAGGCCAGCGCCAGCTGCGCCAGGCTCTGGCCACGACGTTTGGCGATTTCGTTGAGTGCTCGCACCTGGGCAATGTTGGCCTCGGACAAATGCGATGCCTGCAATGAACCACCGCCCGGACGGTTGACCCGCGCATCCGCCGGCACGCCGTTGAGGTATTTATCGGTCAACAAACCCTGGGCCAGCGGCGTGAAGGCAATCACACCGGTACCGAGTTCGTCAGTAGTGTCGAGCAGGTCTTTTTCCACCCAGCGATTGAGCAGGTTGTAGGCCGGCTGGTGGATCAGCAGCGGCACTTTCCACTCTTTGAGCAACGCCGCCATTTCGCGAGTCTTCACCCCAGAGTACGAAGAGATGCCGATGTACAACGCCTTGCCCTGTTGCACCGCTGTCGCGAGTGCGCTGGCGGTTTCTTCCAGCGGCGTATCCTGATCGAAACGGTGGGAGTAAAAGATGTCGACGTAGTCCACGCCCAGGCGTTGCAGGCTCTGGTCGAGGCTGGCCAGCACGTACTTGCGTGAACCACCGCCCTGACCGTAAGGGCCGGGCCACATGTCCCAACCGGCCTTGGTGGAAATGATCAGCTCGTCGCGGTACTGCTTGAAGTCTTCACGCAGTAAACGGCCGAAGTTGATCTCTGCGCTGCCGTACGGCGGGCCATAGTTGTTGGCCAGGTCGAAATGGTTGATGCCCAAGTCGAACGCCGTGCGCAACAACGTGCGCTGGGTATCGATCGGCGTGCTGTCGCCGAAGTTGTGCCACAGGCCCAACGACAGCGCCGGCAGCACCAGCCCGCTGCGGCCCACGCGGCGGTAAGGGATGGAGTCGTAGCGGTTTTCGGCAGCGGTGTAAGTCATCGAATCCTCTCTTATCGGTCTTGAATCTGGTATCGACTGCTTCGCAAGTCGCCCAGCATACGCCCGGACAAACGCCAGAAAACCCCGGATTCGACTAATGGCTGAAACGTTTCACATATTTTCATCTTCGCCGTCAGAACCATCGCCAAGATCGCAGCCTTCGGCAGCTCCTACATTGACCGCGTGCACTTTTCACCTTCACGTGGCCCCCGTAAACACCTCTCCCAACCAATCCACAAATACCCGAACCCGTGGCGACATGTGTCGATTGTGTGGATAAAGCACCGATACCGGCATTGACGGCGGCGGTGTCTCGGTGAGGATTTCCTGCACCAGCCCTTGGGCGATCTGCGTTTCCATCCGGTAATGCGGGCACTGGATCAAGCCCAGTCCGGCAATCGCCGAGGCGGCGTAGACTTCGGCGCCGAACACCGAAACGGCGCCATCGATGGTCACTTCCCTGAGTTCGCCGTCCACCATGAATTCGAACGGGAACAACTTGGCGGTGGTACGCGAAACGTAGTTCACCGCACGGTGCCGGCTCAGGTCGGCGAGGCTTTTCGGTTCGCCGTATTTGCGCAGATAGGCGGGGCTGGCGCAGGTGATCTGACGCAGGTTGGCGACACGTTTGCCGATCAGCGTGGAGTCGCCCAATGTTCCCGCCCGCAACACGCAATCGATACCTTCGCTGATCAGGTCGACCTGGCGGTCAGCCTCGCTGATGGACAGCTCGATGTCGGGATAACGCGCCATGAATTGCGGCAAAGCCGGGATCACGAAGTGCTTGGCCAATGTCCCGTGCAAGTCCACCCGCAGCCGCCCCTTCGGTGCCACACCACGAAACGCCAATTCCGCTTCTTCCAGCTCTGCCAGCAGTTGCACGCAACGCAGGTAGTACGCCTCGCCATCCAGCGTCGGGCGCACTTTACGCGTGCTGCGCTCCAACAAACGCGTACCCAGCCAAGCCTCGAACTGATTCAAGGTGTGGGTCAGCGTCGCGCGTGGCAGGTTCAGGTCATCGGCCGCCTGCGTGAAGCTGCTGCGCTCGTAGATCCGCACAAAAACCCTCATCGCCTTGACTTGGTCCACAGCTCACTCCAGGCACTCGATTGTTGGTGATTATTGAACAGTCAAGGCAACTCTCGTGCATTTATCACCCTGAGTAAACATGTGAAATTGGCTTCACACCCCGTCAACAGGAACACCAACATGACTCATCAAACTCCGAAAGTTGCCATCGTGACCGGCGCCTCCCGCGGCATCGGCGCGGTTATCGCCAAACAACTGGCCAGCGAAGGTTTCGCCGTTGCCATCAACTACGCCAGCAGCGCCACCGAAGCCTCGAAACTGGTGGTAGAGCTGCGTCAGGCCGGCCACCAGGCCATGGCGATCAAGGCCGACGTGGCCAATGCCGACGACGTGCGCCGGATGTTCGACGAGACGGAAACCCAACTGGGCAAGGTCGATGTTTTGGTGAACAACGCCGGCATCCTCAAAGTGCTGCCGCTGGCGCAACACAGCGATGAACTGTTCGAGCAGAACTTCAACATCCACGCTCGCGGTACCTTCAATACCCTGCGTGAAGCGGCGACCCGCCTGAACAGCGGTGGCCGGATCATCAACTTCTCCAGCAGCACCGTCGGCATGAACCTGCCGGGCTACGCGGTGTACATCGCCAGCAAAGCGGCAGTGGAATCCCTGACTCAGGTATTCGCCAAGGAAATGCGCGGGCGCAACATCACCGTCAATGCGGTGGCCCCCGGCCCGGTGGCGACTGAGCTGTTTTTGCACGGCAAGAGTGAGGAGCAGATTCAGAATTTCGCGAAGATGGCGCCGCTGGAGCGTCTGGGGCAGCCGGAGGACATTTCCCGTGTTGTGTCGTTTCTGGCGGGGCCGGATTCGGCGTGGGTCAACGGGCAGACTTTGCGGGTCAATGGCGGGTTGGTTTAACTATGCTCAGACAAACACCGCAGTGCCCCCAATCGCGAGCAAGCTCGCTCCCACATTGATCTTGGTTGCTCACAAAATTTGTGCTCAAAGGAGATCCCCCTGTGGGAGCGAGCTTGCTCGCGATGGCTGCCTCCAAAGCAATACACATCTGAAGGGCGGGACAGTTCATGCACACCACCATCATCATCACCTTCGGCCTGATCCTCCTGGCGCTGATGCTCTACATCGGCGAGAACATCGGCTTCACCCACCAGACGATGGCCTACAGTTTTATCGTGCTATGGCTGGCGCTGACGCTGATCAACGGCGCAGTCGGCATCGTGCATGCCGGCCAGCCATTGAGCACCGAACTGGTGATCGGTAGCGCCGTGTTCGGTGTCCCGGTGGCGGCGCTGGTGTTGTTCATGGTGTTGACCACCGAGACATGAAGACCCTGATCAACGCACCAGATGCAGAAACTGCATGTGCCTTTCGTACTGGTCGAGGATATCGTTGATGATCTGCTCCTTGGTGTAGCCCACCAGGTCGTAATCCTGGCTGCCCTCGCTCAAATGCACTTCGGCCCGGTGGTAGCGGCGATTGTTGAGTTGCTTGGAACCCATGCCGCCACGGGCAAACGACGGCGTGAAGTAACCGCGCATCTGCACCTGATAAACGAACGAATGTTGATCGCCGTGGCCGATCTCCAGGCTGACGCTGTCAGTCGCCGGATCGGGATGCGTCACCACATGCAAGCCCTTCTCCCGGAACACGGCAGACACTTCTTCAATCGCCGGGCGCACCATCGTATCGAGAAAGCGATAAACCTCGTCCCGCGAAGGGAAATGCACCGCCTGACTCAAACGTTGCCTCCAGCCGCCCCGCCGTGATCCGGACACCGGTGCCAGTGAATGCATCTGCGCAATCTGCTTCTGCGATTCCAGATAAAACGCCTTGTGCAGCCCCCACATCATCAACAGCAGAATCAACGAGAACGGCAGCGAGGTCAGGACCACCGCCGACTTCAACGCATCGATGCTGCCCGAGAACAGCAATGCACTGGTCACCAGCGCAGTCATCGCGCCCCAGAACACTCGCAACCATTTCGGCCCGTCTTCATCGGGGTTGCCGCCCTTGGCGGACAGTGTCGACAGCACTACGGTGCCGGAGTCGGCGGAGGTGACAAAAAACACGAAGCTGATGAACACCGTGACCGCGATGACGGTTTTGCTCCACGGGTAGGTTTCCAGCAGCAGGTACAGCGTCATCGACGGATTATCGATGGCCGACATGCCGAGCGCGCTCATGCCGTGGTTGAGCACTTGGTCGATGGCGCTGTTACCGAAAATCGACATCCACGCCAGGGTGAAACCGAGCGGAATCAGCAGCACGCCGAAGACGAATTCACGGATCGTCCGGCCACGGGAAATCCGTGCGATGAACAGGCCCACAAACGGCGACCATGCGATCCACCAGGCCCAGTAGAACACCGTCCAGCCGCCCAGCCAGTCGCTGGGTTTGTCGTAGGCGTACAGGTCGAAACTCTTCATCGGCAAGGCGCCGAGATAGTCGCCGAGGTTCTGGATCAGCGTGTTGAGCAAGTGCTGCGTGGGGCCGGCGAACAACACAAACAGCAACAGCGCACAGGCCAGCAGCATGTTGATGTCGGACATGACCCGCACACCCTTGTCGACGCCGGATACGGCAACGATGATCGCTGCCCCCATCATCAAGGTGATCAGGCCGACCTGAATCCATTGGGTGTGGGCGATGCCAAACAGGTAGTCCAGGCCCGAGTTGAGGTGCAACACGCCGAAGCCCATGTCGGCGCCGAGGCCGAACACCGTGGCGATGATGCCAAAGCCGTCCACCGCGTAACCGATCGGGCCGTTGATGCGCTTGCCGATCAGCGGATACAGCGCCGAACGCAGGGCCAGTGGCAGGTTATGCCGGTAGGCAAAGTAAGCCAGCGCCATGCCGACAAAGGCGAACACGCCCCAGCCATGCAGGCCCCAGTGCAGAAACAGAATCTGCATCGCCTGGCGCGCCGCATCTGCCGTACCAGCCTCGCCTTGGGGCGGTTGCAGCATATGGGTCAGCGGCTCGGACACACAGAAGAAAAACAGAGTGATGCTGATCCCGGCGGCGAACAGCATGCCGGCCCAGGATAGATAGCTGAATTCGGGTTCGTCGTGGTCGGCACCGAGCTTGATCTTGCCGTAGCCGGACAAGGCGGTGACCACCACGAAGACCAGATACAGGGTCATCGCCAGCATGTAATACCAGCCGACTGTGTTGGCCGCCCAGTTTTGCGCCGCCAGCAACCAGGCACCGGCCTGCTCGGGCATGGCGATGACAACGACACCAAACAACAGAATGAAACTCGCCGAGAACCAGAACACCGGCGGATTCATGCGGATCAGACCGCTTGGAGGGATGGACGATGCACTCATGTACGGTGCACCTCGAGGGGGAAAAACGTGGCTGTAGAAATCGGACTCAGCAAAGGCAAGCCTCCTGTTGTGAGCGGGCAGCGAACCGCCGGTTTAACTTGAATGAACGTTCAAGTTAAACATAGATAGGGGGCTAAGGACTAATCGCAGGGCTCGGCGGTAGCTTTCGTACACTCGCTTAAGGAAGGGGATGAGGCGGGGATTGGGGGGATTCTGTAGGAGCTGCCGAAGGCTGCGATCTTTTGACTTTTGCGGCGCACTTGAAAAGATCGCAGCCTCGTTTCACTCGACAGCTCCTACGGCTCCTACAGTCAGCAGAAATCGAGATTACTTCTGCGCCCCATCATCATGCTGCAGATTCGCCTGGGTCAGGTTGCTCCCCGCCGGCACGCTGCGGGTCAGCCAGACGTTACCGCCAATGGTCGAGCCCTGACCGATGGTGATCCGCCCGAGAATCGTCGCCCCGGCATAAATCACCACGTCATCCTCGACAATCGGATGCCGTGGCTGGCCTTTCTGCAACTGACCATCTTCGTCCGCCGGGAAGCGCTTGGCGCCCAAAGTCACCGCCTGATAAATCCGCACGCGTTCGCCGATGATCGCGGTTTCGCCGATCACCACGCCGGTCCCGTGGTCGATGAAGAAACTGCGGCCGATCTGCGCGCCGGGGTGAATGTCGATGCCGGTGGCCGAGTGGGCGATTTCCGCACTGATCCGCGCCAGCAACGGCAGCCCGGCGCGGTACAAATGGTGGGCCAGGCGATGATGAATCACCGCCAGAATTCCCGGATAGCACAACAGCACTTCATCGACACTGCGCGCCGCCGGGTCACCGTGATAGGCAGCCAGTACGTCGGTGTCCAACAGGCTGCGCAACCCTGGCAGAGCGAGGGCGAAGTCCTGAATGATCTGGATGGTCCGGGCTTCGACTTCGGTATCGGCCTGGGCACTGTGGCGCGCGGCGTAGCGCAATTCGAGTCGCGCCTGGGCCAACAGCGCATTTAGCGCCACATCCAGCGTATGACCGACGTAGAAGTCTTCGCTTTCTTCGCGCAGGTCAACCGGCCCCAGGCGCATCGGGAACAGCGCCCCGCACAGGGCTTCGAGAATCTCTGCCATGGCCGCCCGGGAGGGCAGTTCGCGACCGCCCTGCTCGCCGCTGGCCCGGCCGTTTTGTGCACGCCACTGCTCACGTGCCGTGCGCAGCTGGCTGACGATGGTCTGCAATTGCCAATGGCTGGAACGCTCACTCACGGTAAAAACTCCTCACGGGCGGCCGGACAGTCTGGCCGCACTGACGGCGATTACTTTACGGCAAGGGTCGCGAGGCAAATTAAGAACCAATAGTGCTGTGCTCAGTTCGATTGGCTATAAGCGATTGATGGTTGCCCAGGCTTTGGGGCCTGCCTATAGTCCTGAAATCCTCCACGGCCAGTACGGACCCATGATCAAACAACAACTCGCCCGCTTTAACCGCCTCGACCTGCTCGGTCAACCCACCGCCCTGGAAAAACTCGAACGCCTGTCGACCTGGCTGGGCCGCGACGTGTACGTCAAGCGCGATGACCTGACGCCGCTGGCGATGGGCGGCAACAAGCTGCGCAAACTCGAGTACCTGGCCGCCGATGCCTTGGCCCAAGGTGCCGACACCTTGATCACCGCCGGCGCGTTGCAATCGAACCACGTGCGCCAGACCGCCGCCATTGCCGCCAAGTTGGGCCTGGGCTGCGTAGCCCTACTGGAAAATCCTCTGGGCACTGACGACAGCAATTACACCGGCAACGGCAACCGGCTGCTGCTCGACCTGTTCGATGCCAAGGTCGAACTGGTGGAAAACCTCGACAACGCCGATGAACAACTGCAAGCCCTGGCTGGCCGACTGCGCAGCAACGGCAAGAAGCCGTACCTGGTACCGATCGGTGGCTCCAATGCCTTGGGCGCCCTGGGTTACGTGCGCGCCGGGCTGGAACTGGCCGAGCAGATCAAGGACACCGGCCTGAAGTTCGCCGCCGTGGTCCTGGCCTCGGGCAGCGCCGGCACTCACAGCGGCCTGGCACTGGCCTTGAGTGAAGTACTGCCGGATCTCCCAGTGATCGGCGTGACGGTTTCGCGCAGCGATGAAGATCAGCGGCCAAAGGTTCAAGGCCTGGCCGAACGCACTGCCGAGCTGCTGGGCGTGAACCTGCCGGACGCTTTCAAAGTCGAGTTGTGGGATGAGTATTTCGCCCCGCGTTATGGCGAGCCGAATGCCGGAACACTGGCGGCGGTGAAGCTGCTGGCGGGTCAGGAAGGCTTGCTGCTGGACCCGGTCTACACCGGCAAGGCCATGGCGGGCTTGCTGGACGGGATCGGGCGTCAGCGTTTCGACGAAGGCCCGATTATCTTCCTGCACACCGGTGGGGCGCCGGCGTTGTTTGCCTACAAAAATTTTCTGTAGGTAATTCAGAAGATCAAAAGATCGCAGCCTGCGGCAGCTCCTACAGGGATCGCCATGTACCTGTAGGAGCTGCCGCAGGCTGCGATCTTTTCCTTTGGCACCACATATTCAATTAATGAATAATAAATAGAATATTTATTATTTTCTTATCTAACTGTGTCGTCTTATAGTCACGCCGCAGGCGAATTTGTAACGAGACGCATACGCTGCTTTAGTGCAGGATATTGCAGTCTTCAAAATCCCGAATTTGCCAACTTTCCTAAAGCGTCTTCCATAAGAAAACACAGGGGCTTGTCATGAATTTTTCCGCACTACGTCGCAATCTGCTGGTGGGCTCGCTGGGCCTGGCACTGGGCGCCGGCCTGATTGGCCAAGCGGTTGCCGGTGAGCAACTGCAACAAATCAAGGACAAAGGCGTGATCAACGTCGGCCTGGAAGGCACCTACCCACCGTTCAGTTTCGTCGACGCCGACGGCAAACTGGCCGGCTTCGAAGTCGAGTTCTCCGAAGCCCTGGCCAAAGAGCTGGGTGTGAAAGTCAAACTGCAACCAACCAAATGGGAAGGCATCCTCGCCGCCCTGGAATCCAAGCGTCTGGACGCAGTGATCAACCAGGTGACCATCACCGAAGAACGCAAGAAGAAGTATGACTTCTCCGAGCCCTACACCGTTTCCGGGATTCAGGCACTGGTGCTGACGAAGAAGGCCGCCGAGCTGAACATCAAGTCCGCCGCCGACCTGTCTGGCAAGAAAGTCGGCGTAGGCCTGGGCACCAACTACGAAGAGTGGGTCAAAGCCAATGTGCCGACCGCTGACATCCGCACCTACGAAGATGATCCGACCAAGTTCCAGGACCTGCGTGTCGGCCGTATCGACGCCATTCTGATCGACCGCCTGGCCGCGCTGGAATATGCCAAGAAGGCCAAGGACACCACCGCCGCCGGTGATGCGTTCTCCCGTCAGGAAGCCGGCATTGCCCTGCGCAAAGGCGAGCCTGAACTGCTGGCCGCAGTGAACAAGGCCATCGATAAGCTGCGTGCCGACGGTACGCTGAAAAAGCTGTCGGAAAAATACTTCAGCGCTGACGTCACTCAATAATGGGAGACGCTTTCCAACTCGCACTGGACTCCGTGCCCTTTCTGCTCAAGGGCGCGTACTACACGGTGATCCTCAGCCTGGGCGGGATGTTCTTCGGCCTGGTGATGGGGTTCGGCCTGGCGCTGATGCGCCTGTCGCGCTTCAAACTGGTGAGCTGGATCGCCCGCATGTACGTGTCGTTCTTTCGCGGCACGCCGTTGCTGGTGCAACTGTTCGTGATCTATTACGGCTTGCCGCAATTGGGTCTGGAACTCGATCCGCTGCCGGCGGCCCTGATCGGCTTCTCGCTGAACATGGCCGCCTACGCCTGTGAAATCCTGCGTGCCGCGATCAGCTCCATCGAGCGCGGCCAGTGGGAAGCGGCTGCCAGTATCGGCATGACCCGTGCGCAGACCCTGCGCCGGGCCATCCTGCCGCAGGCGATGCGCACCGCATTGCCGCCGCTGGGCAACAGCTTCATTTCGCTGGTCAAGGACACCGCACTGGCAGCCACCATCCAGGTGCCGGAACTGTTCCGCCAGGCGCAGCTGATCACCGCCCGTACCTTCGAAATCTTCACCATGTATCTTGCCGCCGCACTGATCTACTGGGTTTTGGCTACGGTGCTGTCGCACCTGCAGAACCAGTTGGAAGCGCGGGTCAATCGGCACGACCAGGAGTCCTGACCCGATGATTGTCGTGGAAAAACTGACAAAGCAGTTCAAGGGTCAAGTCGTGCTCAACGGCATCGATCTTGAGGTCAAGGAAGGCGAGGTGGTTGCGATCATCGGCCCAAGCGGTTCGGGCAAGACCACCTTCCTGCGCTGCCTGAATTTTCTGGAAGAACCCACCAGCGGCCGGATCAAGGTCGGCGATATCGAAGTCGATACCAGCCGTCCCCTGAACCAGCAGCAGAGCCTGGTGCGGCGTTTGCGCCAGCACGTAGGTTTCGTGTTCCAGAACTTCAACCTGTTCCCCCATCGCACGGCTCTGGAAAACGTCATCGAAGGCCCGATCGTGGTCAAGAAGACCCCGCACGCCGACGCCGTGGCCCTGGGTAAAAAACTGTTGGCCAAGGTCGGCCTGGCAGGCAAGGAGGACGCTTACCCGCGTCGCCTCTCCGGTGGTCAGCAACAGCGCGTGGCGATTGCCCGGGCGCTGGCGATGGAGCCGGAAGTGATCCTGTTCGATGAACCGACCTCGGCCCTCGACCCGGAGCTGGTGGGTGAGGTATTGGCGACCATCCGCGGCCTGGCCGAAGAGAAGCGCACCATGGTGATCGTCACCCACGAAATGGGCTTTGCCCGGGACGTGGCCAACCGTGTGGTGTTTTTCGACAAGGGTGTGATCGTCGAGCAAGGCGAAGCGAAGGCGTTGTTTGCCAACCCGAAAGAAGAGCGGACAAAACAGTTCCTGAGCAAGTTCCTTAATAACGTTCACAACTAATAACCCTGCGCAACAACGGTAAACTTCCATGGATGGAAGTGACCGTCCCCTCGAAATACACCTCATCAATACCAAACTAAACTCATCTATTGAACATGCAAATCCTGTACGCGCGCACGGTACAAATACATGCATCACAACAATTAAACAGTGCCAAATCGATCAGATCCTCTATCGCAGGTCCGAGCCGATGGTTTTCACCAACCTGCCCATATCCCCCCGATTTCAGCAGACAAATTCGACGCACAGACATGGTTTAATTACTTGGGGTCGTAGGAACTTTCTGAATAACATCACACTTCACTCATTACTAACAAAACTTATTGACACCTGATCTTCCTGACTCTTATCTAGTCTCCACCCAGCGACACTCATCACGCCTAACTCATTATTTCAACTCGAAGTAATGAATGGTTTTTTGTTCGATTTTCAGTTTTTGCTATTCCAGAAACGGACTTCGTTGCAAGACTTCAAGGAGACTTCATGAACAGCACCTCAAACAAATCCGGGCTTGCGGCCCCGACCCTGGCGCAATCCAACAAGACCGGTATCAACGTCACTTGCGCGGCGCACCTGCTGATCGATGTGGCACCCTACCCCGCCATGGACGCAGGTGACCTGATCGAACTGTTCTGGGACAACTGCTACGTGGCCTCCCGCGTGCTGACGGCCTGCGATGTCGGCCAACCGGTGCAGCTGCGGGTGCCTGAAAGTTTTGTCGCCAACGGTACTTCGCGCATTCACTACCGGGTCATGCAAGTTGGCCGGGGCCCGGCGGTATCGGCCAGCCGCAACGTGCAGATCAAACTCGACTGCCCCGGCGGCCAACCCTCCGCACTGTGCGGCGATGAAAACCAGTGCCTGGCACCGGTGGGCATTCCCGAGGCGATTCGCCGTCAGGGGGTCAATCCGAGTCAGGTCAAACGCGGTGTTCCCTTGACCATCGAGCCATACCTGAACATGGCCGTCGACGACGAAATCACCCTGCGCTGGGGCGACTTGCGCATGGATCTGCCACGGCTCAAGTCCGCTGATGTGGGCCAGCCGATCCAGGTCTGGATACCGCCGGCCATCATCCTCGAAGCCGGTGAAGACCTGCGGCTGGAAGTGACGTACTGCATTCTCGACCGGGTGGGCAACAACTCTCGCTGGGCGCCGGCTCGCACGCTGAAGATCGGTTGTGCCAGTCCTTATCTGAAAGTCCTCCCGAAAAAAGTGCTCAAGGCTGCCGAATCCCGCAAGCAATGAGTCCTGGCTTGAAATCAAAGGATCGCAGCCTGCGGCAGCTCCTACGCGCATCGTCGTCAACCTGTAGGAGCTGCCGCAGGCTGCGATCTTTTGACCTTCTATGCATATTCCTAAAAGTTAGTTCATAAAATATTTATACACGTTTAGGGTATATACACCGGACCACCGGACATCCTTGTTTTCATGCGCGGCCACAAGCGGCGCTTCCATAAGATGTGAGGTAGGTATGGTCCGGAACACAATCACCCCAGTGCAGATCGCCAGGGCATTGCGTGCAGCCAAGGAGCGGCACTGATGTCCAGTCTGGCAGATGCAATCGTCCAGAGTGACCTGGACATCGCCCCCCCGTTGTTGCCCGCAAAAGTCTTGAGCAACGATGCTCAAGCCATCAGAGCGGCCCACGAACTGGCGCAAGTCGCCCGTCTGCAAGCAGCCAAACGTGACCGGCAGCGCAAGCTCCCATGGTCTGAAATCGAACAGTTCACCCGCAGCGGCCTGGGCAGCATTTCCATCCCCCGCGAGTACGGTGGCCCGCAAGTTTCGTTCGTCACCCTGGCCGAGGTTTTCGCGATCATTTCCGCGGCAGACCCGGCGCTTGGGCAGATCCCGCAAAACCAGTTCGGCATTCTCAACCTGGTGCTCGGCAGTGCCACCGAAGCACAGAAAAGACAACTGTTCAAAAGCGTCCTGGATGGCTGGCGCATCGGCAATGCCGGGCCGGAACGCGGCACCAAAAACACCCTGGAGCTGAAGGCGCGCATTACCGCTGACGGCGTCCTCAATGGCCAGAAGTTCTATTCCACCGGTGCACTGTTCGCCCACTGGGTCGCGGTCAAAGCGTTGAACGACGATGGCAAACAAGTGTTGGCGTTCGTCCGGCGCGGCACACCGGGATTGCGCATCGTCGATGACTGGTCCGGCTTTGGTCAGCGCACCACCGCCAGCGGCACGATTTTGCTCAACAACGTGCAGGCCGATCCTGAGTTGGTGGTGGATAACTGGCGGATCAACGACACGCCGAACATCCAGGGTGCCGTCTCGCAACTGATTCAAGCGGCCATCGACGCCGGTATCGCCCGAGGCGCCATCGACGACGCCATCGACTTCGTGAAAACCCGCGCCCGACCATGGATCGACGCCAAGGTCGAGCGGGCCAGCGATGACCTTTACGTGATCGCCGATATCGGCAGGTTGAAAATCGAACTGCACGCCGCCGAAGCGCTGCTGCGCAAGGCCGGGCAAGTGCTCGATGACGTCAGCGCCGCACCCTTCACCGCCGAGTCCGCCGCCCGCGCCTCGATCGCCGTGGCCGAAGCCAAAGTGCTGACCACCGAGATTTCGTTGCTGGCCAGCGAAAAGCTGCTCGAGCTGGCCGGCAGCCGCGCCACCCTCGCCGAATTCAACCTCGACCGCCACTGGCGCAACGCCCGGGTGCACACCCTGCACGATCCGGTGCGGTGGAAGTATCACGCGGTCGGCGCCTATCGCCTCAACGGCACGCTGCCGAATCGCCATTCCTGGATCTGACGACCAGAACACTTTTTACCAGAGCTCTGGAGAAACACATGACAAGTTCTCACCACGTCGCGGTCATCACCAGCGATGAACAAGCCCTGATCGTCGCCAGCGACCTTGCCGAAGACTTCAAGCGCGACAGCGCCGCACGCGACCGCGAACGCCGCTTGCCACACCCGGAACTGGAAGTGTTTTCCCGCTCGGGCCTGTGGGGCATCAGCGTGCCGAAGGAATACGGCGGCGCCGGTGTTTCCAACGTCACCCTGGCCAAGGTCATCGCCTTGATCGCCCGGGCCGACGGCTCCCTGGGGCAGATCCCGCAGAACCATTTCTATGCCCTCGAAGTACTGCGGGTGAACGGTAGCCACGAGCAGAAAAAACGCCTGTACGCCGAAGTCTTGGCCGGCCAGCGCTTCGGCAATGCGTTGGCCGAACTGGGCACCAAAACCGCACACGATCGCATCACCAGCCTGACTCGCGACGCCAGCGGCTATCGCATCGATGGCCGCAAGTTCTACGCCACCGGCGCGATCTACGCCCAGCGCATTCCCACTTCGGTGGTGGATGAAAACGGCGTGCAGCAACTGGCGTTCGTCCCGCGCAACAGCAAGGGCCTGAGCGTGATCGACGACTGGAGCGGCTTCGGCCAGCGCACCACCGGCAGCGGTTCGGTGGTGTTCGAAGATGTCTACGTCGCTGCCGAAGATGTCATCCCCTTTCAAAGCGCTTTCGAGCGTCCGACCCCGGTCGGCCCGCTGGCGCAGATTCTCCATGCTGCCATCGACACCGGCATCGCCCGCGCCGCGTATGAAGATGCGCTGCACTTCGTGCGCAGCAAAACCCGGCCGTGGATCGACGCCACCCACGAAAAAGCCACGGACGATCCACTGACCCTCAAGAGCTTCGGCCACCTGAGCATTCGCCTGCACGCCGCCGAGGCGCTGCTGGAGCGTGCCGGTGAATACCTCGACCAGGCCCAGGCCGACACCCATGCCGAGACCGTCGCGGCCGCGTCGATTGCCGTCGCCGAAGCCCGCGCCCTCAGCACCGAAATCTCCCTGGCCGCCGGCAGCACGCTGTTCGAACTGGCCGGCAGCCAGGCGACCTTGATCGAATACGGCCACGACCGCCACTGGCGCAACGCCCGGGTGCACACGCTGCACGACCCGGTGCGCTGGAAGTACCACGCCGTCGGCAATTACTACCTCAACGATGAAAACCCGCCATTGCGGGGGACCATTTGATGACCGCCGCGAAAAAGAAAATCCTGCTCAACGCGTTCAACATGAACTGCATCGGGCACATCAACCACGGTTTGTGGACGCACCCGCGCGACACATCAACCCGCTACAACACCCTCGAATACTGGACCGAACTGGCGCAGTTGCTGGAGCGCGGGCTATTCGACGGCCTGTTCATCGCCGACATCGTCGGGGTCTACGACGTCTACCAGAACTCGGTGGCCGTGCCGTTGAAAGAGTCGATCCAGTTGCCGGTCAACGATCCGCTGCTGCTGGTTTCAGCGATGGCGGCGGTGACGAAAAACCTCGGTTTCGGCCTGACCGCCAACCTCACCTACGAAGCGCCGTACCTGTTCGCCCGCCGCCTGTCGACGCTGGATCACCTGAGCCGCGGGCGTGTCGGCTGGAACATCGTCACCGGCTATCTCGATAGCGCCGCCAAGGCCATGGGCCTGAGCGAACAGGTCGAGCATGACCGCCGCTATGACCAGGCCGACGAATACCTGGAGGTGCTCTACAAACTCCTGGAAGGCAGTTGGGAAAACGGTGCGGTGCTCAACGACCCACGGCAACGGATCTATGCGCAGCCGGACAAAGTGCACAAGGTCGAGCACAAGGGCGAGTTCTATCAGGTCGAGGGTTATCACCTGTGCGAACCCTCGCCGCAGCGCACGCCGGTACTGTTCCAGGCGGGCAGCTCGGATCGCGGTTTGCTGTTCGCCGGGCGACATGCCGAGTGCGTATTCATCAGCGGCCAGACCAAGGCATCGACCAAGGCCCAGGTGGACAAGGTACGCGCCGCGGCCGCCTCCGCCGGGCGCAATCCAGAGGACATCAAGGTGTTCATGGGCCTGAACGTGATCGTTGACGCCACCGAAGAACTGGCCTGGGCCAAGCACGCCGAGTACCTGAGCTACGCCAGCGCAGAGGCCGGTGTTGCGCACTTCTCGGCGTCCACCGGGATCGATTTTTCTCAGTATGAAATCGACGAGCCGATCCAGTACGTGAAGAGCAACGCGATCCAGTCCGCCACCCAACACCTGCAAAACAACGACTGGACCCGACGCAAACTGCTGGAGCAACACGCCCTCGGCGGTCGCTACATCACCGTAGTCGGCTCACCGCAGCAAGTGGCTGATGAGCTGGAATCCTGGATCGCCGAAACCGGGCTGGATGGCTTCAACCTGACCCGCATCGTCACGCCGGAAAGCTATGAGGATTTCATTGAGCTGGTGATTCCCGAGTTGCAACGGCGGGGCTCGTACAAGACCGCTTATGACAATGGCACCTTGCGTGAAAAGCTGTTTCAGCGGGAGGCGCATTTGCCTGAGCAACATACCGGCTCGGCTTACCGCCGCTAAAAAGCTTCGCGAGCAGGCTCGCTCCCACAGGGGTTTTGTGAACACCCAAGATCCACTGTGGGAGCGAGCCTGCTCGCGAAGAGGCCCGACCAAGCACCACAAATTCTATGCACTGACTGGATAACTCATCATGAAAAAGCACTACCTCTCCCACCCAGTCAAAGCACTGGCCCTGACCCTCGGCCTGTTCAGCTCGGTGACTTTCGCCGCCGACGCGCCACTGAAAATCGGCACCACCGCCGCCTTCGCCATTCCCCTTGAAGCCGCTGTCGAAGAAGCCGGCAAACAAGGCCTGAAAGTCGAGCTAGTGGAGTTCAGCGACTGGATCGCGCCGAACGTCAGTCTCGCCGCCGGCGACATCGACGTGAATTACTTCCAGCACATCCCGTTCCTGGAAAACGCCAAGGCCGCCTCGGGTTTCGATCTGGTGCCATTCGCGCCGGGGATCATCAACAACGTCGGTCTCTACTCGAAGAAATACAAAAGTTTCGACGAACTGCCGCAAGGCGCCAGCGTGGCCATCGCCAACGATCCGATCAACAGCGGTCGTGGCTTGCAGCTGCTGGCCAAGGCCGGCCTGATCACCCTCAAGCCCGGCGTCGGCTACAAGGCCACCGAAGAAGACATCATCGCCAACCCGAAGCACATCAAGATCCTCCAGGTCGAAGCCGTGCAACTGGTACGCGCCTATGACGACGCCGATCTGGTGCAGGGCTACCCCGCCTACATTCGCTTGTCGAAAACCTTCGATGCCGGCTCCGCGCTGCTGTTCGACGGCCTCGATCACAAGGAGTACGTGATTCAGTTCGTGATCCAGCCCAAGAGCAAAACCGACCCGCGCCTGATCAGGTTCGTCGACATCTACCAGCATTCGCCGGCAGTGCGCGCCGCGCTGGATAAGGCTCACGGCAAGCTCTATCAAGCCGGTTGGGAAAGCTGAACATGACCGCCGCCATCCAACGGCGACTGGAGATTCCAGAGCCGCGCCTTTTATCAGAGCATGCTGAACAAACCGAGCTGCATCCCGAGCTCAATCGCGCTCATGTGCGCTTCATCAATCTGGGTAAAACCTACAACGGCCAGCAAGGCCCGGTGGCTGCGTTGCACGGCATCGACCTGGCAATCCAGCGTGGCGAAGTGTTCGGCATCATCGGCCGCAGCGGCGCCGGCAAGTCGTCGCTGATCCGCACCATCAACCGCCTGGAACAACCGAGCAGCGGTCGGGTGCTGATCGATCAGGTGGACATCGGCGGGTTCGACGAAGACCGCCTGGTGGCGCTGCGTCGGCGCATCGGCATGATCTTCCAGCACTTCAACCTGATGTCGGCAAAGACCGTTTGGCAGAACGTCGAGCTGCCGCTGAAAGTCGCCGGTGTTCCCAAGGAACAACGCGAACAGAAGGTACGCGAACTGCTGGAACTGGTCGGCTTGCAGGCCAAACACAAGGCTTACCCGGCGCAATTGTCCGGCGGGCAGAAACAGCGCGTGGGCATCGCCCGGGCGCTGGTGCATGACCCGGAAATTCTGCTGTGTGATGAGGCCACCTCGGCGCTGGACCCGGAGACCACGCAATCGATCCTCGGCCTGCTGCGCGAGATCAATCAGCGTCTGGGCCTGACCATTGTGCTGATCACCCACGAGATGGCGGTGATCCGTGAGATCTGTGATCGGGTCGTGGTGCTGGAACACGGGCGCATCGTCGAGCAGGGACCGGTCTGGGAAGTGTTCGGCAATCCGCAGCATGAGGTCAGCAAGACGTTGCTCGCGCCATTGCAACATGCATTGCCCAAAGAGCTGCAAAGCCGTTTGCAGCCGCAACCAAATTCCTCGGACGCCGCCGTAGTCCTGCGCTTGCAGTTCACCGGCAGCCAACGTGACGAACCGGACCTGGCCGCGCTGTTCAGCGCCCTCGGTGGCCGCGTGCGGCTGTTGCAGGGTGGCGTGGAACGGATTCAGGGGCATGCCCTCGGGCAACTGCTGCTGGCGGTGACAGACTCACCCCTCGCTGCCGAAGAGTTGCGTCAGCGCGCCAGCCCATGGGCGCAACAGGTGGAGGTATTGGGCTATGTGGTTTGATCGCTTGCTGCAGGGTTTCATCGACACGTTCTTGATGGTCGGCGTGTCGTCATTGATCGCGCTGTTGGCGGGCATTCCGCTGGCGGTCATTCTCGTCACCAGCTCCAGGGGCGGCATCTACGAAGCGCCAGCGTTGAACCGTGCTTTGGGCGCATTCGTGAATTTATTCCGCTCAGTCCCTTTTTTGATTCTGATGGTGGCGCTGATTCCGTTCACCCGATTGATCGTCGGTACCACCTATGGCGTATGGGCGGCCGTGGTGCCGCTGACCATTGCCGCCACGCCGTTCTTTGCGCGTATTGCCGAGGTCAGTCTGCGCGAGGTCGACCACGGTTTGATCGAAGCGGCACAAGCCATGGGCTGCCGACGCTGGCACATCGTCTGGCACGTTTTGCTGCCGGAAGCGCTGCCCGGGATTGTCGGGGGGTTCACCATTACCCTGGTGACGATGATCAACTCATCAGCCATGGCCGGGGCGATTGGTGCGGGCGGGTTGGGGGACATTGCGTATCGATATGGGTATCAGCGGTTCGACAGCCAGATCATGCTGACGGTGATTGTGCTGCTGGTGGCGTTGGTGGCGGTGATTCAGTTGGGTGGGGACCGGTTGGCACGGGGGTTGAACAAGCGCTAGCCCTGTAGGAGCGAGCCTGCTCGCGATGGAGGTCAACGATAACGCGGGAAACCAGATTCCCAGTGGCGCCCTCAGGTTTTTCGCGAGCAAGCTCGCTCCTACACGAGTGGCGATCTTGATGATATTTCGTACAGGAAAATCAGCGGTTTTGCAGGCCTGTTCCCTTTCTTTTGCAGGACGTTTCCTAGATCATTTTGCTCGCTTGCGCCTGCCGAATTCGGTGGCTAGTCTCGGTCCGTCACTGCTCATCAGTGATCGGGTTTAGTCGCCCGGATCCGCGCCGGGCGCACAGCGTCACCTTTTGTCAGGTGTTTTTTATTGCCTGAATTTTATGGTGGCTGTGCGCAGGGCACCCTCGTGGTGCGCCGGTTTTGCCTGGCGGCCGGTCGACTAACCTGTGTGCAGCCGCCACCCCCTATTCGTTTAGTCGCGAAATCGGTTGGCTCCAACTAATAGTCAGGAGTTTTACCAATGAAGAAACCCGTTCCCGATCCACCTCCCGAAAATCCCTCCACCGAAACCGGCACTGAAGACCCTCTCAGGGATCGATCAGCGCTTTACCGAGCCATCGATTTTTATCTCACCGGCAAGCAACCCACACCAACCGATGAAATGCGCTTCTACAACGTCAGCAAGGACGTGAGCTTTGAAGACACCCAGCTCTATGTCGCCGACCTGCTGCGCTGCGCTTCGGTCACCGCGTATCAGTGTGGCGATCAACTCGAGGGCGCCGACCGGGCGATGGTGTACTCGATCTGGCATTTGCTGGAGATTGCCAAGGCGATGGTGGATCACTCCATTGAGTGTTTGGGGATGAAAAAGGATTGAGTCATTTGCTGTCTGTGCCACCGTCATCGCGGGCAGGCTCGCTCCTACAGTTGATCCTCGCCGCTCATTAAATTTGTGCACGGCACGATGTAGGAGCGAGCCTGCTCGCGATGGGCTGCGCAGCAGCCCCCGGCTCCATGGCGTATATTCGGTAAATCCAAATTGCCTGCGCAGCCGACCATGAAGCAAACACCCGACGACCTCGAACAGATCACCACCACGACCCTCGGCCATTACAACGCGGTCGCCGAGGACTTTCGTGAAGGCACGCGCGATCACGACGTCAGCCAGAACATCGATGCCCTGCTGCGGCATATTCAGGGTGAGGCGCCTTTCGACATTCTCGACTTCGGCTGTGGACCGGGACGTGATCTGCAAACCTTCACCCGCATGGGCCACAAGGCGATCGGCCTGGACGGTTCGGAAAAACTCGCGCAGATGGCCCGTGAGGACAGCGGGTGCGAGGTGTGGCAGCAGGATTTCCTGAAGCTTGATCTGCCGGCCGAGCGTTTCGACGGGATATTTGCCAATGCGGTGCTGTTTCATGTTCCTCGTCAGGAATTGCCTCGGGTGTTGAAGCAACTGCGCGCGGCGCTGAAACCGGGTGGGGTGTTGTTCAGTTCCAATCCCCGTGGCGAGAATCAGGAAGGCTGGAACGGGGCGCGTTATGGGTCGTATCACGACCTGGCGGCCTGGCAGCAATTGTTGATCGAGGCGGGGTTTGTGGAGCTGGAGCATTACTACCGGCCGGCCGGGCTGCCGCGGGAGCAGCAGCCCTGGTTGGCGAGTGTCTGGCGTAAAGCTGTGTAGCCCATTCGGACGCCATCGCGAGCAGGCTCGCTCCTACAGTTGATCGCGGTCAACCTGTAGGAGCGAGCCTGCTCGCGATGAGCGCGAAGCGCTCGCCTTACCGCACCTCCTTCTTCGGCTCGCGAATCTTGTACCAGGCCACATACAGCGCCGGCAAAAACAGCAGCGTCAGCAAGGTGGCGATGACGATCCCGCCGATCATTGCGTAGGCCATCGGCCCCCAGAACACTTCCCGGGCAATCGGGATCATCCCCATGCTCGCTGCCGCCGCGGTCAACAGGATCGGCCGACGTCGATGCTCGGTGGCCTGCACCACCGCATCCCACGGCGCGTAGCCCTTCAGCTCGTATTCCTCGATCTGGGTCACTAGGATCACCGAGTTACGGATGATGATACCGATCAGCGCCAGAATCCCGAGGATCGCCACGAAGCCCATGGGCGTGCCCGTCGGCACCAGCGCGATCACCACGCCGATCAGCCCCAGCGGCGCGACGCTGGCCACCAGGAACAGCTTCTGCACGCTGTGCAACTGGATCATCAGGAAGGTCGCCATCAAGAACAGCATCAGCGGCACGACCTTGGCAATCGGTCCCTGGGCCTTGCCGCTTTCCTCCACCGTACCACCGGTGGCGACCTTGTAGCCCGCGGGTAATTTGGCTGCGAAAGCATCGATGGATGGCTTGAGGATTTTCACCAGGTCGGTCGGCTGGATCTCGTCGCGTATTGCCGCCTTGATGGTGATGGTCGGCAAGCGATCCCTACGCCATACCAACGGCTGCTCCAGTTCGTAACGCACCGTGGCAAATGCCAGCAGTGGAATCGACGTGCCGCCAGGCGTGACGATCTGCAGGTTCTGCAGGGTTTCCGGCGTACCGCGCTCGGAATCCACCGCGCGACCGACCACGTTGATCAGGTAAATGTCGTCATCGACCTGGGTCACCGTCTGGCCGCTGACGATGCCATTCATCAGGTTGGCCACATCCTCGGAAGACAACCCCAACTGCCGCGCCTTGTCCTGGGCGATGTCGATGCGCAGGACTTTGCCCGGCTCGTTCCAGTCGTAGATGATCTCGCCAACGTGCGGGTTCTTGTCCAGCTCGGTGGCCAGGTCGATGGCATGCCGACGCACCTGATCGACGTCTTTGCCGCTGACCCGGTACTGGATCGGACGCCCTACCGGCGGGCCCATTTCCAGTGCCTGGACATAACTGCCGATGCCGACGAAGTCATTGCGCAAACGCTCACGAAGCTTCTGCATCATGGCCTCGCGGGTATGGCCTTTGCTGACGATCACCAACTGTGCGTAGAACGGGTTTTGCAGTTGCTGGTCCAGTGGCAGGTAGAAGCGGATGGCACCCTGACCGACGTAGGTGCTCCAGCGCACGATGTCCGGGTCGTCCTTGAGCGTAGCTTCGAGACGATCGACCGCCCGACGGGTTTCGTCGAGCGAGGCGTTTTGCGGAAGGTTCAGGTCCACCAGGATTTCCGGACGATCCGAAGACGGGAAGAACTGATTCTGCACAAAACGCATGCTGAACACCGCCAGTACAAAGCACAGCACGGTGATGCCAATGGCCCACCAGCGATTGCGCATGCACCACAGCAGCCCGCCGTTGAACGCCTTGCCGATGCGCCCGGGTTCGCCTTCGTGGGGTTTCACGTTGGTGCTGAGGATGTGCACGCCGATCACCGGCGCAAACAGCACCGCCACCACCCACGACACCAGCATCGCACAGGCAATCACCGCAAACAGGGTGTAGGTGTATTCACCGGCAGAACTGGCGTTCAAGCCGATCGGCACGAAGCCCGCCACGGTCACCAGCGTTCCGGTGAGCATCGGGAACGCCGTGGAGGTGTAGGCGAAGGTCGCCGCCTGCTCCTTGGTCTCGCCCAATTCCAGACGGGTGACCATCATTTCCACGGTGATCATCGCATCGTCCACCAGCAGGCCGAGGGCGATGATCAGTGCCCCGAGGGAAATCCGCTGCATGGTGATGCCGCTGTACTCCATGAACACGAACACCATCGCCAGCACCAACGGGATCGAGCACGCCACCACCAGCCCGGCGCGCACACCGAGGCTGACGAAGCTGACCAGCAGCACGATCACCACCGCTTCAAACAACGCGCTGGTAAAGCCGCCGACGGCTTCTTCCACCACTACGGCCTGGTCGGAGACGTTGTAGATGCCGACACCGACCGGCAGGTCGGCGGTCAACTCGTCGATACGGGTGTGCAAAGCCTTGCCGAATGCCTGGACGTTGCCACCCTTCTGCATGGCGATCGCCAGGCCGATGGCCTGCTTGCCGTTGTAGCGGAATTCCGGCGAGGCCGGATCGACGTAGCCACGGCTGATTTCGGCAATGTCGGCCAGACGATAGTAGCGGTCGTTGAGCTTGAGGTTGACCTCGGCCAGGTCTTTCTCCGAAGCGAACTTCCCTGAGGTCCGCACCGATATCCGCTCCGGCCCGGCCTCGATGACACCCGCCGGGGTCACGGCGTTCTGGGTTTGCAGGCTCTGCACCACCTGACGCTCATCAATGCCCAGCGCTGCGAGTTTGCGTGTGGAGAAGTTCAGGTACAGCACTTCGTCCTGCTGGCCGACCATTTCGATCTTGCCCAACCCCGGCACACCGCGAATTTCCATGCGCGCCTGTTCCACGTAGTCGCGCAACTGACGCAGCGTCAGGCCGTCGGCGGTGAAGGCGTAGATCGAGCCGAAGACGTCACCGAACTCATCGTTGAACGACGGCCCCTGTATGCCTTGCGGGAACTGGTATTTGATGTCGTTGATCTTCTTGCGCACCTGGTACCAGATTTCCGGAATGTCCTTGGCACTGGTGGTGTCGCGCAGGTACACGTACACCGTCGATTCACCGGGGCGCGTGTAGCTTTTCACGTAGTCGAGGGAGTCGAGCTCTTCGAGCTTTTTCTCGATCCGGTCAGTGATCTGCTTGAGGGTTTCCTCCTGGGTCGCCCCCGGCCATTTGCTCTGGATCACCATGGTTTTGATGGTGAACGAAGGGTCTTCTTCGCGTCCCAGGTTGAAGTACGAGAACACACCCATCAGCAACGCAACGAACATCAGATACCAGATGAACGACTGATGCTTGAGAGCCCATTCCGAGAGGTTGAAAGGCCCTTTCATTGACTGTCCTCGTCGATTTTCACTTGTTGCCCCGGCTTGAGACTGTTCACACCGGCACTGACCACTCGCTCGCCGTTCTTCACGCCGTCGGCCAGCACCACAGTGCTGTCGGTGCGGCTGATCACGGTGACGTCACGGGGGGAGACGGTTTTACTCTGTGCATCGATCACCCAGATGCGTGGCTTGCCATCGACCTCCTGCAGCGCGGTGACAGGCAACTCGATGCGCGGCTTGATCGCCGAGCTCAGGGTGACGCTGATGGCCGTACCCAAGCGAAAGCCTGGTGGCGTTTCGGCCAGGGTCAGGCGGGCGCGACGGGTGCGTGTGGCGCTTTGGGCCTGAGGTTCGATTTCACGGATGATGGCGGTGGTGTTGATGCTCGGATCGAGTTGCGCCGCGACCAGGAACACCACATCGCTGGGCAGTTGATCGACCAGGGTATCGGGCAGGTCGATCACCGCTTCCTTGATGTCCGGTTGCGCCAGGGTCACCACTTGCTGACCGGCCGTGACCACTTGCCCGGCCTCGGCGCTCCACGCGGTGACTACGGCTTTATGGTCGGCGCGCAGCTCGGTGTAGCCCAGTTGGTCCTTGCTCTGGTTGACGGCTGCCCGGGCCTGATCGAGGGAGGCCTGGGTGGTTTTCAGGTCCGTGTTGGCCTCGTCGAGCTGCGCTTGCGCGCCGACCCCGCGGTCAAACAAGGCTTGCTGACGCTGGGCAGTGGCCTTGGCGTTGATCAGTTGCGCCTGGATTTTCGCCAGATCGCCCTGGGCCGAGCGCAATTGGTTCTGCTGATCCGAAGGATCAAGGGTGGCGAGTAATGTGCCCTTCTCGACCTCGGCGCCGACATCGACGTTACGACTGGCGATTCGCCCGCCCACGCGGAACCCGGTATTGCTTTCATAGCGTGCCTGGATACTGCCGGCGAAGCGACCCAGGTCCTCTTCGCTCAAGGCCTGGACCTTGATCGACAGCACCGGCCGTACTGGCGCCGGCGGCGGTTCGTTTTTGGAACAGGCGCTCAGCACCAGCCCGATGGACAACGCCCATAAAGGCTTCATGGCTTTGCTCCCCACGTGAGGTCCTTGTAAGTGTTTTCGGCAATCTCGACTTCCATGTCCGGGTGCAACAGTTGCCCGCCCGCGATGATGACTTTGTCCCCGTCCTTCAACCCGTCGCTGATGATGACCTTGCCCGTCAGGTAGCGGCTGACCGTCACCGAATGCAATTGCGCCTTGCCCTTGTCGTCTACAATCCAGACAGCAGGATTGCTGATGTTTTTGGTCAGCGCCGACCACGGCAACTCGATGACCGGTTTGCCCGATCCCCTGGCAGTGGCACTCACCACCGAACCCAACTGCATGCCGTCGGGCAGTTTGTCGAGGCCGACCTTGACCTGTACGGTTCCGGATTGCGCCGACACCGACGGGGTGATTTCGCGTACGGTGCCGGTGGTTTTGATCGCAGGGTTGTCGAGCAAGCTGAGGACAATGGTGTGATCTCGCGGCTTCTCGGCCAGCAGCGATTCATAGACATTGAACACCGCATCGCGGTCGCCGTCCCGGGCCAGGCTGAAGATCGGCATCGTCGCCTGCACCACCTGGCCGACTTCCGCCTGACGCTCGGTAATGATCCCCGGCGCATCGGCAATCAGCGCCGTATAGCTCAACTGATCCCGGGCATTGGCCAGCTGCGCCTGGGCTGCACTCAGAGCGCTCTGGCTGCTGTGCAAGGCGGCCTCAGCAGAGTCGTATTCGCTCTGGCTGGTGTAGCCCTTGGGCAAGAGTTTTTGCTGACGTACGAACGCCTGCGCGCTCTGTTTCACCCGCGCCTGTTCGGCGACCACTTGTGCCTGGGCCGAGTCGACATTGGTCTGCAGATCCTTGGGATCGAGCCGGGCGAGCACTTGCTTGGCGGTCACACGATCACCGACGTCAACCGAGCGCTGGATGATCTTGCCACCGACGCGGAAAGACAGCTCCGTCTGTACCCGCGCCTGGATATCACCGGTGAGGGTGACCGAGGCCGCGTAATCCGCTGGCTTGACGACTTGTACGAACACCCGTGGCAGGTATTCCTGCACGGGTTTTTTCTCCTCGCAAGCCGTTAGCAGGGTGACGACACTCAAGGCCATGACTACTTTCAATCCCGGAACCGCCATGCAAACTCCTTGGCCTTTTTTATGGACAACTCGACAGAGAGCTTAGAACAGGATTTCAACCACGCACGCTCCCTTTATGAAGAAACAATTCATAACGTTTTCCCCCAAAAACACGTGTCATAGACGCCTGCACGTACCTGAAAATGAGCCCGCTCGATCTCGCCTCAGGAATCCATATGCTCAAGACCCTCGCGGTGGCCAATTACCGCTCGATCAACAAATTGGTGATCCCGCTGGGCCGGCTGAATCTGATCACCGGCCCTAATGGCAGCGGTAAATCCAACCTTTACCGTGCGCTGCGCCTGCTGGCGGAAACCGCTCAGGGCGGCGTGGTCAATGCGTTGGCCCGTGAAGGCGGGCTGAATTCGACCTTCTGGGCGGGCCCGGAAACCATCACCCGGCGTATGCAAAACGGTGAAGTGCCGATTGAAGCCAGCGTTCGACGGGGCGTCAAACGCCTGCGCCTGGGATTCGCCGGTGACGATTTCAGCTACTCGATTGCCCTCGGGCTGCCCGAGCAGAGCCAGTCAACGTTCTCCCTCGACCCGGAGATCAAAAAGGAATGCATCTGGTCCGGACCGTTCTACCGCCCCGCCAGCCTGCTGGTGGATCGCGACGGACCGATGATCCGCGCCCGCGTCGGTCGCGGTTGGGAAGTGTTGGCCCAGCACACGCCGATTTTCGACAGCCTGTTCGACCAGGTCGGCAGTTTTCGCACCTCGCCGGAAGTCTTGCAGATGCGCGAGTTCATCCGCCGCTGGCGCTTTTACGATCACTTTCGCAGCGACGCCGACGCCCCGGTGCGCCAGCCGCAACTGGGCACCCGCACGCCGGTGCTGCACCCCGACGGACGCGACTTGGCGGCGGCCTTGCAAACGATCATCGAAATCGGCGATCCCGAGGCATTGCGAGCCGCGATCAGCGACGCGTTTCCCGGCGCCAGGCTGGCCATCGAACCGCTGTCGGGCGGGCGCTTCGCCATCGAGTTTCATCAGGAGGGGTTGTTGCGGCCGTTGTCGGCGGCGGAGTTGTCGGACGGGACGTTGCGCTATTTGCTGCTGGTCGCCGCACTGCTGACACCACGGCCGCCGACACTGATGGTGTTGAACGAGCCGGAAACCAGCCTGCATCCGGATCTGCTGCCGGCGCTGGCGCGCTTGATCATCCGCGCCTGCGGGCAGTGCCAGGTGTGGGTGGTGTCCCATGCCCGGCGCTTGATTTCGGCATTGCAGCAAGACCCCGACTGCAACTGCATCGTGCTGGAAAAAAATCTTGGCCAGACCGCAATTGTCGGCCAGCGCATGCTGGATGAACCGGCATGGTATTGGCCAGATTGAACGGCGCTTGATTTGCCGGGACGATGGAGGACGTCTATTTTCCCTTGCGCCGTAGGAAGGATCTTTTTTTCGAAACACAGCTCCAGGGACGCACCCATTTTGGCCAGACTTGCGGCCAAACCTCACAAGGACGAGAACATGACAGACGCACCAACGCCGCAACGGCTGGATCCGCAGGACATTCTGAAATTATTGATGGCGTTGCGCAGGGCGTTGAAGGCCAGGCCGGCCTGAGCAATCCATCGCCCATAAAAAAACGCCGACGCTAAATCAGCCGTCGGCGTTTGAAACCTTAAAGGGGTTCGCTTCGCGAATCAGAACGCCGGCAGTACCGCGCCGCTGTACTTCTTCTCGATGAATGCTTTCACTTGCGGGCTGGTCAGGGCCTTGGCCAGTTTCTGGATGGCAACGCTGTCCTTGTTGTCCGGACGGGCCACCAGGTAGTTCACGTAAGGCGAATCAGCACCTTCAATGATCAGCGCGTCTTTCGCCGGGTTCAGGCCCGCTTCCAGTGCGTAGTTGGTGTTGATCATGTCCAGGTCGACCTGATCCAGCACACGCGGCAACATGGCCGACTCAAGCTCCTTGAACTTGAAGTTGTGCGGGTTCTTGGCGATGTCTTTCGGCGTCGACACGGCGTTATTCGGGTCTTTCAACTCGATCAGGCCAGCCTTCTGCAGCAGGATCAGGGCTCGGCCGCTATTGCTGCCTTCGTTCGGGATGGCGATGGTCGCGCCATCTTTGAGCTCAGCCAGGGTTTTGACTTTCTTCGAGTAGCCGCCGAAAGGTTCAACGTGCACGCCAATCACGGTTTCCAGGTGAGTGCCTTTACCTTCGTTGAAGCTCTTCAGGTACGGCAGGGTCTGGAAGTAGTTGGCGTCCAGACGCTTCTGGTCGACCTGCACGTTCGGCTGAACATAGTCGGTGAAGACTTTGATTTCCAGGTCCACGCCTTCTTTGGCCAGGGTTGGCTTGATCAGCTCGAGAATCTCGGCGTGTGGGACCGGGGTCGCGGCAACCACCAGTTTCTCGCCAGCCTGGGCCAGGCCCGCGGTCAGGGCAGCCGCCAGTGCGGTGAACAACAGAACCTTTTTCATGCAGTGTCCTTATCGAAAATCACAGTCGCTTGTGGCGACGGCTTGAATATGAGGGTGCCAGTGAAGTGCTATCGCTGGCGTGAAGCGGACAATACCGGGATTTTTTATTCCCGAACAATAACCTTTATTCACTTTCATATTCCATTTTGTTCACGTAGGAGCTGCCGCAGGCTGCGATCTTTTGATTTTGATAGCATTGAGGCCGCCGAGATCAAAAGATTGCAGCCTGCGGCAGCTCCTACAAAAGCCCGGTCGTAAGCAGCAATTGCTTCAGTGCCTGACGCTCCTCAGGCGTACCGCTGGAAAAGACACGCTTTATTTGCTGCTCAATTTGCCCCAAAGAAACCAACGCCTCGGGCAAATTCAAATGCTCCGGCAAAATCTCGTCGCCGGTGCTCACCAGCAGCGCAAAGTGAATGACGTTCTCCAGCTCCCGGGTATTGCCCGGCCAACTGTGGCGTTCCAGCACAAGCTGCGCCGCTTCGCTGATCAGCGGCACTGGCAGGTCCAGGCGTTGGCTGTAGATGCCGAGGAAGTACTCCGCCAGCGAGAGGATATCCCCCACCCTCTCACGCAACGCCGGCAGTTCGAGCGGGCCTTCGCTGAGGTAGTGATAGAGCCGTTCATGGAATTTTCCGGCGGCAACCGCCTGGGCCAGATCGATGCTGGTGGCCGCCACCAGTCGCACATCCACCGGGCTCGGCTGCTGGGCACCGACGCGGGTGACTTCGTGGTTTTCCAGCGCGGCGAGCAATTTGATCTGGATCGGCAGCGGCAGGTCGCCGATTTCGTCCAGATACAACGTCCCGCCGTTGGCCGAACCGAACCACCCGGCACGACTGCTCGCCGAACCGCTGTAACTGCCCGCCGCATAGCCAAATAACTCGGCGTCGGCGTAGGTCGGGCTGATGGCGCCGCAGTTGACCGACACGAACAACCCGCCGCGATCACTGGCGCGATGGATATGCCGCGCCAGCAATTCCTTGCCGGTGCCGGTTTCGCCACGGATCAGCACTGACACTGAACGCGCCGCCAGTTGCTCCAGGTCTTCACGCAATTGCCGCGAACGCGGATCGACAAACACCAGTGCCTTGGCGCGGATGCTCAGGGGACTTTTTTCGGCATCGGGAAAGGTCAGCAGCGGCTGACCGAAGGTTTCAAAGCTCATGGCAGACTCCCGCCCAAAACCGCCGGGAGACGGGGGCGTTAAATAAGGAAAGTGTTCAAGCGCGGCGCAGGGCGTGGTGTTCCATGCGGTTTTGCAGGCGATAGAGATAGGCAAAACCCTGCTCCCAACGCTGGTGACCGGACTTCACATTGATATGTCCCGCCCCCGCCAGAATCCCCGCCTCGGCGCCCCAATGGCGCGCCAGTTCCAGGGCACGCGGTGCGCTGACGGCGCTGTCGTTGTCGGAGCTGACGACCTGGCTGGGGAATGGCAGCAGGTCCGTCGGAATCGGCGCGAAGTTACGCAAGGCCGGCGCGCAGGCCGGGCGCTCGACATCCGCCGGCGCGACGAGCAAGGCACCGCGCACTTGACGCAAAAACTGCACGGGGGCGCTCGCGGCCCAATGGGCGACGGTGATGCAACCCAGGCTGTGGGCGATCAGGATGACCGGCGTGCTGTCGGCAGCAATCGCCTCGGCCAGCGCCGCGACCCAGTCTTCGCGACGTGGCGTCAGCCAGTCGGCCTGCTCCACCCGCGCACTGTTCGGCAGGCTGTTCTGCCAGTGGCTTTGCCAATGATCTTCCGGCGATCCTTGCCAGCCCGGCACAATCAGGTAGCGAATTGATTCGTTGCGCATGGGGAGCTCTCCTGCTGCGTGTCTGTTCCCGGTCGATTATAGGGACGCGAGATATATTCGCTAAGGAATAAGAAGCTATTTATTAAGATCCATATCGAATATTAAACAACCCCCCTGTAGGAGCTGCCGAAGGCTGCGATCTTTTGATTTTTAAAAACAAGATCAAAAGATC
>NZ_JAHBDJ010000027.1:0-77280 GCF_019956375.1 Pseudomonas sp. GL-R-19 | reverse complement strand
GCTCGCGATAGCGGTGGATCAGTCGATACTATGCTGACTGACACTCCGCTATCGCGAGCAGGCTCGCTCCCACAGGTCTTTTTGGCCCTAAGTCTTGTTGCAAGGCTGGTCAAGCAAACAGGAGTCCCTATAATCGCGGCGTTTTCGTCTACCCTCACGAAGCGTCGTGCAGCAATCAGCTTGTGCGGGGCGCATCGACATTTTTCCGCTATTGAACCGGAGAACTTCCATGCTCAAACGTACCCTGGCAGTGGCCATTGGCCTGACCTTGTCTCTTTCCACCCTGCTGGCACAGGCCGCCGAGACCCTCAAGGTCAGCGCCATTCCCGACGAAGCACCCACCGAACTGCAGCGCAAGTTCAAGCCCCTGGGCGAGTATCTGGAGAAGCAACTGGGCATGAAAGTCGAGTTCGTACCGGTGTCCGACTACCCGGCGGTGGTCGAGGCGCTGGCCACCGACCGTATCGACATGGCGTGGCTGGGCGGTTTCACCTTCGTGCAGGCGCGGCTGAAAACCGGCAATGCCATTCCATTGGTACAGCGTGAGCAGGATGCCCAGTTCACCAGCAAATTCATCAGCGCCGACCCGGCCGTCAAGTCGCTGGCCGACCTCAAGGGCAAGTCGTTCGCCTTCGGCTCGGTCTCGTCGACGTCGGGCAGTTTGATGCCGCGCTATTTCATGCTGCAGGACGGCATCAAGCCGGAAACTTACTTCAGCCGTGTCGGCTACTCCGGCGCCCATGACGCCACCGTCGCCTGGGTTCAGTCTGGCAAAGTGGATGCCGGCGTACTCAATGCCAGCGTCTGGGCAAAACTGGTCGCGGCCGGCAAGGTCGACACCGACAAGGTCAAGGTCTTCGCCACCACGCCGGCCTACTTCGACTACAACTGGACCGTGCGCGGCACCCTCGACCCGGCCCTGGCCAACAAAATCAAGGTAGCCTTCCTCGCGCTCGACCCGGCCAACCCGGAGCAAAAAGCGATTCTGGACCTGCAAGCCGCCAGCCGCTTCATCGAGACCCAGCCTGAGAACTACAAGGGCATCGAGGAAGCCGCGCGCGCTGCCGACCTGCTGAAATGACACTGCATCTGAACCGGGTCAGCCTCACCCACGGCAATGGCGTGCGTGCGCTGCATGAGGTCGACCTGCACATCGCTGCCGGTGAGCAGGTCGCGATCATCGGTCCGTCCGGCGCCGGCAAGTCGAGCCTGCTCAACCTGTTGGCTACCGCCCTGCGCCCCGGCAGCGGCACGGTCGAGGTGCTCGGCGAGCAAGCCTGGCAGCTCGGCGCCCGACAGCGCCAACGGCTGCGTGCACGCATCGGCCTGGTGCATCAGGCGCCGCCACTGCCTGCGCGACAGCGGGTGGTCACGGCGGTGCTGGCCGGAAAGCTGGGACAATGGAGCTTTACCAAAAGCCTGCTGAGCCTGTTGCATCCGGTGGATGTTCCGGGTGCGCGGGCGGCACTGCTCAAGCTGGACCTGGGCGACAAGCTGTTCGCCCAGTGCCAGCAACTGTCCGGCGGCCAGTTGCAGCGCGTGGGCATTGCCCGCGTGCTGTACCAGGCGCCCGAAGTGCTGTTGGCCGATGAGCCGGTGTCGGCGATGGACCCGGTGCTGGCCGGGCACACCCTGTCGATCCTCTGCCGCCACGCCCGGGAACGCAACGTGACGCTGGTCGCCAGCCTGCATGCGGTGGAGCTGGCCCTGACGCACTTTTCACGCATCATCGGTTTGCGTGAAGGGCAGGTCCTGTTCGACCTTCCCGCCAGCGACGTCGACCACGATTTGCTCGACAAGCTCTACGCCAACGAGCAACTGCTGTCGCCGCCCGTTCCGGTGGCGCCCTTGAGCCTGCAGATTCCCCGATGCTGACGCGCGATACACGAGACCCGGCCACCCTGCCACGTCTGTTGCTCAGTCTGTTGGCGCTTGCCCTGCTGTGGCCCGGTATCCATTTCAGCGAGCTGGACCTGGGTGTGCTGCTCAAGGCCGACAGCCAGAGTGAGATGGGCCGGTTTGTCTCAGCCTTCTGGCCACCGGCCCATGGCGAAGAGTTCCTCCAGCTGCTGTGGCAAGCCACCCTGCAGACACTGGCCATCGCCACCGCCGGCATGGCTTTGGCGTTGCTGTTGGCCGTGCCCGCCAGCCTGTTGGCCAGCCGCGCACTGTCATTGTCGGCGGCTTCGCGCAGCGGTCGCCCGAGCGCCCTGGGCCGGCTGTTGCGCTGGCCGGTGCGCGGGTTGCTGATCTTCCTGCGCAGCGTGCCGGAAATCGTCTGGGCCTTGCTGTTCGTACGCGCCGTCGGCCTTGGCCCCACGGCCGGGGTGCTGGCGATTGCCATCACCTATAGCGGCATGCTGGGCAAGGTCTACGCGGAGATTTTCGAGTCGGTCGACCAGCGTCCGGCCCATGCGCTGTTGCAAGCCGGCAGCAGCCGATTGGCGGCATTCTGCTACGGCACCCTGCCCAATGTCGGGGCGGAGTTGCTGTCGTACACGGTGTACCGCTGGGAATGCGCGATCCGCGCGTCGGTGGTGATGGGTTTCGTCGGCGCCGGCGGGTTGGGCCAGCAGATTGACTTGTCGTTGCGCATGTTCGCCGGCGGTGAAGTGGCGAGCATGTTGCTGACCTTTTTCGTCCTGGTGCTGTTCGCCGATCAGATCAGCCGCCTGTTGCGCTGGAGGTTCGCATGAATCGCCTGATCAACCTGCTGCTGATCCTGTGCATCGTTGCGGCAGTCGTCGTATCGTTCAGCTATCTGGGCATCGATCTCGGCGAACTGACGGGCAGCGGGAACCTTGCGCAGATGGGCGCCTACGTGCTGCGTTTTCTCAGCCCGGACCTGAGCGCCGGCCATCTGCAAGCCATCGGCCGCGGCGCCGTGGAAACCCTGGCCATGTCGGCCCTGGGCACCCTGCTCGCGGCGGTCTTCGGCCTGGTGCTGGCGCTGCCTGCGGCCGGGCGTTTCGGTTGGCCGTTGCAGAGCGCGTCGCGCCTTGTGCTCAATGGCCTGCGCGCCATTCCCGAACTGGTGTGGGCCGCTTTGATGGTGCTGGCGGCGGGTCTCGGCCCGAACGCCGGGACCTTGGCACTGGCCATGCACACCGCCGGGGTGCTGGGTCGACTCTTCGCCGAAGCACTGGAAAACACCCCGCCGCAACCGGCCGAAGCCATCCGTTTGCAGGGCGGCAACGTCGTCTGGGCCTTCTGCTACGGCACCCTGCCCAACCTGTTTCCACAGCTGTTGGCGTACATCCTGTACCGCTGGGAAAACAACATCCGCATGGCCAGCGTGCTCGGTTTTGTCGGTGCCGGCGGTTTGGGGCAGATGCTCTATGTCAGCCTCAGCCTGTTCCAGGAGGCCCAGGCTAGTACGGTGATTTTGGCGATGTTGGTGCTGGTGTTTGCTGTCGATGGGTTGAGTAGTTGGAGTCGGCAGCGGTGGGTTAAGGCGTGATGGGGAATTGCATGGATTTGCTCAGCTGATTGCATTCGAGCTTAGCAAGCATTTGTATGGATTTGACTACCGCGTTTTATGGGTATGACCGGTAGAAAACGACCCAAGCTGCCGGTGGGAACTGGCAGTAACCGGCCAATAGCAGTCGTTTAGAGCTACAAAAATAAATCTGTCTCCATTTTTCTCAACACCATCATCTTCCGCTCACGGCAAACCGACTGCATTGCCTGTCCGATGAAAGCCAAGTGCTGCCCGAACACTGCGTTCCGCAAGATTGCTCGCAGCGTCCATGAGGCCGCGCGTGATGTGGCTCGGCGCATCGCAGCGACGCCGGCGTATCAGCGCTCTCGCCACGAGCGTAAGAAGGTCGAATATTGTTTGCCCACCTCAAGCGCATCCTGAAACTGGATCGCTTGCGGCTACGTGGCATGAGTGGCGCGACCGACGAGTTCACACTGGCCGCCGCGGTGCAGAACCTGCGACGGCTGGCCAAACTGACCTCTCAAAGGCCACCGCTCACGGGATAGGTGCGTCTGCACGAAGCAAAAAACCTCAAATTAACCCAATAACCGAGCAGCAAAGGTCAACGAAGGGCCGAAAAACCACGCAACGTGGTGAATAGGTTTTCTAGAGGTGGCCGTGACTGAGTTCAGGCGAGCTGAAAATCCGACTTTTTCAACAGAATCGGCCGATTTCTGTCTGTCGTGACCTGCAGCTATGGGTCGGATAGCGACCACCAGCCATAGTGACGGTCGATGCTAGACCGTCACTATCCGACCCAATATAGACAGTCCGTCCCACCAAAGTAAGGTTGCAGCATGAGGCCTAACCCTTCGTTCAAGCGGACCGGAATCAACCGAACTGAATCTTGCATCCATTGATACGGGTGCGGCGGTCACTGGTGAGGGGATAACCCATGAGTAACCCCAACCCGAAACGCCAAGGGCCTGCGATCATGCAGGCCCAGTCAGGTTGGGTACGCCGCGATGGGTAACCGCAGTGGTAACCCAACAGCGGCATTCTGCTTGGAGCCAGTATCTACGCAGCCTGTAGGCATTCAGTGCGCGACCTATCAAGCGGCACTCACCTCATTGGTAGGATTCAAATAGCAGGCCATCTCCCGTTCGACAACGTCGATCTCATTTAGCCCCCAATTTGTCAGGGGCGCGGAAGGTTTGCCGGTCGACGCAAAACTCGCCGCCAGCAGACGGGTCATCAGCGTCTTTGCCAAGTCCAGTTGCTTCTGAAGCTCCTGAGCCGCGCGATCAGCCTTATCCAGGCGCTGTTGCAGGGCATCGCGCCCGGCAGTGATCTGTCCGATACTGGCCACCGTTTCATGTGGGTCGACCATCGCTGCCGCTTTTTCTTCCAAGGATTTATCACTCATCAATGTGCTCGTTCGCTCAGGTTCAAGGTCAGGCGCGCGCAGGCCTTGCCTCACTGAGATCGGCACGAGAGTTTATTCCTACAGTTTTCTATCGCACTGACGCGCAAGGCGCCGACCAACGGCAGCGTAACCCATCAGCGAACCCAGCCTAGTTGTGGGTAATTGCACGGACTTGCCCACCCATTTGCATTCGACCTGACCAATCATTTGCATCGGATTTGACCATCACGCTGCGTGGCCATGACCGGCAGAAGCCATTCATAAAGTCCCCGGTGAAAATGGGGACGGGTGAAAATGGGGACTGATTTATTTTTCAAAAAATAGATCCGTCCCCATTTTCAGTCCCATTTTCAGTCGTCCCCATTTTTGGTTGCGAGCAAAAAGGCTTCCGGATAAGCGAGTTGCAGTTGTGTAGACTTCCCGGAAGAAATCTCGGCAACCGCAACTCGAACATTTGAACGACGAGACTATCGCACTAGCTGCCAAACGGTGGCGGCATCGGTATATCGCTGAGCTGCAAGCCCAGCAGTGTCATGTACTCGTAGATGTGCTGATAGCCGGATTGAGACTCATAGTCTGTGCACTTGGATTGAGGTTGCCCACAGAGCCGCAGCTCCATGTTCGCGTTGCCCATTCCCCATTGCGTATAGTTCAGATTGTTGTTTACAACCGTATCCATTTTGGAACAAACCATGTTCCTCATGCTTTCATCAATGGGGTTGGCATCATATAGCGTCAGGGAGTAATCGAGAGAAGTTGCGCACCACGCCATCGGAACAACATCCAAAGTGTTGTAGATGCGTAGCGCATTACCAGCCATTTGCTTATTGAAGTAGCTCGCAAAAAAACCATCGCCAGCCGTGGGCGCAGCAATCGTCTCGCAATAAAATTTAGAGCCCGGAAATTTGTCTTTCAGATAAAGCGCGACCACCGACATGAGCGCACCGCCAAGGCTATGTCCAACCAATCGGATCGTCGCCCCACTTTGCAGCTTCCCTAGAAAATCGCACAGCGTGCCCTGAGAACCGATAGTGGATGCCGTAGTCAATATCGCGTGCACCCCATCTGAAGTTCCCTGCGCGATGTTCGCCTGCACCTGGCAGTTCGTGATAACGCTCTGCAATGGCACCATTGGAAAAATATCCAGATCGTCCACCTGATCCTTTAAAGAATCCTTAAGTGTCCCACTCGTCACCACGACGATGTCGTTCTCATTTTTTCCGCCGATCAGCACCACTGTGATGTGCGCCGCGTGTTCGCCATCCATCACCAGAGCGGGGCCCCAGGCCACGCCATAACCGCCGCCTACCTTGGAGGCATTGAGACGCGAAAGAATATTGTCTTTAACCTGACTCGGCGTAGGATTCTTCATGTTTTTCCAGGACTGCGAATACAACGCCGCATTGTTGACCACGAAAGCGTGTGTAAGACTGATTTGCCTTTGCTGAAGTGAGTCTAGCGAAGTCATGACTGCTCCTTGTCTCGAAGAAAGTTTTCCAGTGGCCTGCGTGGTTAATCCGGGCGCCGAAGTTGAGTGCACGAATAACCATACAGGCCACCAGGGACCAACGAAAACCTATGGCAGCCGTCGATCCTTCTGGGCCAGCAAGACCGAGTGTAGTTGCAGTTTTTGGAAGCGTGAGTGCAATGCGCTGAGCGAATGCGTCGCCGCAATGTCATGATGCTCACCGTTCCAGCGTGAAAATGGGGATTGAAAATGGAGACGGATTTATTTTTCAGAAAATAGATCCGTCCCCATTTTTGGTTCCATTTTTGGTCGACGATGGAAACTCCAGTTCCGAGCTACGGCTTGAAATGCTGGTCTTCTGGAGATTTGACAACCAGGTAGTTGTTAATTCGCTTGTAGCAAGAGGGCCTCAATGAGGCCCTCATCGCTAAAGCGTAGTTGTACTCAGTGCGCCACTACTGGCTCGCGGTGACCGTGACCGCTGCCGAGACCGCCACGGACACCGTCGCCGGTGCCGACTCCGCGCCCTTGGCATCGGCGGCTTTATAGATAAAGGTCGCAGTGAACGGCGCGGCGACCGTGGCCGGTGGTGTGTAGGTCACGCGCACACCATCGGTGCTGACCACGCCTTTGCCGGAGTCCGGTTGCTCCAGCCCCACCACTTTGAGTGGTACGTTACCGTCAGGGTCGGTGTCGTTGGCCAGGACGTTGATGGGCAGTGGTTGGCCAGTGTTGCTGATGGCGCTGTCGGGTGTGGCGATCGGTATTTGGTTATTGCCGTCGTTATTGGCGCGGGTATCGCCAGTGCGGAAGGTCGGCAGCGCGGCGGAGTTGACGTAGGTGACGCCGTCCCAGCCGGGCAGCGGGCTTGGCATCAACTGGAACTGGCCGGGGTGCTCGACATCCCAGCGCAGCAGCATGGACGTGTCCTCGTGCTGGGTGTTGTGGCAGTGCTCCATGTAGGTCCCGGCGAATTCACGGAAGCGGATCGCCATTTCCACGGCCACTGAGCTGTCGATGCCATCGCCGACGCGATAGACGTCCTTGCGCGCCCATTTTTCCCATTCCGGCGGTGGGTTGCCATCGCGGTTGAGGATGATCCCCTCTTCGAAGTGCACGTGCACCGGGTGGTTCCAGCCGTTGCCGCCGCTCTTGATTCTCCACACTTCCAGGGTGCCGTCGCCGGAGAACCCGGCAGGGGTCGGGCCGTTGGCCAGTTGCGGAGCGGCGCTGATGACTCGAGGGTCCATGGGGAAGCCGAATTCACCACCGTCGGTCTTGATCGTCCAGGGTGTTTCGTCGGTGCCGTCGGAGCGGCCGAAGCTGAACTCGCGATGCCGCGCCACCTGGAGCCTGGCCTGCACCGCCGGATCGTCACGGTTGAGGGTCAGCGGGATCATGGTCTTGCCAGCTGGCTTGCCCGGTTTGGCGGGCTCGTAGTCGGCGGGGTTCATGCTCACGTCCTGGCCGGCATAAGGCTGGACCACCAACTGCAGGAACTTGCCCACCGCCGGGTCGCCGCCGACCCATTCCGGCCCTTTGCTGCCCAGCCTGAGCACCGCCTTGTACGTCCCGGACAGCACGTCGGCCAGGCTCAGCAGATTAGCTGTCGGCCTCTTGCCGTTCTGGTGCTCCATCAGGTTGACGAAGTACAGCTTGTCGCCGGTGTTGATCCCGTTTTTCGCGAAGTTGACGATGATGTCGAAGCGCTCGGCGATGCCCTGGGTGGGCAGGATGGCGTTGTGGTTCTGCAGGTCGCCGTCACCTTCCAGGTCCATGCTGCCGTCGAACGGCACGGCGTGCTCCATCAGGTTGCCGTCGTTGGCGATCAAGTGGAACGGCACGCGGCTATAAGACACGCCGGAACCGGCCGGGCCGGGGATTTCGCCGCCGGTGCCGGCGACTTCACGCACCAGTGCAATCCTGAGGTAGCGCGACACCGAGCCATTGAGGATGCGGAAGCGATAGCTGCGCGCCCGCACATTCAGGCGCGGCTGGTACTGCCAGTTGACCAGGACCTGATCGCCGAGGAAGCCGTCGGTGTTGAACGGGTTGAACCACAACTGGCCATTGGCGTCCCAGGCCTTGTCGGCCACCAGCAGGTTGACGTCATAGTCGCGGTTGCCCCAAGGCAGCGCCGAACCGCTGGGCAGGCGCAGGTTGACGCCGTCTTCGAAGGCTTCGTTACCGCGATCCAGGGCGCTGTAGTAATTCATCATCACCGCGTTGCCCTTGTAGACGTTCTGCGCGGTGAAATCGAGCATGTGGTCATGGAACCAGTGGGTGCTCATGGTTTCGTGCCAGTCGCCGCGGATCTTGATGCTGCCGTTGTTGCACGTCTTGAGGCCCGGGGTGGCGTCGTTGACGAACAGGGTTTCGCCCGGGGCGCAGGGGAACGCCGCGCGCGGATCCTGAGCGGTGGTGTTGATGGTGTCGTAACCGGCCAACTGGATCGGCCAGCGATAGTCGTAGTACTGCCCCGGAAAGAAAAACGCATTGGCATAGCCATCGCTTTCAGCCGGGGAGTGGCCGTTGTGTTCGTGGGTGGTAATGGTATGCAGGCCAAACCCCATGTTGGCCGACGGATCGATCGGCAGGGCGTTGTAGTGGCGCATCAGCGCGGCTTGACCGTAACGCACCATCAACAGTTTTGGCGGAAAGGTGCCGTCGAAGGTCCAGAGCGCCTTGTGGTTCTGAATCGGCATGTTGGGGTGAAAACGAACACTTATGCCTTTGGTGGTGCCCACCAGGACCGGGGTGTCCGAGGTCTGGTTGTAGAGCCCGCCAGGCCCGAACTCACCGACGGCGTAGTTGTGCAACTGTCGGTGGTCGCGCATGCCGCTGTTGATCTGGGCGCCCGCTTGCACGGTTTTGAAGCCGACCTGCGGGAAGAACTCGTTCCAGCGCTGGTGCGACCAGCCTTTTCCTGGCGGCCGGCCTTCGGCCGGCGAGCCGACCGGGTGGCGGTTGAGGAAGGCTTCGATCTGCGCTTGCCACGGGTTGCGGTCCAGCACGTTGGAAAACTGCGACGGAAACGGGAACAGCCCCGGCTGGCGCATGAAGGCTTCCAGCGCCACGGGCGAAGGGCTGCTGCGGGCGGTGTTGTTCGGGTCCTGCGTGGGCGCCGGGCCGACGAGCGGAACCGGGAAGGTCAGGGGCGGTGCCGGCAATGCCGGGTCGAGTTTTTCCGTGCCGAATTCTTCGAACAGCAACAGTTGCTGCGTGTACGGCTGGGCCCCGAACAATGGGCTGGGCTTGCCATTGGTGGGGATATTGAAGGATGTCTGCAGGGCTGGCGGCAGCACGTTGTCGGCCCGTGGCGTGTTCCGGTCACCGAAGACGCCATTGGGCAGGGCTATGGCGCCCTGGTTGGCGGGTGGCAGGGCCCGTAAGGCCGCCGCCGCGGCATCGAGGTCGGCCGGCGGGTTGCTAAACGCCGAGGGGTCTGTCGGTGGTGGCGGGCCGAAATCATCCAGCGGCACGGCGCTTGCCATAGTGGTTAGGGTAAGGAGCATCGCACAGGGCAGGCTTGTCCTGTGCAGAAAGGCGATGGAGCTGCGTAGTGATGTCGTGCGTTTCATTTTTCACCCCTCGCGACATATCGAGTCTGGCGAAACCCACCGTCGCCAGGATGTCTGGGACACAGCTATTGCGGGTACAAGAGGGCGGCAATTAATGAGCCATCACACCAGGGAAGGGGAAAAGTCCAGGTAAATTAATAAACTATTTTTGAGTGTTTCAAACGCGAGAAGGGTGTGTGGGGAATACCCCTCTAATTAGGTGGAAAACACCCGTTCGTGGGTGTAATGCCCCATTTATGGAGAGGATTGAAACCTTTACTTTTAGCGCAGGCATTCGGTGTTCAAGTGCAGTGCAATTTCGCGCCTGACGACCAAACCACTACTACCCACGCCAAAAACCCTTCCTGCGCGTCAGCACAGAAAGGGTTTTTTCGTTGCGGCCGATCAGTCTTTAGCCTGGCTCAACTTGGTGAACAGCTCGGTCGGTACTTTCTTGCCATTGGAGATGAACTGGTTGGTGCGGAACTTGTACACCTCACCCTCGGACAGGAAACCGTCGCCGTTGGTGTCCATCGCCTTGAATTCCTCAGTGCCCTTGGGCGCCACCGCCAGCAGTTCCTTGAGCGACACGCGGCCGTCATCATCGGAGTCGGTGCGCGCGAAAGACGCATCGCCGCACTTGCCTTCACCGCACTTGCCCTCGGCCTGGGTCTTTTGCGCGCTGGCTTCGGCACCGCACTTGCCTTCGCCACACTTGCCTTCGCTGGTCTTTTCTGCGGAAGCCAGTTGATAGCCCTGAGGCAAGGCTTCGGCGGAAAACGCCGAGGACGCGAAGTTGATACCGCCGACCAGTGCTACAGCGATCAGGCCAATACGGGTTTTGTTCGACTGGATACGAGACATGTTGATACTCCGGATCATTTGCGCGGCTGGACCGTTATTGGTCGTACCACAAGGGTGATAAACCTGGTGGCGAGGTGCGAGGTGCATCTCGCTTTGGCAGGTCTATTTGGCCCCGCTGGTGTATCCCGGCTGTATCCGTAAAGCGCTGGTTTTGTATGGTTGTATGCGGATGCCGCGCCCTGATACACAGCGATACACGAAAGCCGGTAGTCAGTTGCTCATGTCCGTAAGAGCGCTTGTTTAAAAAGGTTGTAGGTTATTTCCCGAGGGCTACAAGACCTTGCGTCGTTGCCTACGGTTACGCCAGAATCCGCCGGCTTGTGCGCCCTGCCCCTGGTCTCTATCGTTTCCGCGCCACTGCCCATCAGTGGTCGGGTTTAGCAGCCCGGGGTTGTAAGCAAGGTGCACAAGCTCCTGTCAGTCAGGTATTCCCATGCCTGCATTTGATGGTGGCTGTGCGCAGGGCGCCTTCGGGCGCGCCGGCTTTGCTAGCTTCCCCGGTCTGCTAACCTGCGTACAGCTGCCTCCTTCTCGTTTAGCAGCAAGAGGGTTGGCACCCAATCAGAGAAGCAAGCATATGTTCAAAGTCACCCCCAACCCGCCGGACACCGATCCGGCATCCCCGTACGAACCAGACTCAAAACAGCTCAACGAGGCCACCGAACGCGCCCTCGCCTTCCACGTCCCCTCGACTGCCGACATCAAAGCCACTCCACGCACACCCAGCACTTTGTTTACTGTGGACCCCGAGGCCGATACTGAAACCCTGATGGTGTATCTGGTCGAGACGTTGGCCTCGGTCGATGTGATGGTGCACCAGTTGGTGGATCATCTGGACGGCGGATCGCGCAATGCCCTGCTGGGAATTTCCAACAGTGTGATGTTGGCGGAGATCACGGCGAATCGGGTGCTGGATCAAATCGACCCGCCTGAGTAGATGTCGTCTACTGCGACGGGTGATGTTGTTCGCGTTGGGTTGTGCGGCTACCATTTTTGGGACCGCTGCGCGGCCCATCGCGAGCAAGCTCGCTCCCACAGGGATTTGGGGGCAGTCAGTTAAAAAGGGCTGAGCCAGTATCGACTCCCCCTTTCCCGCCGGTGGTCGTCCCGGTGCAATCCTTCGCATAAACCTGCTTGCGTGCCCCGTCGAACGGGATCAGTCTCTGGAGCAGCATCGACCTTCACCCCTGAGCTCCGGGCAAGGACGAAGGCATACCTCCCAGCGAGGAATTGAAGATGAAATCTGCTTTCGTCGTCCTGCTAATGGCCCTCGCACTGTGCAACTCGCCCCTCGTGAGCGCCGCTCCCGCCGCCGACGCCGTTGTGCCCTTCCACGTCGATATCCAGGATCAACAACTCACTGACCTGCGTAACCGCATCGCGGCAACGCGCTGGCCGGACAAGGAGACGGTGGCCGATCGATCGCAAGGTGCACAGCTGGCGAAACTGCAAGAGCTGGTTCGCTACTGGGGCACGAACTATGACTGGCGCAAGGCCCAGGCGCAGCTCAATGCCTTGCCCCAGTACACGACCACCCTCGATGGGGTCGCTATCCATTTCATCTGGGTGCGCTCGCCGCAGCCGAATGCTTTACCGATGATCCTGACCCACGGTTGGCCAGGCTCGGTACTGGAGTTCATCAAGGTGGTCGGCCCGCTTACCGATCCGGCTGCTCACGGGGGCAATGGTGCGGATGCATTCGACGTGGTGATTCCGTCGATCCCTGGCTACGGCTTCTCCGGCAAACCGACAGAACCCGGATGGGACCCGGACCATGTGGCGCGGATCTGGGGACAATTGATGCAGCGATTGGGTTACAGCCGCTACGTCGCCCAGGGTGGTGATTGGGGCGGTCCCATCACCAGCGCCATGGCGCGCCAGTCCGTGCCCGGGTTGCTGGGCATTCACCTCAACCTGCCAGCGACGGTCCCGCCGGAGGCGACCGCTGCACTCGCTGCCGGCGGTCCCGCGCCTGTGGGGTTTTCCGAGCAGGAACGCACGACCTACGACGCGCTGGCCGCATCCATTAAACAGGGCAACCTGGCCTACAGCGCGATGATGGCCGCGCGGCCGCAAATGATCGGCTACGGCGTAACGGACTCCCCGGCATTCCTCGCGGCGTTCATGCTCGGTCACCCGGGATTTGCCAAGTGGACTTTTGGCGCCGACCCACAGCAATCGCCAGGCAAGGATGAAGTGCTGGACGACATCACCTTGTACTGGTTGACGAACAGCGGTGCCTCGGCGAGTCGGTTCTATTGGGAAAACAAAGGGCGCAGTCCGCTTTTTTCTGCGGCACAGAAGACCGGCGAAATCAAACTGCCGGTGGCCGTCACAGTCTTTCCCGATGATGTCTATTTTCCACCGGAGAGCTGGGCCAGGCGCGCCTACAGCAACCTGATCTACTTCCATCAGGCTGCCAAAGGCGGCCATTTCGCCGCGTGGGAACAGCCGGAGCTCTTTACCGAGGAACTGCGCACAGCGTTTCGGCCGCTGCGCTGAATCACTTTCGTATCAATTGGGGTCGAGCAACCCGCCACTCCAGTTGCGTGACACCCGGCTGCCGGTGAATTTCGCCACGCCCATGCCTTGGGATATCAGTCGATCGCGATAGCGCGTGACCATGCGCCCGGCTTGCTCGGCACGCAGCACCACTTCGGAGGACGGATCGCCCGGCCGCCCGAGAATTCGTGCAAAGCGCTGGCCTTCCTCGACGAAATCTCCCAGTTCCTTTTCGAAGATCAGCACGCCGGGGTGCGGCGCGATGATGGTTTCCATGTGGCCCATTTCCACCGCCTCAACGGGCCAGTCAGCGGATGGCTTTTGTTCGTCAATGACGCCGCAACCGCACAGCCAGTTGTACAGCCCTTCGGCATCCTGTTCGGCGAAACGGTCGCTGACATCGCCCTGCCCGCGCAACTCCAGCGTTGCCGCCATGCGGTGCTCGGTGACGCCTTCATTCAACCACGGGGCAATGATGGTTTCCTCGAAAGAGCCATCACCGCCGTCACCCCAGATGATCGCCACGTCCATCTTCATCGCCGCCGCCAGTTCGCGACCACGGGGCCAGAAACTGCGATGTACGTAGAGGTACGGCAAGGCCTCGTCATCGGTGTGCAGGTCGAGCATCACATCGGCCGGGGCGGCCAGTTGCACCAGTTTCTTTTGCCATTCCTGAACGCAGGTCGAAGGCCGCGCCATGGCCGCCGACTGGTCGAACGAGCGATTGAAGTTATGCCCGGTAGCGTCGTGATAGCGGCCAAGAATCCGCCCCTGGCGGAACTGCCCAATGCCCAGCGGATTGGCCTGCGGCACCACGGTCACACTGCCCTTGAGCCGGCCTTGAGATTCGGCGGTTTGCAGGCGTTGCATCAGCAGGTGCAGCACCAGCATCCCGGCGATTTCATCGGCATGCACGCCGGCCTGCAAGTGCACGTTTGGCCCGCTGCCGTCGCCTGCATAGCGCCAGGCACCGACCCGCACGGTATCGCCGTTGTTGTTTCGAACACTGAACGAAATATCCTGCGGCATTGGCTTTCCCTCCCGTCATGATCGTTGAAAAACGTTGTATCGCTGCTGCCGAGGCTGGTGATTGAACAGACGTTCAACTAAGCTCGGCATCGTGGAACCTCACCCAAGGACAGCCTTGTGACAACCGATGCCCCGAAAAACCGCCGCGCCGAACCCGAAGACCGTCGCGAAATGCTGGTGGCCGCCACCCTGCGCTGCCTGGGCCGCGACGGTCACGCCGGGATATCCGTGCGACGCATTGCCACTGAAGCCGGAGTGTCCGTGGGGTTGCTCAACCATCACTTCGGCAGCATCGAGGCACTGATCGCCGACACCTACCAGCGGCTGGCGAGCGAACTGACCACGGCCCTGCTCCAGGAAATCGAACAGGCCCAGACACCCGCGCAAAAGATCGATGCCTTCCTGGAAGGCTCGTTCTCGCCCCGGGTCATGGACCCGCAACTGCTCGGCGTGTGGGTGGTGTTCTGGAGCCTGATCCGTCACTCCGAACACGTCAGCCAGTCCCACGAAAAAAGCTACCGCGCCTACCTCGACCTGATCCGCCAGTTGCTCGACGGGCTGGCCGCCAGCGAAGGCTTCGTGATTCACGACACGCGCCTGGCGGCCATCGGCTTATCGGCGATGCTCGACGGTCTCTGGCTCGAGTGGTGCCTGAACCCCGAGACCTTCAGCGCCGCCAACGGACTGCATATCTGCCGTTGCTGGATAAAGGGGCTGCGTCACGGAGCATTCAGCACAGACGACGTCTTGTGACGCGTGCCGGCCGAAGATCATCGCCAGGTTGCCGCTGACGGCGGTCAACCCTTGTCGAACTCATCAGGCCGACCTGCGTACGGGCGTCCCGCGCCGCTCGGCAAAGGCAAACAGCGCTTCGATCAGGAATGTCAGGCAGACATACACCCCGGCTACCAGCAACAAGGGTTCGTACACCTGCAGGGTTTGCGCGCGGACCACGTTGGCGGCGCCCAACAGGTCGATCACGGCGATGGTCGAAGCCAATGCCGTGGACTTGAGCAGCATCACGGTTTCCCCGGCCAGGGTCGGCAGCAACAGGCGCATCGCCCGGGGCAAACGCACCCGTAGCAAGGACTGGCGCGCGGTCATGCCAAACGCCGAGGCCGCTTCCATTTCACCCTTGGGCACCGCCAGCAGGCCACCGCGAATCACTTCGCCGACATAGGCCCCCACCGACACCACCAGGGCGAACACGATGTACCAGTAACCGTCGCGCAGGTACGGCCAGAGGAAACTGCCGCGAATCAGCGGGAACTGGGCAAACAGGCTGCCCAGGCCGTAGTAGAAAATGTAGATCTGGATCAGCAACGGCGTACCGCGCGTCACGCTGGTGTAGAACAGGCTGACCTTGGCGATCACTTTGTTTTTCGAGATCCGCGCCAGCGCCACCAACACCGCCAGGACAAAACCGAACACACTGGCGACCAACAGAATCCCGAGGGTGGTTTGCAGCCCCCGGCCCAACAGTGCCGCGTATTCAACTATCCACGCTGGAATCATTTCATTCTCTCTGCCGGTTCAGTCAACAAGAGGCATCCAGCGACGAATACGTCGCTCAAGCCGACCCGACACATAGTTCGACACCAACGTCACCGCGTAATACAACGCCGCAGCCGTGAGGTAGAACAACAGATAATGGCGCGTCGACCCCGCGCCTTGCTTGGCGGTGTACAGCAGCTCGTTGGTGCCGACCACGCTGATCAGCGCACTGTCCTTGATCAGGTTGATCCACAGGTTGGCCATCCCGGCCATGGCGTAAGGCGCCATGATCGGCAGCGTGACCCGGCGGAACAGACCGAAACCGTTCAGGCCGAATGCCTTGGCCGCTTCGATCTGGCCGAAGGGAATCGCCTGGATCGCCGCGCGGAAAATCTCCGAGGCGTACGCGCCCTGCACCAGCCCCAGCACCACGATGGCCGCCAGCGGACCGCTGACATTCACCACGTCGTAGCCGAGCCGGGTCATCAGCGAATTGAGGAGCATGGAGCCGACGTAGTACAGCAACAGAATCAGCAGCAATTCCGGCACCGCCCGGAACAAGGTGGTGTAGCCGCGCATCAGCGCTGCAATCGGCTTCGGCGCGCCCAGTTTGAGGCACGCCACCACCAATCCGATGGCCAGCCCGAGCACAAAGGCCCCGGCGGAAATCTGCAGGGTCATCCAGAGCCCCTTCAACAGCGCACTGCCCCATCCCTGCTCGGTGAAATTGATCAGATCGAACATTGCCGGCATTTCAGTCTCCAGTTGGAGGACACGGTCCCCCTGTAGGAGCGAGCTTGCTCGCGAAAAACGTCAACGATGACGCGGTCATTCAGAAAAACCGCGGTGCACTTGCGTCCTTCGCGAGCAAGCTCGCTCCTACAGGGGTTTACATTGCGCGATCAGGTCAGAACGCAGGCTTCACGCTGGTGCCGAAGTAGCTCTGGGACAGTTCGTCGTAGTCTTTGCTCGCCAGCAACTCCCGGATGGCCTTGTCGAGTTTGGCCTTGAGTTCGGTGTCGTCCTTGCGTAGGCCGGCGCCCACGCCTTTGCCGAAGATCGGGTCGTAAGGCACGCTGCCGAGGTAGGCCAGGTCCTTGGCATCCGGGGTCTTGACGAAGGCGGCCATGGCAGTGCCATCGGCCATCATCAGGTCGATGCGGCCGGCAATCAGGTCGGCGTTGGCCGAGTCCTGGGTGTCGTAGTACTTAACGTCGGCGATTTTTTCGTAGTAGGTCTTCAGGTAACTGGCGCTCACGGTCGAGTTCTGCACGCCAATGATCTTGCCCTTGAGGTCATCCGGGTACTTCTTCACCGACGCCTCTTTCGGGCCGACGACGGCAATCGCCGAATCGTAGTAGGCCTTGCTGAAGGCAATCTGTTTTTCTCGTTCTTCGGTCACCGACATCGAGGAAAAAATCACGTCGATCTTTTTCGCCAGCAGCGACGGAATGATGCCGTCCCATGCCACTTCCTTGATCTCGCAATCGGCTTTCATTTCGCTGCACAGCTTGTGGATCAGGTCGACTTCGAAACCCTTCCACTCACCGTTGGCCTGCTTTTCGGTATACGGCGGATAGGGTTCGGCTGCCACCGCGAACCTGATCGGCTGTGCCTGGGCCGCACTCATGCCGGCCAGCAATACGCAGGCCGCCCCGGTCATCCAGTTTGCAAAACGTCGATTTCCCATGTTGTTTTCCCGTCTTTTTATGATGAGTTAGCGAGTCTGATGAGCGTTGACGAACTGTCGGCAACGCTCGCTGCGTGGGTGTACGAACACTTCGTCCGGCGAACCGGTTTCCTCGATCAGCCCTTGATGCAGGAAGGCGACCTTGGAAGAGACATCGCGTGCAAAGGCCATTTCATGAGTCACCAGAATCATGGTCCGGCCTTCTTCGGCGAGGGAGCGGATCACCCGCAGCACTTCCCCGACCAGTTCCGGGTCGAGTGCCGAGGTGGGTTCATCGAACAGCATGACCTTGGGCCGCATGGCCAGGGCCCGGGCGATGGCCACCCGTTGTTGCTGTCCCCCGGAGAGAAACGCCGGGTACTCGTTGCGCTTGGCCGCAAGCCCGACGCGTTCGAGCAGGGCTTCGGCCCGTTCAGTGGCCTCCGCACGGCTTTCACGCAGGACCTGGGTCGGCGCTTCGATGAGGTTTTCCAGCACCGTGCGATGGGGCCAGAGGTTGAAGTTCTGGAACACCATGCCCAGGCTCGAACGGATGCGCACCAGTTGCTTGGCGTCCGCCACCAGCGGTGCACCGGGACGGTTCTGGTTAAGGTGAATGCTTTCGCCATCGACCAGGATGCGCCCCTGGTCCGGCACTTCGAGCATGTTGATGCAGCGCAGCAAGGTACTTTTGCCCGAGCCGCTGGCACCGATCAGGGAGATCACTTCGCCCTCGCGGGCGGTCAGGGAAACGCCCTTGAGCACTTCGATATTGCCGAAGCGTTTGTGCAGGCGATCGACTTCGATCATGGTCTTGGTCGCGACCGGTTCGACGGCTGCGGTACGGGTCACCGTGCCGATCACCGGCCTCGGCGCTTCGCCCATGAGCACCCCGACAAAATCGCGAATACGCTGGCAGGCCTGGGCCAGGCGCTCGTCACTCAGGGTGAACGAAAGCCGTACAAAACCCTGGGCCGGCTCACCGAATGCCGCCGCATCCAGCACCGAGACACCGGCTTCACGCAGCAGCCGCCAGGCGAACTCCAGCGAGGTCAGGCCGGTACCACGCACGTCCACCAGCACGAACATGCCGGCATCGGGGTTGAGCACGCTGATGCCCGGGCAACCGGCCAGGCCGGACACCACAAGGTCGCGACGCCGGCGATAGATCTCGCGCATGCCGTGGGTGACTTCGTCGTGTGACTGCACGGCCTTGAGCGCCGCTTCCATGACAAACCCGGGCAAGCCGTACAGCATGCTCAACACCAGGGTTTCGATATGGTTGACCAGGGCTTCATGGGCCATGACCCAGCCGATGCGCCAACCGGTCATGGCATGGGATTTCGACAGGCTGCCGATCACCACGCAACGCTCGGCCATGCCCGGCAACGCCGCCAGGCTTTGGTGTTCGCGCTCGTAGGCGAGGCTCTCGTAGACCTCGTCCACCACCACCCACAGGTCATGGGTGATGGCGAGGTCGGCGATGGCTTGCAGCTCTTCGCGACCCAGCACTACACCGGTGGGGTTGTTCGGGTTGGAGAAGAAGATCGCCCGGGTGCGTGGGGTAATGGCCTTGGCCAGCACGGCGGCATCGAGGCGAAAACCCGAGTCCGCCGCGCAAGGCACCCGCACCAGCGTGGCGCCGGACGCCTTGAGTGTCGCTTCGTAGGTGACATACATCGGATCGAAGGCGATCACTTCGTCGCCGGCACCGAGCAAACACATCGAGGTGGCGAACAAGGCGTTCTGCGCACCTGCCGTGAGAATGACGTTCGACGCCTGCAGCTCGCGGTCGATCAGTTGGCTGTAGCGGCCGGCGATGGCCTCTCGCAAGGCCTGGCGGCCGGCGATTTCGGTGTAGTGGGTATCCCCTTCGCGCAGGGCGTGGATGGCGGCATCGGTAATGAAATCGGGGGTGGGAAAATCCGGGTCGCCGACGCTGAGGATGATCACGTCTTCGCCATTGCGCTGTGCCGCGCTGGCCGCGTAGTGAATATCCCAAGCGGCAACGCCCTGGCCACTGATCCGCTCTACAAAGGGTGAAAACCGCATGCCAGTGCCTCGTTCGAATTGAAGAAACGCAAGCCCGCAACCAGCCGGGGGAAGGTGGCCCCAAACATAGTCGAGACTGAACACTCGTTCAATAGAAAACTCGCAAGGCTTCGCGTTCAGCGCAAACAGGTCGTTTTCACGACAGTCGCGCCGTTTTTCAGCACGGCGCGATTATGCGACGTGAAACGATTTTGCTGATCGCACCAATCGCCAGCGCAATGACGATCAACCCGGCGGCGACGGCGAACGTCAGTCGCATCCCCTGTGCGATGGCCTCAGGTTGCGCCTGCAAAATATCGTGGCTGGCCGAGCCGAAGGCGAACACTGCGCCCATGACCGAGGCGCCCGTGATCAACCCGAGATTGCGTGACAACCCGAGCAAGCCGGAGATTACGCCACGCTGCTGCGACTCGATATCCGCCATGACGGAGGTATTGTTCGCCGCCTGAAACAGCGCATAACCGCCGGTCATGACAGTCAGCGGCACGATGTAGCCGAGTACACCGAACCCCAAAGGCATGGCGGGAAGGATGCAAGCGCCAATCAGCATGGCAATCAATCCGAGCGTGCCGGATCGATGCGCGCCCAATCGGTCGACCCATCGGCCCGCCGGTACGCCTGCCAGTGCGGCCATCAGCGGACCCGTCGACATCGCCAACCCAACGCTCGCGGCATTCAACGCCAGTGCGCCAGTGAGGTAAAACGGCCCGACCACCATGGTCGCCATGACCACGGTGGTCACCAGCATGCACATGACGAATCCTGCGCTCATGTGCCAGTTACGGAACATCGTCAATCGAACCAGAGGCGACTCGGCTGTGTGCTCGACGAATACAAACACGCACAGCCCAAAAACGGCCACCAGCAACAGCGTCATGTTCAGGGTGCCACGCCCAACGGTCATCGCCAGTGCATAAGCCAGCAGCGTCAGAACCAGCACCAGCGTGCCGAGCACATCGAAGACCGCTCGATCCGCCCTCTTCTCACTGCGATCGTTGGGCAAAAAGTAGAGCACGAGCCCAATCGCCAAGACACCCAACGGCACATTGATCAGAAAAATGGCCTGCCACCCCGGATTGGCAATCAAAAAACCTCCAAGGGTCGGGCCGAGTGAGGTGCCAATCGCCGACATCGTGCCGAGCACGCCCATTGCACTGCCCATTTTTTCCTTGGGAACGGCCCCGCCCACCAGCGCCATGGTCAGCGCCATCATGATGGCCGCACCGACGCCCTGCAGCGCCCGAGCGGCAATCAATAACCAGAGATGAGGGGCCAGCGCGCACAGGACCGAAGCGACGGTAAACACACAAATCCCGATCAACAACAAACGTCGGCGGCCAATGATGTCACCAAGTCTTCCGACACTGACGATCAGCGCCGTGACCGCCAGCAGGTAAGCGAGCACCACCCATTGCACTTGCTCAAAGGAGGCCGAGAACGCCTCGGCCAGTGTCGGCAATCCAACGTTTGCAATGCTGGTGCCCAGGGACGACAGCAGCATGGATAACGACAGGCTGGCCAAGGCTCCCCGAATCGATATGGACTTCATTTTCTCGCGACTCCGCAAATAGGTTGTCCCGAGCCTAAGCCCAGCCATAACATGGCGGAAGACGCAGCATTTGCACTTTATTCATGCACTAGACGCCACATGCGAGAAACCCTATGTGGGAGCGAGCCTGCTCGCGAAAGCGGTGTGTCAGACAACATCATTTTTAATGTGCCACCTTCGCGAGCAAGCTCGCTCCTACAGGAATTGATTCCATGTCCGATCTGAACTTGTTGATCACCCTGAACGTGTTGCTGGAGGAAGGCAGCGTGGCCCGCGCCGCGCAGCGTTTGCACCTGAGCCCGTCAGCCATGAGCCGGGCGCTGGCGCGATTGCGCGAAACCACGGGCGATCCGCTGCTGGTGCGGGCCGGCCGCGGGCTGGTTCCCACGCCTCGGGCGCTGGAGTTGCGTGAACGCGTCGGCGTGCTGGTGCAGGACGCCGAAGCCGTCCTGCGCCCCGCCGAGGCACTCGACCTGAATCAACTGACCCGTACCTTCACCCTGCGCACCAGCGACGGCTTCGTGGAAAATGTCGGACCGCAACTCATCGCCCGCATCAACGAAGAGGCACCCGGCGTGCGCTTGAATTTCGTGCAGAAGCTGAACAAGGACAGCACCCTGCTGCGCGAAGGCTCGGTGGATCTGGAAACCGGCGTGATCGGCGAATCCACCAGCCCGGAAGTGCGGACCCGGATGCTGTTTCGCGATCGGTTCATTGGCGTCGTACGTGAGGGTCATCCACTGACTCAAGGTGAAATGACACCTGAGCGTTATGCCGCCGCCCGGCACATTCTGGTCTCACGTCGGGGCCACGAAAAAGGCGTCATGGACGACGCCTTGAATGAGCTAGGGCTCAAGCGCGACATCATCACCATCGTCGCCGGTTTCTCTTCGGCGATTGCTTTGGCGCGGGCTTCAGACCTGGTAGCCAGCGTGCCGGAGCGGCACGTTGGCAACCTGTGCCAGGGGATGCACTGCTTTGCCCTGCCGTTCCCTACGCCAGCGATCACGGTTTCGATGCTGTGGCACCCGCGCATGGACGCCGACCCTGCACATCGTTGGCTGCGCGGTTGCGTGTGGGAGGTTTGCAGCCGGCAATGACCCGGCGGCCCTCGCCTACTCCTTCAGGATCAGCAGCGCTTCGCCTTTCTTCACGATGTAGGTTGCCAGTTCCGAGGCCTTGCCCTGCCCCACGTTCTTCGCCACATGGGCGACACCTTCGGGGATGTACAACGAGTCACCGGCCTTGAGCGTCACCGGTGCCTGCCCTTCCAGTTGATATTCAAAGGCGCCGCTGATCACGTGTGCCACCTCGACACCGGGGTGAGCATGTTTGGGCGATGTCACGCCCGGATCGAAGTCCACGACCACCTGGAGGACTTCGCGATCGGCGGTGCCCAGGTCTTCGCGTACCAGGTCGGTGCGGTGCAGGCCCTGCTGCCAGCTTTTCATCGCCGGGGCCGGTTGTGCTTCCTGGGCTTGAGCGAGGCTCGCGACAGTGGCGAGCCCTGCGGCGGCCAGAACCAGACCAAGCTTGCCGAGGGTGTGACGGGGGGTGATACGCGACATTGTCTTTCCTCCAGTTGAACCACGCCAGGCCGCGCCGAAAGTGACGCTGCCGGTGATTCCATTTGGAGGCCGCCGTGTATCGCCCGGGTGTCGGGAAACGGCGGTTTTGTATGCCCGGGTAACGGTGGGCGTTGCGGATACCTGCTGATACAAACCTGTATCGGCGGGTACGGCATCGTGGTCAATGGCGAAGATCAAGTGACCGCGACCCGATCCCACCCAGGTCGCGGCTTTCAGGCCCTCAAAAGTCCCTCTTTGGGGTTTGTATGGCTCGGTTTGGCTGTGCAATGACAACGTTATGCCCGCCTGACATTCCCTCCCCGGCGATCTGTTGACCGCCAATCACCCCGTTTTTTGATCGACCTCCTCTCCCCTTGCCAGACCCGCAACCTGGAATGGGGGGAGTGCCCACCGGTCATAATTGATCAACAAGCGGCTGTGCTAATCACAGATTGGTTGATCCAAATTCATGCACCGTCGAATATCTGTTGACCTGACTGATTCGTACCAACAAACTTTTCTTTTATTGTGTATTTCTAAAGGTTTGTCTGATGCGTAAATCATTCACTGTCGTTGCACTAAGCCTCCTTGTATCGCAGTACTCCCTCGCCGGCGAAGCCACCAACACAGCTATCGGTGGCGGTGTCGGTGGCGCCCTTGGAAGCGTGGTCGGTCAGGCTATGGGAGGTAGCACTGGCGCTGCGATCGGAGCCGGCGTAGGTGGCGCAGCTGGGGGCGCAATATCTGCGAAGAGTGGCAACAAGACCGAATCAGCCATTGGCGGGGGGCTCGGTGCAGCGGGTGGCCAGGTAATCGGCAACAGTGTTGGTGGTTCCACCGGTGGCCTGATCGGCGCTGGACTGGGCGGCGCAGCAGGTGGTGCTATCGGCAACAATCTGGCCAAGGACAACGATAACGATAACGATAACGACCACTACGACCACAAGCATAAAAATAAGTACAAGAACAAACATAAACACAAGCATAACGACTGATCTCGGATTCCGAGATAAGGAAGAAGATGACGTTGCCCCCTTCACTCGCGAAGAGCAACTAGCGATATTGACAGCAGCCAGCGGCGAAACGTGGCCGCAACTGCGCCTCCATGATGCTATCAGCTGGCGAAAATCCAATGTGGGTAATCAAGCAGCTCGGCCACAAAGACTGGACCATGATCGCCAAGGTTCATGGTCGCCGGATGCCCTCCGCTGATGTAAAAGCCGGAGGGCGAGCCGAGGCACTTTTTGCCGGTAATGCCAGCGTTATGACAACATCTCCTCTAGACAGTGCGGTTTAAGTCGAATCGATCCAGGTTCATCACTTTGGTCCACGCAGCGACGAAGTCCTTGACGAACTTCTGCTGCGCATCGGCGCAGGCATAGAATTCGGCCAACGCGCGCAACTGCGCATTGGAACCGAAGACCAGATCGACTCGAGTGCCTGTCCACTTCAGCGCGCCGGTCTTGCGATCGCGCCCTTCATACTCTTGCTGGGCATCCGATACCGGCTTCCACTCCACGCCCATATCCAGCAGGTTGGTGAAGAAGTCGTTGGTCAAGGCTTGCGGACGTGTGGTGAACACACCGTGTCTGCTCTGGCCGACATTGGTGTTCAACACACGCAAGCCGCCCAGCAACACCGTCATTTCCGGCGCGGTGAGCGTCAGCAGTTGCGCCTTGTCGATCAACAATTTTTCGGCCGGCACACGGTACTGTTGCTTCAGGTAATTACGGAAGCCGTCGGCAATCGGTTCAAGGTAACCGAAGGATTCGACATCGGTCTGTTCCTGGCTGGCGTCCATACGTCCTGGGCTGAACGGCACTGTCACACTGTGGCCGGCGTTTTTCGCCGCCTGTTCGACACCCGCGCCACCGGCGAGCACGATCAGGTCAGCCAGGGAGATTTTCTTGCCGCCGGATTGCGCGCCATTGAACTCCTTCTGAATGCTTTCGAGTTTTGCCAGCACGCTGGCCAGTTGTTCTGGCTGGTTGGCCTGCCAGGACTTCTGCGGCTCCAGACGCAAACGCCCACCGTTGGCACCGCCGCGTTTATCGGAGCCACGGAAGCAGGAAGCCGCCGCCCACGCCGTCGATACCAGTTGCGAGACCGACAGGCCAGAAGCCAGCACCTTGCTTTTCAAGCCCGCCACATCGCTGTCATTGACCAGCGGATGATCGACGGCAGGGATCGGGTCTTGCCACAGCAGCTCTTCGTTCGGCATTTCCGGGCCGAGGTAGCGTGAGAGCGGCCCCATGTCACGGTGAATCAGCTTGTACCAGGCACGGGCGAAGGCGTCGGCCAACTGGTCTGGATTGGCCAGGAAGCGCCGCGAAATCGGCTCATAGATCGGGTCGAAACGTAGCGACAGGTCCGTGGTCAGCATGGTCGGATCACGCCGTCTGGACGGATCATGGGCATCCGGAATGGTACCGGCGCCAGCGCCGTTTTTCGGCTTCCACTGGTTTGCCCCCGCCGGGCTCTTGGTCAGTTCCCATTCGTAACCGAACAGGTTCTCCAGGTAGTTGTTGCTCCACCGGGTTGGCGTGGTCGTCCAGGTCACTTCCAGGCCGCTGGAGATGGTGTCGCCACCTTTGCCGGTACCGAACGTGCTCTTCCAGCCCAGGCCCTGCAGCTCGAGGCCGGCGGCTTCGGGCTCAGGTCCGACATGCTCGACGGGACCTGCACCGTGGGTTTTGCCGAAGGCATGACCGCCCGCGATCAGCGCGACGGTTTCCTCGTCGTTCATGGCCATGCGCGCAAAGGTTTCACGGATGTCCGTCCCGGCGGCGACCGGATCAGAGTTGCCTTCAGGGCCTTCGGGGTTTACGTAAATCAGGCCCATCTGCACGGCTGCGAGGGGGGCCTCCAGATTGCGCTCTGCGGGGTTTTGCCCGGCATCTTTGCCATACCGCACGTCGCCACCCAGCCACGTTTTTTCCGAGCCCCAGTAGACATCTTCGTCCGGTTCCCAGACATCCGGGCGGCCAGCGGAAAAACCAAAGGTCTTGAAGCCCATGGACTCCAGTGCAACGTTGCCGGCGAGGACGATCAGGTCGGCCCAGGAGATTTTGTTACCGTACTTTTGCTTGATTGGCCAGAGCAGCCGACGGGCCTTGTCGAGGCTGACGTTGTCGGGCCAGCTGTTGAGCGGTGCAAAGCGCTGCTGACCGGAGCCGGCGCCGCCCCGGCCGTCACCGGTGCGATAGGTGCCTGCGGCGTGCCAGGACATGCGGATAAAGAAAGGCCCATAGTGACCGAAGTCCGCCGGCCACCAGTCCTGGGAATCAGTCATCAGCGCAGTCAGGTCTTTTTTCAACGCCTGGAAGTCCAGGCTCTTGAAGGCTTCGGCGTAGTTGAAGTCGCCCCCCAACGGGTCAGATTTTGGCGAGTGTTGACTCAAGATCTTCAGGTTCAGTTGGTTCGGCCACCAGTCGCGGTTCGTCGTGCCACCGCCAGCAGCGGCGTGATTGAACGGGCATTTCGATTCAGTTGACATGGCATCTCCTCTTTATTTTGTTTTCAGCTAACCATCCTTAAGCGTGGATCCGGATCACCGATTGAAGAAATAGCTTTTCGGTATGGGATCCATAGCCTTAAGGCTATGAGGGCCCAGTGATCAGTCGCTCCAGAACATCCATTAAAGTACCGGTCCGGGAAACTGTCGCTTCATCTGGGGAGATAGCTGATAAACAGTTCAAATCTGCAAGCAAATGCAAGATCATGAACACCTGCCACAATGGATAGGTAGCCTTTGCTGCAAGGACGCGTGCGATCGTAAGAATTGTTTGCCGCGAGAGGTTTCGCCATGCTCCTCAAAGCCATTGTGATCTGGTCATTGCTGTCGATCATCGTCGCCGCCGTGTTCTGTCGCCTGATGCATAACGCCAAGGTCGCCGACCGGGCGCTCAAGATCGCCAGGCCGGATCATGAGACTCATGAACGAAATGTTGGCAATGCGTCCATGCCCCAGGACAAAAGTGACAGCGACGATTCGGATTACCACGCGGCCTGAGCCATTCAGGGCATTCCTGCACTCAAAAAAAAACCGGCTGTTCAGCCGGTTTTTTTATTTCACTCAACAGCACTTCGGTCCGGCTTTACTGCCGTAACGGGCTTCCTGACGCTCGCGGAAGAACGCCTCGTAGTCCATCACCGGTTTGTCCGGGTGCTTGGTCTGCATATGCTCGACGTAGTTGTCGTAGTCGGGCATGCCGACCATCAGGCGCGCGGCCTGACCGAGGTATTTGCCGAGGCGACTCAGGTCATTGAACATGATCAGGCATCCGGCAGCGCGTGGAATGGCGCTTCCTTATCCGTGCGCTCCTTGGTGCCCCAGGCGGCAATACCGACCTTGAGCGCGAAGAACAGGATGCTGAACACCACGAACAGGAACAGCGCGGTCAGCGTTGCGTTGGTGTAGGCGTTGAAGATCACGTGCTGCATCTGGTCGATGCTCTTGGCCGGGGCCAGCACCTGACCGTTGGCCAGGGCATCGCTGTACTTCTTCGCCAGGGCGAGGAAGCCGATCGCCGGGTTGGCATCGAACAGCTTGATGAAACCGGCGGTCGTGGTGCAGATCAGCAGCCATACCGCCGGCAGCAAGGTGACCCAGACATAACGCTGGCGCTTCATCTTGATCAGCACCACGGTGCCAAGCATCAGCGCGATACCGGCCAGCATCTGGTTGGAGATGCCGAACAGTGGCCACAAGGTGTTGATGCCACCCAATGGATCGATCACGCCCTGATACAGCAGATAACCCCACATGGCCACACAACCGGCGGTGGCGATCAGGTTGGCGGTCCAGGATTCGGTGCGGCGCAGGGCCGGCACGAACGAGCCAAGCAAGTCCTGGAGCATGAAACGCCCGGCACGGGTACCGGCGTCGACCGCGGTCAGGATGAACAATGCTTCGAACAGGATCGCGAAGTGGTACCAGAACGCCATGGTGTTTTCACCTGGCAGGACGTGGTGCAGGATCTGCGCGATACCGACTGCCAGGGTCGGCGCACCACCGGCCCGGGCCAGGATGGTGGTTTCACCGATGTCATGGGCCACGGCTTGCAAGGCTTCAGGCGTGATGGCGAAGCCCCAGCTGCTGACGGTTTGCGCAACGGCAACCGCGTCGGCACCGACGACGGCAGCCGGGCTGTTCATGGCGAAGTACACGCCCGGATCGATCACCGACGCGGCGACCATGGCCATGATGGCCACGAACGATTCCATCAGCATGCCGCCGTAACCGATGTAGCGGGCATGCCCTTCGCTGGCGAGCAGCTTCGGCGTGGTGCCGGAAGCGATCAGTGCGTGGAAACCCGAGACCGCGCCACAGGCGATGGTGATGAACAGGAACGGGAACAGCCCGCCCTTCCACACCGGGCCGGTGCCGTCGATGAATTGGGTCAGGGCCGGCATTTTCAGCTCGGGCATGGTGATCAGAATGCCGATGGCCAGGGCCACGATGGTGCCGATCTTGAGGAAAGTCGAGAGGTAGTCACGGGGCGCCAGAATCAGCCACACCGGCAACACCGCCGCGACAAAACCGTAACCGATCAGCATCCAGGTGATCTGCAGACCGGTAAAGGTAAAGGCCTTGGCCCACACCGGATCCGCGGCAATCTGCCCGCCGAGCCAGATCGAGCCGAGCAGCAACAGCACGCCGATCACCGAGATCTCGCCGATGCGACCGGGGCGGATGTAGCGCATGTAGATGCCCATGAACATCGCAATCGGGATGGTCGCCATCACCGTGAAAATGCCCCAAGGGCTCTCGGCCAGGGCTTTCACCACGATCAGCGCCAGCACCGCGAGGATGATGATCATGATCAGGAAACAACCGAACAGCGCGATGGTGCCGGGGATGCGGCCCATTTCTTCACGGACCATGTCGCCGAGGGATCGACCGTTGCGGCGGGTGGACATGAACAGGACCATGAAGTCCTGAACGGCACCGGCCAGCACCACACCGGCGATCAGCCACAGCGTGCCGGGCAGATAGCCCATCTGCGCCGCCAAGACCGGGCCAACCAGAGGCCCCGCGCCGGCGATGGCGGCGAAGTGGTGACCGAACAGCACGTGTTTGTTGGTCGGTACGTAGTCCAGACCATCGTTGTTGAGCACAGCCGGAGTGGCCCGATTGGGATCGAGCTGCATCACTTTATTGGCGATGAACAGGCTGTAGTAGCGGTAGGCAACAAGGTAGATGGCGACGGCTGCGACTACGATCCACAGGGCGTTGATCGCTTCGCCGCGGCGCAGGGCCACGACACTCAGCGCAATCGCTCCCAGGACAGCCACGGCAAACCAGGCGAGGTGTTTAGCCAGACGGGGCATAGCGTGTCTCCTGCCGACAGCCAGTGACTGCGGCGGTAATTTTTATAATTGTGTCCGCGGTGCGGAGCTGGCCCAATATCTGCGCATGCCGTCCACAAATAAATCCGCGTTACTACGTACGTGGTGTCTACGTAGTTCTACGTAGAACCATGGCTATCCACCAATCAATGTGGGAGCGAGCCTGCTCGCGAAGGCATTCTGTCATTCAACATGGATGCCGACTGATACACCGCCTTCGCGAGCAGGCTCGCTCCCACAGGTTCAGCATTTCAATTGAATGACCTCTCCCGCCAATGGTCATTCCGTCCAACAAGGCTGTGTTTCTTTGGCATATGATCCCGAGCCTTCGCGCGGGCAGGAGTCAACATGCAGCTCAAACACAAGATCGTCGCCCTCGGGATTCTGCCACTGGTGCTGGCCATTGCCGTCATCTGCGCGCTGGTGATATCCCTCAACCGCCAATTGGGCGACCAACAGGCGCAACTGATCGAAGACAGCATTCTGGCGAGCAAGCGCGCGGAGCTGAAAAACTACGTGGAAATGGCCCAGAGCCTGATCGAGCCGCTGTACGACGACGGCCACGGCGATGCCCACGCCCAGCAACAAGTGCTGGAAGAACTGCGCAAGCTCAGCTTCGGTATCAACGGCTACTTCTTCGTCTACGACCACGAAGGCCGCAGCCTGATGCATGCGCGCCAGTCGGAACTGGTGGGTCAATACCTGTGGGACATGAAAGACCCCCACGGCCTGCCGGTGATCCAGGCGCTGCTCAAAAGCGCGCAATCGGGCGAAGGTTTTCAACGCTACGCCTGGAACAAACCCTCCTCCGGACAGGTGACCGACAAGCTCGCCTATGTGGTGATGCTCGATCGCTGGGGCTGGATGCTCGGCACCGGCATCTACCTCGAAGACGTCGAGCGCGCCACCCAGCAGGCCCGTGCCGAAGTGGCCATGGGCATCCGCAAGACCATGATGGCCATCGCCGTGGTCGCCCTGGTCGCGGTGCTGTTCGTGTTCGCCACCGGCATGACCCTCAATGTCAGCGAACATCGGCTGGCGGACAAGAAACTGCAGCGCCTGACCCAGCGCATTGTCAGCCTGCAGGAGGAGGAACGATCCCGGGTGTCCCGTGAACTGCACGACGGCATCAGTCAGGTGCTGGTTTCGATCAAGTTTCAGTTTGAACTGGCCAGCCATCTGCTGGAACGCGGACAAGCCCACGACAAGGGCCTGAACACGTTAAGGGACGCCACCGAGCGCCTGGGCGATGCCATCGGCGAAGTCCGCAGCCTCTCCCACGACCTGCGCTCATCCTTGCTCGACACCCTCGGCCTGCCAGCGGCCATCGGTCAATTGGCCGCCGAATTCGAGCAGCGCAGCGGGCTGACCGTGACCTATGACGAAAATGAATTCGACTGCCAACTGGTCGACGGCGCCGCTGTTGCACTGTTCCGCATCGTCCAGGAAGGCCTGACCAATATCGAACGCCACGCCCAGGCGAAGAACGTGTCCATTACCCTGCGCGGCTGCGAACAATCGGTGCGGCTGACCGTGGTCGATGACGGCATCGGTTTCAACGTCGCCCAGGTCGAACGTCGTCAGGCCGGCATCGGTTTGCGTAACATCCGTGAACGCGTCGAACATTTTGGCGGGCGCTTCGATTTGATCTCGATGCCGGGCAGAAGCGAGCTGGACGTACGGCTGCCGATGAAACCTGGCGCCAAACGCTGAGCTGGCGCAAAACTACAAGAGTGAATACTGCGATGAACCTGCCCTCCCCGATCCGCGTCGCCCTGGTCGACGATCACTCCCTGGTCCGCGACGGCATCAAGGCGCTGCTGGCCGTGATGTCGCCCCTGGAAATGGTCGGCGAAGCGGAAAACGGCGCCGAAGCCATCGAGATGGTCGGACGCTGCCAGCCGGACCTGCTGCTGGTCGACATCAGCCTGCCGGACATGAACGGCCTGGAGCTGACCCGCGTGCTGCGCAACCAATACCCATCGCTCAAGGTGCTGGTGCTGAGCATGTACGACAATTACGAATACGTCAGTGAATCGGTGCGCTCCGGCGCCAGCGGCTATGTGCTGAAGAACGCCCCGTCACGGGAAATCATTGCTGCCATCGAGGCCATCAGCAGTGGCGGAACCTTCTACAGCGCCGAAATCGCCCAGCGGCTGATCGCCGACAGGAACACCGACAACGAACTGACCCCGAGGGAAAGCCAGGTGCTGTCGAAGATGGTGCAAGGGTTGAACAACAAGGAAATGGCCCGGGAACTGGACATCAGCGTGCGCACGGTGGAAACCCATCGGCTGAGCATTCGGCGCAAGCTCAACATCGACAAGCCGGCGGCACTGGTCAAATACGCCCTCGACCACGGCCTCATTTCCCGCTAACCCCTCCAGACACCACCGCCCCCTTGTAGGAGCGAGCCTGCTCGCGATGGACTTGAAGACACCACGTGCATTCAGAAAGCACGCGTTATCGTTGACGTCCATCGCGAGCAGGCTCGCTCCTACAGGTTCAATGTGTTTGAAATTGCTTTCTTCCCCCCTATCCACCCGACGAGAAACTCACTCAAGGGACTTGCGTCATCGGTATTATGGTATACCATCAGACGCACAGACACCCAAAACCTCCTACGGAGCAGCCCATGAGTTTCGAAATCCGCAAGATCGTCAGCTATGTCGAAGAAACCTTTATCGAAGGCGGCAAAGCCACCGATAAGCCCGTGACCATGGTCGGTCTGGCCGTGGTGATGAAAAACCCCTGGGTGGGCAACGGTTTCGTCGAAGACCTGAAACCACAGATCCGCGCCAATTGCTCCGACCTCGGCGCGCTGATGGTCGAGCGCCTGGTGGGCATCATTGGCGGTGCCGAGAAAATCGAGGCTTACGGCAAGGCCGCGGTGGTCGGCGCCGATGGCGAGATCGAACACGCTTCGGCGGTGATCCACACCCTGCGCTTCGGCAACCATTACCGCGAAGCGGTCAAGGCCAAGAGCTACCTGAGCTTCACCAACAAGCGCGGCGGCCCGGGCACCTCGATCCAGATCCCGATGATGCACAAGGACGACGAAGGCCTGCGTTCGCACTACATCACCCTGGAAATGCAGATCGAAGACGCCCCGCGTGCCGACGAAATTGTTGTGGTCCTGGGTTGCGCCGACGGCGGCCGCCTGCACCCGCGCATCGGCAACCGCTACATCGACCTGGAAGAACTGGCCGCCGAAAAAGCCCAGTAACCGGCCAGTAGAACGACAACAAAAAGGCATTGCAGGAGCGCTCCATGATTCGGCTCACCGCTGAACTCACCCCGGCTGGCACCAGTTACCTGGCGACCGGCCAAGGCCAGCCCGTGGTCTTGATCCACGGCGTGGGCCTGAACAAAGAAATGTGGGGTGGCCAGATCGTTGGCCTGGCCACGAACTACCGCGTCATCGCCTACGACATGCTCGGCCATGGCGCCAGCCCGCGCCCTTCGATCGGAACGCCGCTGCTCGGCTATGCCGACCAGTTGCTGGAGCTGCTCGACCACCTGCAATTGCCCAAGGCAACGGTGATCGGTTTTTCCATGGGCGGGCTGGTGGCGCGGGCGTTTGCCTTGCACTACCCGCAACGCCTGGAAGGCCTGGTGGTGCTCAACAGCGTGTTCAACCGCAGCGCTGAACAACGCGCCGGGGTCATCGCCCGCACCAGTCAGGCTGCCGAACACGGACCGGACGCGAACGCCGAAGCGGCGCTGTCGCGCTGGTTCAGCCGCGAATACCAGGCCGCGAACCCGGCGCAGATCGCTGCGATTCGCCAGACCCTGGCCGGCAATGACCCCCAGGGCTACCTGACCACCTATGAACTTTTCGCCACCCAGGACATGTACCGCGCCGACGACCTGGCCAGCATCCAGGTGCCGACGCTGATCGCCACCGGCGAGCTGGACCCCGGTTCGACCCCGGAAATGGCCCGGCAACTGGCCGAACGCATTCCCGGTGCGACCGTTGCCGTGCTCGCCGAGCAACGGCATATGATGCCCGTAGAGTCTCCGCGCCTGGTCAACCAGCTGTTGCTGGAGTTTCTACAGACCGCGCATTCCCAACAAAACCAGATCAAGGGGATCGTTGCATGACACTCGCACGCTTCCAGATGTGCATCGGCGGTGAATGGGTCGATGCCCTCTCCGGCAAGACCTTCGAAAGCCTCAACCCGGCGTTGGCCGAGCCTTGGGCCGAGCTGCCCGACGCCGACGAAGCCGACGTCGAGCGCGCCGTGCAGGCGGCGCAGACGGCTTTCGACGGCCCGGCATGGCGCGGCTTGACCGCCACCGCTCGCGGCAAATTGTTGCGACGCCTGGGCGACCTGATCGCCGAGAACAAAGAACAACTGGCGCAGCTGGAAAGCCGCGACAACGGCAAGCTGATCCGCGAAACCCGCGGTCAGGTCGGCTATCTGCCGGAGTTCTTCCACTACACCGCAGGCCTGGCGGACAAGCTCGAAGGCGGCACCCTGCCGCTGGACAAGCCGGACCTGTTTGCCTACACCGTGCACGAAGCCATGGGCGTGGTCGCGGCGATCATTCCGTGGAACAGCCCGCTGTACCTCACCGCGATCAAACTTGCGCCGGCCCTCGCCGCGGGCAACACCATCGTGATCAAGCCGTCGGAACACGCCTCGGCGACCATCCTCGAACTGGCGCGCCTGGCGCTGGAAGCCGGGATTCCGCCGGGGGTGGTCAACGTCGTCACCGGTTATGGCCCAAGCACCGGCGCCGCCCTCACCCGCCATCCGCTGGTGCGCAAGATCGCCTTCACCGGCGGCGCGGCCACGGCCCGGCATGTGGTGCGCAGCAGCGCCGAGAATTTCGCCAAGCTGTCGCTGGAACTGGGCGGTAAATCGCCGAACATCATCTTCGCCGACGCCGACCTCGACAGCGCGATCAACGGCGCCATCGCCGGGATCTATGCCGCCTCAGGGCAGAGCTGCGTCTCCGGTTCGCGCTTGCTGGTGCAGGACGAGATCTACGACGAGTTCGTCGGCCGTCTGGTGGAACGCGCCCGGCGCATCCGCATTGGCAACCCGCAGGACGACAGCAGCGAAATGGGCCCGATGGCCACCGCGCAGCAACTGGCCGTGGTCGAAGGCTTGGTCGCCGACGCCATCGCCGAGGGTGCGCGTCTGCGTCTGGGCGGCAAGCGTCCAGAGAACCTGGGCGACGGCTGGTTCTATGAGCCGACGCTGTTCGAGTGCGACCGCAATTCGATGAAGATCATGCAGGAAGAAGTCTTTGGCCCGGTGGCCTCGGTCATCCGTTTCAAGGACGAAGCCGAAGCGCTGGCGATTGCCAACGACTCGCAGTTCGGCCTCGCCGCCGGCATCTGGACCCGTGACCTGGGTCGTGCCCATCGCCTGGCCCGGGACGTGCGTTCCGGGATCATCTGGGTCAACACCTACCGCGCGGTCTCGGCCATGGCGCCGATCGGCGGCTTCAAGAACAGCGGTTATGGACGCGAAAGCGGCATCGATTCGGTGCTGGCCTACACCGAGCTGAAAACGGTGTGGATCAACCTGTCCCAGGCACCGATGCCTGATCCCTTCGTGATGCGCTAGGAGTCCTGGAAAATGATCGAACCCGGCATTTACAAAGACGTGATGAGCTCGTTCCCGTCCGGGGTCACGGTGGTCACCACCCTGGACCCGGACGGCGGCATCGTCGGCATCACCGCCAGCGCCTTCAGTGCGCTGTCGATCGACCCGGCACTGGTGCTGTTCTGCCCCAACTACGGTTCCGACACCTACCCGGTGCTGCGCGACAGCAAGCAGTTCGCGATTCACCTGCTGTCCGCCGACCAGACCGCCGAAGCCTATGCCTTCGCCGGTAAAGGCAAAGACAAGGCCAAAGGCATCGAGTGGCACCTGAGCGAACTGGGTAACCCGATCCTGGCCAAGGCGACGGCGATCATCGAGTGCGAACTGTGGCGCGAATACGACGGCGGCGATCACGCGATCATCGTCGGCGCGGTGAAGAACCTGATCCTGCCCGCGCAACCGGTGACGCCAATGATCTACCACAAAGGCAAGCTGGGCCCGTTGCCCACCCTGGCCTGACGCAGCCCCCTGTAGGAGCGAGCCTGCTCGCGATGGTCGTGAACGATAACGCGTGCTGTCTGACAGCCCTTGGCGTTCTCAGGTTTTTCGCGAGCAGGCTCGCTCCTACAGGTAACCCCTTACTCTCAGGAGCCGACATGAGCCCAGCAGCCTCGTTACTGTTCCGTCAGCAGGCCTACATCAACGGCCAATGGCTGGACGCGCCGGATGGCGCCTGTCAGGACATCTTCAACCCGGCCACCGGTGAACTCATCGGCCAGGTGCCGAACCTCGGCGCCGAGCATGCGCGTATGGCCATCGAGGCCGCCAACAAAGCCTGGCCGGCCTGGCGCGTACTGACCGCCAAGGAACGCAGCAATACCCTCAAGCGCTGGCATGCCTCGATGCTGGAAAACGCCGACGCCCTGGCCGAGATCCTCACCCTCGAACAAGGCAAGCCACTGACTGAGGCCAAGGGCGAAATCCTCTACGCCGCGAGCTTCATCGAGTGGTTCGCCGAAGAAGCCAAGCGCATCTACGGCGACACCATTCCCAGCCACAAGGGCGATGCACGCATCGTGGTCAGCAAGGAGCCGATTGGCGTGGTCGCGGCCATCACGCCGTGGAACTTCCCGGCGGCGATGATCACCCGCAAGGCCGGCCCGGCACTGGCCGCCGGTTGCCCGTGCATTGTCAAACCGGCCCCGGAAACGCCCTTCTCGGCGCTGGCCATGGCGGTTCTGGCGGAACAGGCCGGGATTCCAGCGGGCATTTTCAACGTGATCACCGGCGACGCCATCGCTATCGGCGCCGAGCTGACCGCCAGCCCGAAGGTGCGCAAACTGTCGTTCACCGGTTCCACTGCCATCGGCAAATTGCTGATGGCCCAGTGCGCGCCGACGCTGAAAAAAGTCTCGCTGGAACTGGGCGGCAACGCGCCGTTCATTGTCTTCGACGATGCCGACCTGGAGCGTGCCGTCGATGGCGCGCTGATCGCCAAATTCCGCAACGCCGGGCAGACCTGCGTCTGCGTCAATCGCTTCCTGGTCCAGGCCGGTATCCACGACGCCTTTGTGGCGCGCCTGACCGAGCGGGTTTCGCAACTCAAGGTTGGCAGCGGCTTTGACGCGGGTGTCACCCAAGGGCCGCTGATCAACGAGCGTGCCGTGGCCAAGGTCGAAGACCATGTGCAGGACGCGCTGGCCCACGGCGCACAACTGCTGTGCGGCGGTGAACGCCATGCATTGGGCAACGGCTTCTTCCAGCCAACCGTTTTGGCGGGCGTTACCACGCAAATGAAAGTCGCCCAAGAAGAAACCTTCGGCCCACTGGCGGCGGTGTTCCGTTTCGACACCGAGGCCCAGGCCGTCGAGATGGCCAACGACACCGAGTTCGGCCTGGCCGCCTACTGCTACACCCGCGACCTGGGCCGCGCCTGGCGCATGAGCGAATCACTGGAGTACGGCATGGTCGGGATCAACGAAGGGCTGATTTCCACAGAAGTCGCGCCGTTTGGCGGCATCAAGTCCTCGGGGCTCGGCCGTGAAGGGTCGAAGTACGGCATCGAGGATTACCTGGAACTCAAATATACCTTGATGGGCGGCCTCTGAGCCCACGGGAGCTACGCAAATGAACAGCGAAAAATACGAAAAAGGCCTGAAAATCCGCACCCAGGTGCTGGGCGAAGACTACGTCAACCGCACCATCGAAAACGCCGACGACTTCACCCGGCCATTGCAGGAAATGGTCACCGAATATTGTTGGGGTCATATCTGGGGCCGTGAGGGTTTGTCGCTCAAGGAGCGCAGCATGATCAACCTGGCGATGATCTCGGCCCTCAACCGGCCCCACGAACTCAAGCTGCATGTGCGCGGCGCCTTGCGTAACGGCCTGAGTCGTGAGCAAATACGCGAAATATTGCTTCAGGTCGGCATTTATTGCGGTGTCCCCGCTGCCGTAGACAGTTTCCGGCTCGCCCGTGAAGCCTTCGCCGAAGCCGATGCCGAGGCCTCCAGTTAACCCTTGGCTGTTTGATGACAGAGCACATGGATTCCCGTAATCGAAGTGCTCTTTTTGCATGGACAGCCACAATCAGAGCGGACCCCATGAAACGCCTGCCACTCGACGACAGCTTCAAGGTCAATCGCAACCCCGTCACCCTGCGCGAAATCGTGCTGGATAAACTGCGAAGCGCCATCATGAACTTCCAGCTCCTGCCGGGAGACCGTCTGGTCGAACGCGATCTGTGCGATCGCCTGGGCGTCAGCCGTACTTCCGTGCGCGAAGCCTTGCGTCACCTGGAATCCGAAGGCCTGGTGGAGTTCGCCGACGCCAAGGGCCCGCGGGTCGCGATCATCACCCTGGCCGACGCCGGGGACATCTACGAGCTGCGCTGCGTACTCGAAGGGCTGATCGTGCAACTGTTCACCCTGCGCGCCAAGGCCAAGGACATCAAGGCCCTGGAAAAAGCCCTGGAAGAAAACCGCAAGGCGCTCAAGGACGGCGAACTGCAACAGGTCATCGACTCGGTGCAGGGTTTCTACGACGTGCTGCTCGAAGGCTCGGGCAACCATGTCGCGGCCACTCAACTGCGCCAGTTGCAGGCACGCATCAGCTACCTGCGCGCGACTTCGGTGTCCCAGGAAAACCGTCGCGGCGCCAGCAACCAGGAAATGGAACGCATGGTCGAAGCGATCAAGAGCGGTGACCCGCTGGCCGCCCACCAGGCGTGCGTCGACCACGTGCGTGCGGCCGCTGCCGTGGCCCTGGACTACCTCAAGCGCAAACAGGAAGAAACCGGCGCCACGCCGCAGATCACCCTGCCCATCGCGCTGAAAGAACCGCGCATAGGTCGCTGAAATGTTCAGCCCGAGCTTTTGCCCCAAGTGCGGCAGCGCTGATCTCGGTCAGCAACTGCCGCCGGGCGATACGCACGAGCGCCTGATGTGCCGCGGCTGCGGCTACATCCATTACGTCAATCCGAAGATCATTGCCGGCTGCATCATCGAGCAGGACGGCAAGTACCTGTTGTGCCAGCGCGCGATTCCACCGCGCCCCGGCACCTGGACGCTGCCGGCGGGCTTCATGGAAAGCGGCGAGACCACCGAGCAGGCGGCCTTGCGCGAAGTCTGGGAAGAAAGCGGCGTGCGCGCGGAAATCGTCTCGCCCTATTCGATCTTCAGCGTGCCCAGGATCAGCGAGGTGTACATCATCTTCCGCGCCATCGCGCTGGAGATCACCGGGCAGTACGGCCCGGAAACCCTCGACTACCAATTCTTCGCGCCTGAGGATATTCCCTGGGACAGCATCTACTACCCGGCGATCCGGCAGATCCTTGAACGTTATATCGAGGAGCGCCAGGCTGGGGTGTATGGCATCTACATGGGCAATGACGACAGCGGGAAGATTCACTTTATTCGCTGATAGTTGTGGGTTTTGGCTCCGGTCCTGCTCCGTGGGCCCGAGGCGCCTACCGGCCTGATTCCTCATGCGTGCGCATTTCCCCGTAGGAACTGGTAGGAGCTGTCGAGTGCAACGAGGCTGCGATCTTTTGGCTGTATTACTGACAATCAAGATCAAAAGATCGCCCGAGCGCGGACCGAGCCTTCGGCAGCTCCTACGACGTGATACATCCGCGAAATCAGATCGGCTGGCGGGCCGCCAGGATCAAACAACTCCAACAACCCCATCCCCATGCATCTGCCGCAACAACCTCAGACCACCCTCGAAAAACGCCGATGAACCAACCTGCCCCGCCTCGACCGCCAATCCTTGCAACTGTTCACGCCCGGTCACTTCGGGAAACTCTTCAATTCTCTGCAACAACCGCCACGCCAACGGACTCAATTCAGAAAACCTCACACTCCAGTCCTCCGCCCGCCGCACCAGCAGTAATGTCGGCTGATCAGGCAAAGCGTCCGGCTGATGATCCGGCCCCACCCGCTGCACCGGCCAGGCATACGCCAACGGCCAGGCCAGCGCCGATACCTGCAACGGCCGCTCCAGCAGCAACGCAGCATCACCGGCAACCAGAGGCTCGGCGTCGGACTGTTGCAAGGCCATTTCCACCCACTCGTAATGCGCCAGCTCCACCATGAACGGTGGCCACGGCCCATCGCTCAATGCTTGAGGCCCGGCCGCGAGAAACTCGACAAACTCCTGGGCGATCTCACCGAATTTCGGCGTGCGGGCGCGGTAGTCCCGCAGAAAGATGCGCACCAGCGAACGCCAGCGTTCCTCCCCCAGAATCTTCACCAGCACAGGAAAAGTGCCACTGAGCAGCGAAGACAGGTTGGCGAACACCAGATCGCGGTAAACCTGTGCCCGCACCGGGTCCATTTCGGTGGGAGGCGCGTGCTGTTCAGGATCGCGCAGGTAAAGGCCCATAGTGGTTTGTTGCTGCAAAAGATTCGGCTTACCCACGGTCCACACCCTCCTGTTGCAGGCGGCGAATGGTCTGCAGTTCCGCCACCAGTTCGGCGAATGCCGGAAAGTTGAAGTCCCGCTCCAGCAAGGTCGGTTGTACGCCAAACCGGACATAAGCCTGGGCCAGCAACGACCACACCGCTGGCTTCACCGAAGCGCCATGGGTGTCGATTTTCAAGGTATCGGACTCGTCGAAATGCCCGGCGATATGCATCGCCACCACCCGGCCCGCATCGATGCCCGCGAGAAACGCCTGTGGATCGAAACCGTGGTTGATCGAATTGACGTAGACATTGTTGACGTCCAGCAGCAGGTCGCAATCAGCCTCGCGCAACACCGCATTGGTGAACGTCACCTCGTCCATGTCCTGTTGGGGCGCGGCGTAGTAGGAGACGTTTTCCACCGCCAGGCGCCGGCCAAGGATGTCCTGGGCCTGACGGATACGCGCGGCGACGTGGTGCACCGCTTCTTCGGTAAACGGCAGCGGCAACAGGTCGTACAGGTGACCGTCATCGCTGCAATAGCTCAAATGCTCGCTGTACAACGGCACGTTGTAGTGATCGAGAAAAACCCGGACTTCCTGCAAAAACCCGACGTCCAGCGGCGACGCCCCGCCCAGGGACAGGGACAGGCCGTGACAGGACAACGGATAACGCTCGGCCAGCGCCCGCAGCGCCGCACCATGGGCACCGCCGATGCCGATCCAGTTCTCCGGCGCGACTTCCAGAAAGTCGAAATGTCCGGCCGGGGCCGCTTGCAGCTCTTTGAGTAAACCGCGACGCAGGCCAAGCCCTGCGCTGGCCCTGCCTACGGGGGCAATGGATGTCTGCATGGTGTCGATCTCGCATGTGTCCAGGATTGCGGGCAGGTGCCCGCCTTGAGACACAGTTAATCGAAGGGGTGTATCGGGACTGTGTTCGACAGGGGCCGACAATGGGTGTCTGTGTATCGAAACCGGGGTTGGACACAATGGAATACACGACACAAATCCCTTGTGGGAGCGGGCTTGCTCGCGATAGCGGATTTACATTCAATGCTAATGGTGGCTGATCCGCCGCCTTCGCGAGCAGGCTCGCTCCCACAGGGGTTTAGTGTCAGTCAGGGAGGCTTTCGTCGCTCGAGACAGCAGTACACACGCCCCGAACTAAACTCAACGCACACAGGGCCCGCTCAGCGTCCTGCACATTCCCACGACCACCGCCCAGCGGCGAACACCTCGCCAGACACCGCCCCTGGACCATGATCCTGCTTAAGGAGCACACATGATGGACGAGGCCAGACTCAACGATTTCATGGGTAAACTGGTGAATGACATGGGCGGCGCGGCGATGCTCGCCAACGTCATCCTCGGCGAAGAGCTCGGCCTGTACCGGGCGATGGCCGACAGTCAGCCGATCACCCCCGAAACCCTTGCCGGGAAAACCGGCTGCAACACCCGCCTGCTGCGCGAATGGCTCAGCGCCCATGCCGCCTCCGGCTACATGGAACACCATGATGGCCAGTTCCGCCTGCCCGAAGAGCAGGCCATGGCTTTGGCAAACGAAGACTCACCGGTCTATGTGGCGGGCGGGATCAGCGTAGTCGCGTCGTTTTTCCACGACAAGGACAAGCTGGTCAACGCCATGCGCGGCAACGGCGCCCTGCCCTGGGGCGATCACCATCCGTGCATGTTCAGCGGCACCGAACGCTTCTTCCGCCCCGGCTACAAAGCCCACTTGGTCGCCGAATGGTTACCGGCCCTCGACGGTGTGGTGGCCAAACTGGAAGCCGGGGCCAAAGTGGCGGACATCGGCTGTGGCCATGGCGCCTCCACGGTGATCATGGCCCAGGCCTTTGCGGATTCGCGCTTCGTCGGTTTCGACTATCACGCGCCCTCCGTTACCGTCGCCACCCAACGCGCCGAGGAAGGCGGTGTGTCCGGTCGTGCCCGGTTCTTCCAGGGCACGGCCAAAAGCTATCCTGGCAGCGACTACGACCTGATCTGCTACTTCGACTGCCTGCACGACATGGGCGACCCGGTAGGTGCGGCCAAACACGCTTATGAATCGCTGAAGGACGACGGCACGGTGCTGCTGGTCGAGCCCTACGCCAACGACTTGCTCGACGACAACGTCAACCCGGTCGGACGCCTGTTCTACGCAGCCTCGACCTTCATCTGCACGCCCAACTCGCTGTCCCAGGAAGTCGGCCTCGGCCTCGGCGCCCAGGCCGGTGAAGCGCGGTTGCGCAAGGTGTTCAGCGAGGCTGGATTCAGCCGTTTTCGCCGCGCCACGCAAACGCCGTTCAACCTGATACTGGAGGCGCGCAAGTAAACACCGCCGCCCTCTCTATAGGAGCGAGCTGGCTCGCGATAAACGCGATCACGCCGCGGGGTGTCAGGCTTACAGTGTTATCGTTGACGACCATCGCGAGCAGGCTCGCTCCTACAGGTTTACCGGTATGCTCGACCGCCAGACCCGTGACCAACTCGATCGCCTCCATCAGCTCATGGCCGACGCGCCGTTCGCCGTGCTGACCGGCGCCGGTATCAGCACGCCCTCGGGCATTCCGGATTATCGCGACAACCAGGGCGTGCGCCGGGGCCGGCAGCCGATGATGTATCAGGAATTTCTCTCGGCCCCGGAATTCCGACGGCGCTATTGGGCGCGGGCGATGCTCGGCTGGCCACGGGTGCGTCTGGCCCGGCCGAACGTGACCCACGAAACTCTGGCCCGTTTGCAAGGCACGCGGCAGATCAGCGGGTTGATCACCCAGAACGTCGACACCCTGCACGACCAGGCCGGCAGCCATGACGTGATCGAACTCCACGGCCGTCTGCACCGGGTGTTGTGCCTGGATTGCGGTCAGCACAGCGAGCGCGATTCGATCCAGCGCCTGATGGAAACACAGAACCCGTACCTGGCCGGCGTCGACGCGGTACAGGCGCCGGACGGCGACACCTTGCTCGACCCGGCCTTCGAGGCACGCTTCCAGGTCCCGCACTGCCCGCATTGCGCCGGGGAACGGATGAAACCGGATGTGGTGTTCTTTGGCGAGAACGTCGCGCAGGCCACGGCGGCCAAGGCGATGGCGGCCGTTGAACAGGCTGCCGGGTTGTTGGTACTCGGGTCTTCGTTGATGGCCTATTCGGCATTTCGTCTGTGCCAGGCGGTGGTGGATCAGGGCAAGCCGTTGATCGCGATCAACCTGGGCAAGACCCGGGCCGATGAGATGCTGGACTTGAAGATCGAGGGGGCATGCGAGCAGTTTCTTCCGTTATTGGCCCAACGCCTTAACCACTGACAAAACCCAATCCCTGTAGGAGTGAGCCTGCTCGCGATGGGGCCAGCACATACAACATCGTTGTCGACTGACACTGCGCCATCGCGAGCAGGCTCACTCCTACAGGGAGATTGTGTTCAGCTCATGGCAACTCGCTGCCCCAGGTTTTCCTCCTTCAGCACATCAAACAACGCCTGCGCCGCCGCCGACAGCTCTCCCCCGGGCAACGTCAACACCCCCAGCGCCCGCTCCACCACCGGGTCACGCAAAGTGATGCAACGCGCCCCCAGCTCACGCATCTGCCCGGCACACAAGGCCGGCACCGCGCTCACGCCCAAGCCACTGGCGACCATGCGCCCGACCGTCGCCAGTTGATGGCTTTCAAACTCCACCGGCAGTTTCATGCCGCGGGCCTGCAAATGCTCTTCAAGCATGACCCGCACGGTGGACGGTCGCTGCAAGGTAATGAACGGTTCCTTGAGCAGGGTTTGCCAGTCGATGTCATCGAGTTCGGCCAGTGCCGAATCCAGGGGCACTACTGCGACAAATCGGTCGATGTACAACGGCGTGAATTGCAGCGACGAACTCATGGTCGGCTCGAACGCCACCCCCAGTTCCACCTGGCGGTCACGGACCATTTCCAGCACCTGCTCGTTGATCACGTCATTGACCGTCACGTTGACGTTCGGATAACGGGCGCGGAATGTCTTGAGGATCGGCGGCAGCAGGTTGCCAGCGAACGACGGCATCGCCGCCAGAGTCACGCGACCGCGCTGCAGGGTGAAGCGTTGACGCAGTTCATCCTCGACATTGTCCCAGTCGGCGATCAGCCGGCGCGCCAGCGGCACCAGGGATTCGCCTTCGGCGGTGAGCGCCACGTTGCGCGTTGTGCGGGTGAACAAGCGCCCGCCCAGGCCCTCCTCCAGCGCCTTGATGGTCAGGCTCAGGGCCGATTGCGACAGGTGCAGGCGTTCGCAGGCCACGGCAAAGCTCAGGCTCTGGGCCACGGCCAGAAAGGCGCGGATCTGCTTGACGGTCATACTCGATTTCTCCCGGGTATTGTAGGAGCTGCCGAAGGCTGCGATCTTTTGATCTTGATCCAAAAGAGCGCAGCCTTCGGCAGCCCCTACATATTGTTGAGTTTTATCTATTAATCAACCTTAAAAAACAACTTAACAAATGAATACTCCAGCGAGACACTCCATTCCATTCGGCTAGCCAGCCGCCCACAAAGAATAAAAGAGGTGCATATGGCAGGTTTCGACAAGCGCGTGAGTTCCTACGAGGAAGCGTTGGCAGGTCTTGAAGACGGCATGACCGTGATCGCCGGCGGCTTCGGCCTGTGCGGGATCCCGGAAAACCTGATCAACGAGATCAAGCGCAAAGGTACTCGCGACCTCACCGTGGTTTCCAACAACTGCGGCGTCGACGGTTTCGGCCTCGGCGTACTGCTGACCGACCGCCAGATCAGCAAAGTGGTGGCGTCCTACGTCGGCGAAAACAAGCTGTTCGAAGAGCAACTGCTCAACGGCGAAATCGAAGTCACCCTGACCCCGCAAGGCACCCTCGCTGAAAAAATGCGCGCAGGCGGTGCCGGCATCCCGGCCTTCTTCACCGCTACCGGCGTTGGCACGCCTGTCGCCGACGGCAAGGAAGTCCGCGAATTCCATGGCCGCAAGTACCTGATGGAAGAGTCCATCACCGGCGACTTCGCCATCGTCAAAGGCTGGAAAGCCGACCATTTCGGTAACGTGATCTATCGCCACACGGCCCAGAACTTCAACCCGCTGGCCGCCACCGCCGGCAAGATCACCGTGGTCGAAGTCGAAGAAATCGTCGAACCCGGCGAGCTGGACCCGGCGCAGATCCACACCCCTGGCATCTACGTCGACCGGATCATCTGCGGCACGTTCGAGAAGCGCATCGAACAGCGCACCGTGCGTAAGTGATCCCCTGCCCCCGGACCGAATGAAGGAATAACGACAATGGCACTTTCCCGCGAACAAATGGCTCAGCGCGTCGCCCGCGAAATGCAGGACGGCTTCTACGTGAACCTGGGTATCGGCATTCCGACCCTGGTCGCCAACTACATCCCCGAAGGCATGGAAGTCATGCTGCAATCGGAAAACGGCCTGCTGGGCATGGGTCCTTTTCCTACTGAAGAAACCATCGATGCCGACATGATCAACGCCGGCAAGCAAACCGTGACCGCGCGTACCGGCGCATCGATTTTCTCCTCCGCCGAATCCTTCGCGATGATCCGCGGTGGTCATGTCGACCTGACCGTGTTGGGCGCCTTTGAGGTGGACGTGCAAGGCAACATCGCCTCGTGGATGATCCCCGGCAAACTGGTCAAGGGCATGGGCGGCGCGATGGACCTGGTAGCCGGTGCCGACAACATCATCGTCATCATGACCCACGCATCCAAGGATGGTGAGTCCAAGCTGTTGTCCCAATGCAGCCTGCCGCTGACCGGCGCCGGGTGCATCAAGCGCGTACTGACTGACCTGGCTTACCTGGAAATCGAAAACGGCGCGTTCATTTTGAAAGAGCGTGCACCGGGTGTCAGCGTCGAAGAGATCGTTGCCAAGACTGCCGGTAAACTGATCGTGCCGGACCACGTGCCGGAAATGCAGTTCGCTGCCCAGTGAGGAATCATTCCATGCAAGAAGTCGTCATTGTTGCCGCCACGCGCACCGCGATCGGCAGCTTCCAGGGATCCCTGGCCAATGTGTCCGCGGTTGACCTGGGTGCTGCGGTGATCCGCCAGTTGCTGGCGCAAACCGGCCTGGATCCTGCGCAAGTCGATGAAGTGATCATGGGCCAGGTGTTGACCGCCGGCGCCGGGCAAAACCCTGCACGCCAGGCCGCGATCAAGGCCGGCCTGCCCTTCGCCGTGCCGGCCATGACCCTGAACAAGGTCTGCGGTTCGGGCCTCAAGGCCCTGCACCTGGGTGCCCAGGCGATTCGCTGCGGCGATGCCGAGGTGATCATCGCCGGTGGCCAGGAAAACATGAGCCTGGCCAACTACGTCATGCCCGGCGCCCGCACCGGCCTGCGCATGGGCCACGCGCAAATCGTCGACACCATGATCAGCGATGGCCTGTGGGATGCGTTCAACGATTTCCACATGGGCATCACCGCCGAGAACCTGGCCGAGAAGTACAGCCTGACTCGCGAGCAGCAGGACGCGTTCGCCGCCGCCTCGCAACAGAAAGCCGTGGCCGCCATCGAAGCCGGGCGCTTCGTCGATGAAATCACCCCGATCCTGATCCCGCAGCGCAAGGGCGATCCGCTGTCCTTCGCCACCGACGAGCAGCCACGGGCCGGCACCACCGCCGAATCCCTGGGCAAGCTCAAGCCGGCCTTCAAGAAAGACGGTTCGGTGACCGCCGGCAACGCCTCGTCGCTGAACGACGGTGCCGCGGCCGTGATCCTGATGAGCGCTGAAAAGGCCAAGGCCCTCGGCCTGCCGGTACTGGCGAAAATCGCCGCCTACGCCAACGCAGGCGTCGATCCGGCGATCATGGGCATCGGCCCGGTGTCGGCCACGCGCCGCTGCCTGGACAAGGCCGGCTGGAACATCGACCAGCTTGAGCTGGTTGAAGCCAACGAAGCCTTCGCCGCGCAATCCCTGGCGGTGGCCAAGGACCTGGAATGGGATTTGAACAAGGTCAACGTCAACGGCGGCGCCATTGCCCTGGGTCACCCGATCGGGGCCTCGGGTTGCCGCGTGCTGGTGACCCTGCTGCATGAAATGCTCAAGCGCGACGCCAAAAAAGGCCTCGCCACCCTGTGTATCGGAGGTGGTCAGGGCGTGGCACTGGCGCTCGAGCGGGCGTAAGCCAACAGCGTTCAACAGATGGCGCGGGGACCCACGAAGATCCGTGACCGTCTGGAAAAACACCCGGTGCGATGCAAGTCGCACCGGGTTCTTTTTTGCCTGCGTTTTTTCAGGTGGACCGCGATGAGGCCCGATCTGTCACCCCAGAAACTGCAGAATCAACCATGACGGATTGGCCCCATCGCGGGATGCCCAAAAAATCGTATGCGCAAAAGACCTTTCGCACAATTTCCAAAGGGCTTGAATTTTGTATACAAAATTCGCACACACATAAAGCAATCCACCCGATGCAATGCTACCGTTGCCACCTCACTCAGGTCGGAGACGTGCGCGTGTTGATCCTTAAACTGCTGGTAATTCCAGGCTTCCTGCTACTGATTTCCCTGGCTGGCAAACGCTGGGGGCCGAGCGTGGCCGGCTGGTTATCGGGGTTGCCGGTGGTGGTCGGGCCGATTCTGTTGTTCCTCGCCCTTGAACAAGGCGAGGCGTTCGCTGCGCAATCGGCCACCGCTGCGCTGTCGGCCATGTTCGCGATGATTGCGTTTTGCGTGACCTACGCCCAGGTCGCACAACGGGCCGGATGGCCGCTGGCGCTGGTGATCTCGCTGTCGGTCTGGGCGCTGGTGGCGGTTGCCCTGTCGCTGATCCCGGCCTCCCTGGTGTTTTCGGTGTGCGCCGCCGCCACCGCGCTGCTTGCCGCACCGTACCTGTTCCCCGCCGTGCAACCGGTGCTCAATGGCCCGGCGCCGAAATCCGACAAACTCCTGCTGCGCATGCTGGCCGGTGCTTTGCTCACGCTAGTCGTGACCCTGCTGGCCAGCACTGTCGGCGACCGCTGGAGCGGCCTGCTGGCGGTGTTCCCGGTACTGGGTAGCGTGATGGCGGTGTTCTCCCAGCAAACCCGTGGCCCGGCCTTTACCGCCGCGTTGCTGCGCGCCACCGCCACCGGCATGTACTCGTTCGCCGCCTTCTGCCTGGTGTTGGCGCTGGCCCTGCCGACGATGGGAATGAACGCTTTTGTGCTGGGCATCGCGGTGTCGGTGGCCATGCTGGGCGTGACCAAACGCCTGCTGGCGCGGCCGGCCGGTCCGACGACACACACTGAAGGCGCTGCCATCAAACGCTAGGCTGCATCGGGTCAGCGGGATGTCCTCAGCATAGGTGGGTGCCCGGCCAAGGTGACCGCTCGGTAGAGCACACTGGAACGCATCACAACCTCCATGGGATGATCGCGCCCCACCGCGCGCCCATCCCTGGAGATCCCGATGTCATTGTTGAGTAAAAAAGCCCTTGTCCTGCTGCTGGCAGCTGCTACCGGCCTGGGGGCTTTGAATGCGCAGGCCGCCAAGGCCACTTCCAGCGATGCGCCCGCCCGGAAAGTCTCAATGCTCGGCGGCAAGTTCACCTTCAACCTGCCCAAGGGTTTCATCGCCAACCCACTGCCGGCCAGCCCGGAGGGTGCGAGCGGCACCCTGTACAGCAATGAAACCACCAAGACCGTGGTGATCGCTGCTGAAAACACCCTGCCCAACGGTATCAACGTCAAGGACAACGACGGCGCGTTCCTCGACGGCACCGTGGCCGATTTCGATGCGGCGCAACACAAGTCCCTGCCCGACTACAACAAGCTCAGCGAGAAAGCCCTGACCCGGACAACCGGGCTGGGCCTGCGCCAGGTCGACGGCACTGCCACTCAGGGCGGTGGCCTGACCCTCACCACCACGCTGATGGCGGCATCCGGTACCCGCATGGCGGTGATCCAGGTGATTTCCCGTCCCGGCGACATGGCGGCCCACGAAACCCTGATCAAACAGATCGTCAGCGGAAAATAAGGCTCAGGGGTTGAGACGCTGCAACCAGGCGCTCAAATCCTGGATCTCGTCGGCGCTGATGTTGTGACCGACACCGGGGTAGCCGTGGAACTCGGGTTCGAGTGACACGCTCTGCAACAGGCTGTTGGCTTCGGTGCCATCGCTGTAGGGGAGGCGTTTGTCCTGTTCGCCATGACCGATGAAAATGGCCAGCGACTGGCGTTTTTCATCCGGTACAAGCTCGGACTTGAGCACTGGCAGAATCCGTCCGCTCAATGCAGCGATCCCGCCGAGCGCCTCGGGATGCCGCAGGCCCACTTCGTAGGACATGATCGCACCCTGGCTGAATCCCACCAGGTACACCTTCTCGGGTTCGGTGTGATATTTCTTCGTGGCCTGTGCGACAAAATCCAGCATTACCTGGCCGCTGGACTTCAGATCATCGGTCTCGCCGTTGTAGGCCCCTTCACCCTTCTTGCGGAACCACTGGTAACTGCCCTCCTGCATCACCATCGGCGCTCGTACCGACAGGTAGGTGTAGGACTCGGGCAAATTATCCTTGATATCGAACAGGTCCTGCTCGTTACTGCCGTAACCGTGGAGGAAAATCACCAGAGGTTGATGGTTCGAATCGGCGTTGGCCTGTTCCAGGTATTTGAGCGGCAAGTCGGTTTGCAGCGGGGTTTGGGCGTGGACGACAGTGGATGCCAGGAGCGTAAGCAGCGCGAGAATCTTCAACATGGGTCTTCCTTCACGGAATGCAGGATTCGGGGAAGAGCCTAACACTGGTCAGTAGGCAGAGACATCTCGGGTGTGGCTGATGCCGCCATCGCGAGCAAGCTCACTCCTACAGATGAAATGCATTCCACTGTAGGAGCGAGCCTGCTCGCGATGAGGCCAGGACAGACACCGACGTACCTGGATCAGTCGTTAACCAACTTCCCCACCCGAATCGGCTCGCGCCCCGCCACTTTCGCCTGCCAGGTCCCCGGCTGGGTATAACGCCCACGGTCGATGGCAAACAGCACGCCGCTGGTGCCGGCCTGCACGGTGGTGACCTTGTCGCTCAACGGGTCGACCACCTCGAACAGCGCATCGCCCTTTTCCACCCACTCCCCGGCCTCACGCAGGAAGCTGACTACGCCGTGATGCGGTGCGAACAGGTATTGGGTGCCTTCGAATGGCATGCCTTCACAGCATTCGGCCGGTGCCGCCGGCCAGGTGCCGGAGATGAAACCCTGCTCGGCGAGAAACCCGAGAATGGCCTCACAATTGGCCTGGGCCTGGTCGACACGGGTGTCGCCCATGCTGCCCAGCTCCAGCGTGGTCGCCAGGTTGGCCGGCGGAATCGCCGCCGCCGGGAACGCCCTGGCCAGGCGCAACCATGGCGAAGAACAGGACTCATCGAACGAACTGCCGCCGGAGTCTTCACACAACAGCGCCACGCTGGCCTTCAAACGCGCCGCCAGGGATTGCCATTGTGGCCAGTGCTGCGGCAACGCGTAGAGGTGGATCGCCGCATCGAAGTCGCAATGCAGGTCGAGGGTGATGTCGGCGTCGCAGGCATGGCGCAGCAACAGACGGTGCATCGCTTCCAGCTGCGATGTCGCTGCCGGCAAGTCGTCGAGGACCTGGCCCATGGCCTGGCGAATCAGCGCGATGTTGGCCTGGGCATCGCTGCCGAGGCGATCACCGATCAACCCGGCCACCGGCGCACTGAGTTCGACGAACGAGCGGTTGAAGTTCTTGCCGCTGCCGAGCTCGAAACGCCCCATGTGGCTGCCTTGCAGGTGCTGATCGAGGCCGATGGGATTGGCCACCGGCACCAGTTCGATCACAGCGTTCAATTGTCCCTGTTGTTCAAGTTCGGCCAGGCGTTTCTTCAACTCCCAGGCCGTGCGCATGCCCGGCAATTCGTCGGCGTGCAGGCTGGCCTGGATGTACACCTTGCGCGTGCCCGCGCCATAACGAAACACGCTGAGGGTGCGCTCGGTGCCCAGGTGGCTCCAGGGAAGCTTGTGGTCGATGCGTTGCATGGGAAACTCCTACAGTTGGGATATGTGTCAGGCAGGATAAATCAGGAACACAAAAAAAATGGCAACCGCGCCAACGGTTGCCACTTTTTCAACCCGCTCGCTTACTCGCCATAAACGTCAAACTTGAAGTACTTGTCCTGCACTTGCTTGTACTTGCCATTGGCGCGGATGTCGGTGATCGCTGTGTTGAATTTCTCGGCCAGGGCGGTATCACCCTTGCGCACGGCAATGCCGGCGCCGCCACCGAAGTATTTCGGATCGTTGTACTCAGGGCCGACGAAGGCAAAACCTTTACCGGCGTCGGTTTTCAGGAAACCGTCGTCCAGGTTGACCGAATCGGCCAGCAGCGCGTCAATGCGGCCGGAGACCATGTCCAGGTTGGCTTCCTGCTGGGAGCCGTAACGCACCAGGACAATTCCCGCCGGTTGCAATACTTCAGTGGCGAAGCGGTCGTGGGTACTGGCGCGCAGAACACCGACTTTCTTGCCCTTGAGTTCGGTCAGCGGGTCCTTGACGTCGCTGCCTTCCTTCATCACGAAGCGCGCCGGGGTGTGGTAGTACTTGATGGTGAAATCGACGTTCTTCTTGCGATCGTCAGTGATGGTCATGGACGACAGGATGGCGTCGATTTTCTTGACCTTCAGTGCAGGGATCAGGCCGTCGAACTCTTGCTCGACCCAGGTGCACTTGACCTTCATCTGCTCGCACAGGGCGTCGCCGATGTCCACGTCGAAACCGGTGAGTTTGCCGTCAGGGGTTTTCATCGAGAATGGCGGGTAGCCGGCTTCGATGCCGATGCGGATCGGCTTGGCGTCATCGGCCACGGCGGTCAGGGACAACATCGACAGTGCCAGGGCACCGAACATCACTAGCTTCTTCATTTATAACTCCTGTGCGCGGAGGCTTTTATTGGCAGCTTCGATTGGCAGCGTTCGGTTATCGCTTTGTGAGCGGGAACCGAAGTGGCCGGCAGTCTAGAGTGGCTACCGGAGGGCAAATTACGCCGAGGCGACAAATATTTATAGAAAAGTGGCGGCAGGATGGAGGTATTGAGATGCACGCGCCATCACGGGGCAAAGTCTGTCGGACAAGTCGCGTTTTCAGCACAAACCTGCAGCGTTTGCGGCTGCATCCGACGGAATGAGACGACTGGCGATGCTGGATGTTTTACGGCACATTGAGTGCCCTTGCGTCCCATCGAGACTAGCGTAATGCCCACGTTGAACCTGATCCAGCACCACCCCGCCGAAGGTCCGGGTGCCATCGTCATCTGGGCCGAATCCCGAGGGCTGGCGCTGAAGGTGTTTCGCGCCGACCTGGGCCAATTGCCGCCCGTCAGCGCCGATCCCGTGATCCTGTTGGGTGGGCCTTACGAATCCAATGCCGGTCCGGCCTGGCTGGAAGCCGAACGGCAATGGCTCGCAGGCACTCTGGAACTGGGTGGGGCCGTATTCGCGATTTGCCTGGGGGCACAGTTGCTGGCGCTGAGTCTCGGAGGGAATGTACGGCGGATGGACCAGACCGAAACCGGATGGACCCGCGTAACCTTTATCGATGGGCAAACGCTGAAGGCGCTGGAGTGGCACGAAGACGCCATCGACCTGCCGCCTGCCGCGCAACTGCTGGCCAGCAGCGCGTTATGCGCACAGCAGATGTACCGCGCCGGGCCGACGCGGCTGGGGTTGCAGTTTCATCCGGAGTGGAATGCCGAATCGGTGGCCTTGCTCAATGCGCATTTTGGCGATGAGTCGCCGTTGCCACGGGGGGAGCAGGAGACCGAGGCTTATGCAGCGGTGGCCGCGTGGTTGGAAGCGACACTGGATGAGTGGTGGGCGGCCGCAAATCAATAAAAAAGATCAAAAGATCGCAGGCTGCGCCAGCTCCTACAGGCACCGCAATCCAATGTAGGAGCTGGCGCAGCCTGCGATCTTTTACGGTTACATCAACACTCGCAACCGACCACGCTGCTGGCTTGCCGCTGTACCCCGACACTCAATTCAAACCCTTCATCCAGCCACCCGGTCACGCCGCCGATCATCTCCTTGACCGGATAACCCAGGGCCGCCAGTTTCACTGCAGCCTTGTTGGCGCCATTGCAATGAGGCCCCGCGCAATAGACCACAAACAGGCTGTTTTTCGGATACCCGGCCAAACCTTCGGCGGTCAGCAAGCGCCTGGGAATGTTGATCGCTCCCGACACATGCCCGCGTTCGAACGCCAGCGGGCCACGAACATCCACCAGAACGAAATCGACTTCGCCAGCCAGCTGGCTGCCGTGGACGTCGGAACAATCGGTTTCGAACGTCAGACGGTTGCTGAAATGCATCAGGGCGATGGCCGATGGGGCGGCGGGAATTTCGCGTACCAGACTGGTCATGTTGTGTACTCCAAGGAATCGGTGGGTGTAGGAGGACTTTATCCGCCAGCCACTTGCCGCTACAGTGGCGCACAAGACACTCACCGGGAACTTTCCGCCAAATGCACCTCAGCCCAGGAATGGTTGCGATTCTGGCCTACGACGGCCTCTGCACGTTCGAGTTCGGCATTGCCGTGGAGATCTTCGGCCTGCCACGCCCGGAATTCGATTTCCCGTGGTACGAGCATCGTATCGTCGCCGTCGATCATGGCCCGATGCGTGCCATGGGTGGCATCCAGGTCCTGGCCGATGGCGGCATGGAAATGCTCGCCGACGCGCGGACCATCATCATCCCCGGCTGGCGCGACCGCAGCGCCGCAGTACCCGCGCCGCTGATCGCCGCCCTGCGCCAGGCCCATGCACGGGGGGCGCGGTTGCTGTCGATCTGCTCCGGTGTTTTCGTCCTCGCCGCCACCGGCTTGCTCGACGGGCGCGGCGCGACCACGCACTGGCGCTATACCTCGGAACTGGCCGAGCGGTTTCCCGGCATCCTGGTGGACCCGGGCGTGCTGTATGTCGATTCAGGCCAATTGATCACTTCCGCTGGCAGCGCGGCAGGCATCGATGCCTGCCTGCATCTGGTGGCACGGGATTTCGGTACGCAGGTGGCCAACTCCGTGGCCCGACGCCTGGTCATGTCCCCGCAACGCAGTGGTGGCCAGGCGCAATTCATTCCGACACCGGTCAGCCCGACACCGCGCAGCGATCTTTCCCGTGTCATGCAGTGGGCACGCGAGCGTTTGCACGAGCCGCTGGAGGTGCGCGACCTGGCCAGCGAAGCTGCCATGAGCGAACGCACGTTCCTGCGCCGCTTCACCGAAGCCAGTGGCCAGTCACCAAAAACCTGGTTGCAGCACGAACGCCTGGGCCGCGCCCGCGAACTGCTGGAAAGCAGCGACCAGAACACCGAGCAGATAGCCGAACGTTGTGGTTATCGCTCGGTGGAAAGCTTCCGGGTGGCCTTTCGAACGGTGGTTGGCGTGCCGCCGTCGGTGTATCGGGAGCGGTTTGGGCGTGGGGGCAATGCTGGTTTTTGAGGTGTTCTCGAGGGCCTCTTCGCGAGCAGGCTCGCTCCCACAGGGAACTGCATTTCAAATAATGTGGGAGCGAGCCTGCTCGCGAAGGCGCCAGACCGGGCAATTCAGCGCTCAAGGCTTGCGCAACAAATAGGTATCCATGATCCAGCCATTGGCCAGCCTTGCAGCCTTGCGCACCCGTTCGATTTCATCCGCCACATCCTTGAGCCTGCCGCTGATCAGGATTTGATCCGGCGTCCCCAGATAGGCGCCCCAGTAAATCTCGGTGTCCTGATCCACCACCTGACGGTAAGCATCCTGAGCATCGAGCATCACCACCAGGCTGTCGGCATCGCTCACCTGCCCTGCCGCCAGACGCCGGCCCGTGGTGATTTCAACCGAGCGGCCAATCTGGTTGAGCGGCACCTTGTGCTGTGCCGCCAACGCCTGGACGCTGGTAATGCCGGGGATCACCTCGAATTCGAATGCACAGGCGCCACAGACCTGGATCGCCTGCAAGATGCGCAGGGTGCTGTCGTACAGCGCCGGATCGCCCCACACCAGAAAACCACCACACTGGCCGTCGGACAATTCCTCGTTGATCAGCCGTTCGAAGGTCTGCTGCCTGGCCAGGTTCAGGTCGTCGACACTGGTCTTGTAGTCCACTTCACCGCGCTCGCGCTCCGGGCTGTGGGCTTCGACAAAACGGTAAGCGTGGTCGGTGATGTAGCGTGAACAGATTTCGCGCCGCAAATCGATGAGTGTGTTTTTGCTCTCGCCCTTGTCCATGAGAAAAAAAACGTCGACCTGATTCAGCGCCTTCACCGCTTGCATCGTGATGTAGTCGGGATTGCCAGCACCGATACCGATGACCAGGAGTTTTTTCATCACAGCAAGTCCTCGGGGCCGGTGCCCGGCAAGCGCAGCCGCCAGCGGCCATGGAACCGCAACTCGACCGCCGACAGGGGTTCGACGTCGATCAGGCCGGACGATGCGCCTTGCAACACCTGCGTCAGTGCGGCGCGGATGACGAAGGGATGGGTAATGGCAACGATGTGCCCTGGCGTCGACTGCAACGTTGTCAACCACGCGCCCACGCGCTCGCCCAGTTGCACCAGCGACTCACCACCGTGGGGTGCCGAAGCCGGGTCGCCCAGCCAATGCTGGAGCGCTTCGGAAGCGTTTTTTTGCAGATCGCCAATGCGCTCACCGCCCCAGCGCCCGAAGTTGCAGTCCTTCAGCGCGTCAACAATCTCCGATGCGCTGCCGAACAGTTCAGCGGTTTGCCGGGTGCGCAATTCCGGGCCGCAGACGAGGCGTGGAGTGCCCTTGAACTGATTGCCACGGGAAAGCCTGAGCGCTTGCCAATCCATCTCCAGAGGCTCGTCCAATGGAAAACGCGCCAATTTCTGTGCGACGGTTCGAGCATGACAAATCAGGGTTAAACGGGTCGCCTGCACCAGCAATCACTCTAAAGATGGAAAGGAACGACGGCGTCAGGGGACCGCCATCGGGCAATTGTGCCGCAACAAAGCAGCCCCGGGTGGTGTTTAATTTTTCTGCCTGAAACGGATCCTTCAGTCATTTCCTGCCAGGTTTTCTGTTATGGCTGACCGCAATCAAGGCAATCACCTACAAGACTTTACGACATCGGCGTAGTCCCTTGGTACAGGCACTTCGCCCCTTTTTCGGGCACGGCCAGACCACGCGAAAATTCACTAGACAGGCAGGACGCGATAATTAAATACTCCTTTCAACGGACTGTTAAATCATGTTCCACACTCATCCAGCAGGAGCCCGGACACCCTTTCTCGAATACCCGATCAACGCACCTGGCCAGGCATCGCCTGCCGCCGAATCGCCCGTTTCTTGTTTAATGCGGTCCACTCCAATAAACATCTGACAAGAAAAAGAGTGGCGCCTGACAACGTTCAGACGACCACCGGTTGAATGTGTGGAAAAACCGACAGTGATAGTCAGGTTCGGCCCAAACCGTCGAATCGTTTGATACAGGAGTGTCTCCATGCTGGTCTTGCGTCCAGTCGAGTCAGCCGACCTGCCCCAGTTACAAAGGCTGGCTCGTGAAAGCCTCGTGGGCGTTACATCCCTGCCCGACGATAGCGAACGGTTACACGGAAAAATCCTCGATTCCTGTGCGTCGTTCGAGAAGGACGTCGCGGGTCATGGCCCGGAAAACTATTTCTTTGTGCTCGAAGACCTGACGACGCAGCACCTGGTCGGCTGCTCGGAAATCCTCGCTACGGCGGGGTTCAACGAGCCGTTCTACAGCCTGCGCAACCGGCACTTCACCAGTGCCTCGAGGGAACTGAACATCGAGCACGGTGTACCGGCCTTGTCGTTGTGCCACGACCTCAGTGGCCACACCCTGCTGCGGGGCTTCCATATCGATGCCGCGCGTGTGCGCAGCGCGCATTCCGAACTGCTGTCGCGGGCGCGCCTGTTGTTCATCGCCGCCCACGCCCGGCGTTTTTCCGAAACGGTGATCACCGAAATCGTCGGCTACAGCAGTGATGAAGGCCACTCGCCATTTTGGGATGCCGTGGGCAAGCATTTCTTCGACTTGCCCTACGTCGAGGCCGAACGGCTTTGCGGCCTGCAGAGCCGCACCTTTCTCGCCGAACTGATGCCGCAGTATCCGATTTACGTGCCCATGCTGCCCCAGGCGGCACAGGACTGTATCGGCAGCATCCACCCCGACGGCCAGGAAGCCTTCGATATCCTCGAGCGTGAAGGCTTCGAAACCAACAGCTACATCGATTTGTTCGATGGAGGCCCGACCCTGTATGCGCGCACGTCGGGCATTCGTTCCATCGCCCACAGCCAGTGCGCTATCACGCGGCCGGGACCTGTGATCGATGCCCGCGGCAGCTTTCTGGTGAGCAACGAGTCCTTGAAGGATTACCGGGCCATCGTCGCCGATCTTGATTACATCGCCGGGCAACCCGTGGCACTGGACGCAGCCATGTGCAAGGCGCTGAAGGTGACCGAGGGCAGCCCGATCAGGCTGATCGCCCTGTGAATACCCGCCAGCGACGTCACCGCCCGAGCACACACGAACAAGGAACAGCCGCATGATTGTCCGTCCGGTCCAGATCACCGATCTGCCCGCCCTGGTCACGCTGGTGCGTCAGGCCGTTCCGGGACTTACCAGCCTGCCGGCCGACGAAGAACGCCTGGCCCACCGGATCCGCTGGGCCCGACGCACGTTCGCCGGGCAGGTCGATCGGGCCGATGCCGATTATCTGTTCGTGCTCGAGGACGACGAGCAGCAAGTGGTGGGCGTCAGCGCTCTGACGGGGGGCGTCGGCCTGCGCGAGCCCTGGTACAACTACCGGGTCGGGCTGACGGTCAGTGCGGCACCGGACCTGGGTATCGAGCGCCAGATCCCGACCCTGTTCCTGAGCAATGAATTGACCGGGCAATCGCAAGTCTGCTCGCTGTACCTGCGCGCCGATCAGCGCCAGGGCAGCAACGGCCGTTTGCTTTCGCTCGGACGTTTGTTGTTTGTGGCCGAGTTTACGCAGCTGTTCGGCAACCGGCTCATCGCCGAGTTACGCGGCAGTGCCGACGAACGAGGTGGCTCGCCGTTCTGGGACAGCCTCGGCCGGCACTTTTTCAAGATGGATTTCAGCCACGCCGATCACTTGTCCGGGCTGGGCAACAAATCGTTCATCGCCGAATTGATGCCGCGCCAGCCGCTGTACACCTGCCTGCTTACCGAACAGGCCCAGGCGGTGATCGGCAAGGCCCACCCGAATACCGAGCCGGCCCTGAAAATCCTCAGCGCCGAAGGGTTTGCCCACAAGGGCTACATCGATATCTTCGACGGCGGACCGGTCCTTGAAGCCCCGGTTTGCGGGATCCGCACCGTGCGCGACAGCCAACCGCTGTCACTGGCCATCGGCTCGCCGGACGATAAAGCGCCCCTCTGGCTGATCCACAACCGCCGCCTGGAAAACTGCCGCATTACCTGCGCCCCGGCCCGACGGTTGGGCAACAGCCTGGTGGTTGACCGCCTGACCGCCAAGCGCTTACAGCTGCAACCCGGCGACTCGGTGCGCGCCGTGCCGCTGCCTGACCAACGGCAACAGGCCGAGGCGGCGTGACTCATCAGCTCCATCGTTGCGACGTCAATCTGACTGACCCGGCAAATTCGTCATCATTCTCCCCCTGCGCGCGTGATAGCCTTTTAATCTTCGGCGTTGACACTTTTGCTCAAGCCCCTCCATTCCATTGGTGGAACTCATATGTCCAGGCTTTCCCATCAAGATTTGCGCCGCAATTTTCGCCAATTGTTCGCCTCCGACACCTGCTACCACACAGCCTCGGTTTTCGACCCGATGTCGGCCCGCATCGCCGCCGACCTGGGCTTCGAAGTCGGGATCCTTGGTGGTTCGGTCGCCTCGTTGCAAGTGCTGGGCGCCCCTGACTTTGCCCTGATCACCCTCAGCGAATTCGCTGAACAGGCCACCCGCATCGGCCGTGTCGCCCAATTGCCGGTGATTGCCGACGCCGACCACGGCTACGGCAACGCGCTCAACGTCATGCGCACCATCGTCGAACTCGAACGGGCCGGCGTCGCCGCGCTGACCATCGAAGACACCCTGCTGCCTGCGCAGTTTGGCCGCAAGTCCACCGACCTGATCACGGTCGCCGAAGGTGTCGGCAAGATCCGCGCGGCACTGGAAGCCCGCTGCGATAAGGAAATGGCGATCATCGCCCGCACCCATGCGGGGATTGCGCCGGTGCAGGAAATCATCAGCCGCACCCGGCAATACCAGCGCGCCGGGGCCGACGGTATCTGCATGGTGGGCGTAAAGGACTTCGACCATCTGGAGCAGATCGCCGAGCACCTGAGCGTGCCGCTGATGCTGGTGACCTACGGCAACCCGCTGCTACGCGATGACAAGCGCCTGGCCGAACTGGGTGTTCGAGTGACCATCGACGGCCATGGCGCTTACTTCGCCGCGATCAAGGCAACCTACGACAGCCTGCGCGAGCAACGCCAGATCCTCACCCAGACCTCGGACCTGAACGCGACCGAGCTGACGCACACCTACACCCAACCCGAGGAGTACATCCGCTACGCGGAAGAGTTCATGAGCGTGAAGGAGTGACGGTCTCAACAGACACTCCGCCTTCGCGAGCAGACAATCACACCGAGTCGAGCAGTTCGGGATGGGGTTTCCCATTACCGCAACAGATCACTCGATTGCGCCCGGTGGTCTTGGCTTCGTATAGCGCATGGTCGGCGTCATTGAGCCAGAGCATTGCGTCGGCGTGGGCCGGGTTGAAGGAGGCCAGGCCAATGCTCAGGCTGACTTTCAGCGCCGGGTTCTGCTCGTCCCCCAAGGTGGCGAAGCGATCGCGCAGGGCCTCCATGACGGCGGCGGCGCGGTTCAGGGGCAGGTCCGGAAGGATCACGCAGAACTCGTCACCGCCGTAGCGCCCTGCCACATCGGTCGCTCGCAGGCTGTGCTTGAGCATTTTGCTCAACTGACGCAGGACGATGTCGCCGGCAACATGGCCGTAGGTATCGTTGATGGCTTTGAAATGGTCGATATCGATCAGCGCAATCGCCCCGCCTTTTTGCTGACGTTTGCAACGCTGGAACTCGACCTCCAGCTGGTCCTTCCAGGAGCCATGGTTCAGCAGGCCCGTCAGGCTGTCGGTGCGGCTCAGTGCCAGCAGTTCACGCTTCTGACGGCCGAGGGCATGGGCCTGGCGAAAGCAGAACCAGCCCAGCGCCAACGGATACAGGCACAGCAATGGCAAACAGGCATAGAGCTGCACCGGGCTGGTAGCAGGAATGAACGCCGGGGCGAAAATCTGCAAGCCTACGCAGAGGCCCAGCACTTGCGCGGCCGTCCCGGCCAGCAGGAAGCGCAAGCCGCCGATGGCCACGTTGTGCATGGCCATCATGGAGATGGTGGTCGCGCTGGGCAGTGGATTGAATTGCATGGCGGCAATCCAGAAGCCGCCGAGAAAGGCATCGATCAGCAGATTGCGGTGTTCGGCATGATAGGGCGTCCTGGCCCGGCGCGCCCATTGGTAAGCCAGGTGCGGCCAGACAAGGCCATTGAACCACATGAATCCCCAGACCCAGGGCGCCGGATCGAGTGGATACATCGCCGCGCTCACACACACCAATCCCAGGGCCACCCCCAGGATTCGCGATGTGTAGAGCCTCCTGGCCAATGAAGATCCCTTTCCTCCCGTTTTTGCCATAGGGCCTCTGTGCCACTCGACGGAATGCGATAACAGCCTGCGCCTGTGTGCTGGAGTCTATCAGGATGAAATCAAATAGCCATCACCGACTGACAGGCTGAATATCGCGACATCACGCTCGAATAAAAGCAAAAGCCTCGTCTCCAGAAACGGCTATACATGAAAGAAGGGTTGATCAATGACCATAAGAGGAGGCCCATGCAGACCTTTCAAGTATTGATCATCGGCAGCGGTTTTGGCGGACAATGTGCTGCAATCAATTTGCTCAAGGCCGGCATCGACGATTTCCGCCTGCTGGAGCGACGGGATTTCTTCGGCGGCACCTGGTGCCAGAACACCTATCCCGGCGCGGCAGTCGATGTGCCCTCGCCGCTTTACTCCTTGTCTTTCGCCCCGTATCGCTGGACGCAAATGTTCGCAGGACAAGCCGAACTGCACCGCTACACCCGCCATGTGGTGGAACGCTTCGGCCTGCGGGACAAGGTGGAACTGGACGCTAATGTCGAGCGCATCGAATGGGACGACGCCAACAAGCGCTGGACGGTTTACACCGTCGACAAAGGCACATTTTGCGCGCAGTTCCTGATCAACGCGACCGGGCCGCTGAGTCAACCGGTGGTGCCGTACTTCAACGGACAGGAACGTTTTCAGGGCAAAACTTTCCACACCAACAACTGGGATCACGGCTACGACTACCGGCAAAAATCCGTGGCCATCGTCGGCAGCGGCGCCAGTGCGGCCCAGGTCATTCCGGCCATTGCCCCGGACGTCGGGCACTTGCATGTGTTCCAGCGCACGCCCCACTGGGTATTGCCCCGGGCTGATCACAGGTTTGGCCGCTTCCAGCGCTGGCTGCTGGGGCTCAAGCCCGTCTACAAGTTGCTGCGCTGGGGTATCTACTGGCAATTCGAAACCCGGGTGTTTGGCTTCAAGTATTCGAAGCCGGCCGTGCACAGGGTTCAGCGCCAGGCCCTGCGCTTCCTCAAGCTCCAGGTGCCGGACACCGAACTGCGGCGCAAACTGACGCCGGACTACACCATGGGCTGCAAACGGGTGATTTTGTCCAGCACGCTGTACCCGGCACTGGCCCGCCGCAACGTGACGCTGCACAGCCGCGAACAAGGCATCGCGGCCATCGACGAAACCGGCATCGTTGCCCTCGATGGCCAACATATAGACGTGGACCTGATCGTCTGGTCCACCGGCTACGATGCCACCGACGGGGTGATTTGCTACCCGGTAACGGGCAAAAACGGCACCTGTCTCAAGGAGGTCTGGGCACAATACCCGCGGGCCTATCTCGGCACCGCCCTGCCCGACTTCCCCAACCTGTTCATCGTCACCGGGCCGAACACCGGCATCGGCCACACCTCGGCGCTGTTCATCATCGAATCCCAGATGAATTACATCCTCGATTGCATTCGCACCTTGAGGGATCAAGGTTTACGCAGCATCGAAGTTCGCCATGAGGCAGAACGTACCTACACTGAAATGATCCACCGGGAAATGGAGCGCACCGTGTGGAAGTCCGGTGGTTGCCATAGTTGGTATCAAAGCAGGAGCGGTCATGTGATTGCCATGTTTCCGGGGTTCAGCTTCAGCTTTCATCGCTTGACCCGAGCGCTGAAACCCGCCGATCACATTTTGTCCTGAGCAGATACAAGGGAGACGCATGATGCTTTTGTTATTCGTCGTTCTCGCAGTGTTCGTCGCCTGGAGCTGGCTGACCTACCCGGCCATCGGCTACTGGCTCTATGACTTGAACATGGCGGCCGAGGCCAAGTTGTACCGGCTGCACAAAATCGTCGTGCCTATCCCCGAGATGACCGTCTCGACCTGGCAAGGCGGGCCGTACGAGGCCACCAGCAGTGTGCTGATGCTCCATGGCTTCAGCGCTGACAAGAACCTCTGGCTGCGTTTCGCCCGGCACTTTGTCGGCAGTCACCGGGTGATCATCCCGGACATCGCCGGCCATGGCGAAACCGGCTTCAAGGCCGGCGGCGGCTATGACATCCCGCTGCAGGCCAAGCGCATGATCCAGCTGCTGGATGTGTGCGGGGTGGAGAAAGTCCATGTCATCGGCAATTCCATGGGTGGCTACATGGCCGCATGGCTCGCAGCCACGTACCCCGAGCGCATTGTGTCCTTGGCACTGTTCGACCCGGCGGGTGTCACCGCGCCCGAGCCCAGTGACCTCGAGCGGCATTTGGCCAGGGGCCACAACCCGTTTCTGATTCACTCGCGCGAAGAATTCCAGCGCTTCTACGCCATGACCATGGCTTCGCCACCCTGGGTACCGAAGCTGGTTCTCGATGCCGTCGCCCAGCGCTATGAACAGTCCCGCGAGGAGCTGGAAGAAATCTTCCGTGAAATGCGCGCCAGTCCGCCGATGGAACCGCACCTGCCCGACATCACCGCCCCGGCCCTGTTGCTGTGGGGGCGCAAGGACCGGCTGATCGATGTCAGCAGCGTGGCGGTCTGGAGCAAGGGCATCGTCGACCTGCGCGTGCATATCTGGGACGCCGTCGGGCACATGCCCATGGTGGAAGCCCCCACCGGTTCGGCGCGGCTGTATCGGGAGTTTTTGGCATCGCTGCGCTCGGAGAGCCCACAGGATCAACGACTGCACTAGGAAACCAATTGAGAACGCCCCCTAGGCATGCAGTCCTTTGCAGAATGAAGTTCGTCAGAAACTTCGTTTGTCGGCGTCGCTCAAGGCTGCGATCTTTCGTCCATCCTTTACGTCACCGCGCCAGGAATCCTGTTCATGAACCACCCGAACTTCGTCAGCCCTGACCTGATCCGCCAACGCTTCTCCAAAGCGATGTCCGACATGTATCGCGAGGAAGTGCCGTTGTACGGCGCATTGATGGAGCTGGTGGAGCAGACCAACCGTCACGTACTGGACAGCGATCCACAGGTCGCACAACAGCTCACGAGCACCGGCGAAATCGAGCGCCTGGACCTGGAGCGTCATGGGGCGATCCGCGTCGGTACGTCCGCTGAACTGGCGACCCTCGCCCGCCTGTTCGCGGTAATGGGCATGCATCCGGTGGGTTACTACGACCTGACACCCGCCGGCGTGCCGGTGCATTCCACGGCTTTTCGCGCGGTGCATGAAGCGTCGTTGCAGGTCAGCCCGTTCCGGGTATTCACCTCGCTGTTGCGCCTGGAATTGATCGAAGACCTGGAGCTGCGAGCGTTCGCCCAGTCGATGCTCGACCAGCGCGCGATCTTCACCCCCACGGCCCTCTCCCTCATCGAACGTGCCGAATCCCGGGGTGGCCTGACCGAGCAGGAAGCCCTGGAATTCGTCGAACAGGCCCTGGAAACGTTTCGCTGGCACCACAGCGCCACCGTCACTGCCGAGCAGTATCGACAACTCAGCGCCCAGCATCGTCTGATCGCCGACGTGGTGGCGTTCAAGGGCCCCCACATCAACCACCTGACACCACGGACCCTGGACATCGACATCGTCCAGGCGCAAATGCCGGCCCATGGCATCACCCCCAAGGCGGTGATCGAAGGCCCGCCCCGCCGCCAATGCCCGATCCTGTTGCGCCAGACCAGTTTCAAGGCCCTGGACGAGCCGATTGCCTTCACCGATCAAAACCAGGCTCGCGGCAGTCACAGCGCTAGATTCGGCGAAATCGAACAGCGCGGTGCCGCCCTCACGCCCAAAGGCCGGGCACTGTACGACCGCTTGCTCAATGCCGCGCGGGACGAACTCAAGGACTTTCCCAACGAAGCCAACGCCGCGCGTTACAACGCGCTCATGGCGCAGCACTTCAGCGAATTCCCTGACACCTGGGAAGGCATGCGCCAACAGGGCCTGGCTTACTTCCGCTACTTCGTGACGGAACAAGGCCTGGCGGCGGGTGACCTGACAAACGCCGCCCTGGAAGACCTGCTCGGCAGCGGTTGCCTGCGGGTGGAACCGCTGGTGTACGAAGACTTCCTCCCGGTCAGCGCAGCGGGGATTTTCCAGTCGAACCTTGGGGATGCGGCGCAGACCCGTTACGGCGTTCACTCCAACCAGCAAGCCTTCGAACAGGCTCTGGGGCGGCCGACGATCGATGAACTGCAGCTGTACGCCGACAGCCAGCGGCGTTCGATCGAGCAGTGTTTCGCGGCGTTGGCCGATGTCGTTCAAGTCAATAAAAAACATGACTGAACGATCTCTCACCGCTCAATAAAAAAACGGGCGACCTGTTGGTCGCCCGTTTTTTTATATCCGAAACTTTCAAAACAGCAAAAAAAGTGTTCGCCCAGTGCACTGGCCTCGGCAATCCATGCACTGGTAAAGAGCCTTGCACTGGGCGAACGGAAAGTATTTTAGTAGAAGTGGCTAAATATGTCGGTGGGGCAAAGATGAAATTTATCGACATCATATGTAATAAAATGTTGACTTAAATCCTGTCCCGCACCAAGCCACAAACTCACCAGTTCGGCCATACGAGTTGATTATTCCTGTACAAAACCTGCACAAAAACAATCAACCCGTTCAGAGCCAATATTAGTGCTGGCTGGTCACCGTCAATACATCGGTATAAACCACGTTCACGCTTTGCCCGACTTTCAAGTCCTTGAGTTTGGCCTGGACTTCAGGGCGTTTGACGTCGACAGTCTTGGACTGGCCTTCCGGGTTTTCGAAGGTCACCTGGTGTTTTTTCACGTCAATATGGGTGATTTTCAACTGCACTTTCACCTGACGGTAAGCTTCGCCACCCGGGTTGGCGCTGCCTGGCGCTGCGCGAATTTCGCCAATGGCTTCGGCGGTGCCGGGCAGGCCTTTGTCGATATCGGTGTCGAGGTAGGCGGCAACGGCGCTGGTGACCGTGATGTCCACCGTATCGCCGGCCTTGAGGTTATCGAGGTTTTTCGCCTTGTCGGTCAACTGCACCGGGAACTCGTTACCCTGCGGGCCTTTCAGAACCACGGAATGGTTCGCGGCATCAACCGAAACGACTTTGGTGGAGACTTGATCGGCCACCACGACTTCGGACAGCGGAATATCGGCGGCAACTGCGCCAAAACTGGCGGCAGACAGCAAGGTTGCGAGGGTGATGGCTTTGCTCAGTGCGTGGCGTTTCATAGACAGAACTTTCCCTGTGATTGATGGCAACAAACGGCGTTGAAAACGGGCTCAACACCGTGTGTGCGAGTGAGCATAGACGCTGTTCAGCGAGTGGTCGCGCCAGGGCGGTGATATTCCTTGCACAAGCCCCCTAGTACCCACAATGCTGTTCACTTAAGGAAATTGTAGGAGCGAGCTTGCTCCGGGCGGCGTTCCGACGATGGATTCAAGTGCGCCGCGTTTAGCCAGTAAATACGCGTTATCGTTAACGACCATCGCGAGCAAGCTCGCTCCTACAGAGGACCACATTCGCTTAACTGAACAGCTTTGCCCTAGTACCCGGTCATTTCCAGATATCCGTTCCCTGCATGACTGCCACTGAGGCGCACCGGGCCTTCCCAATATGGAATGCGCAAGTCCATCCAGGCCTGGGGATTGAGCGCGGTGATGGCGATATCGAGGTGTCTGGCGGGGATCTTGATCGACCAGCGCACGGGCATCTCGCGTCCTGCCACGCGGGCGGTGTCTTGTGGCGCGAGGCTGATGTCGCTGGCGCGCAGCAATTGTGTCTGGCCCCGGGCGTCGATCCAAGTGCCGATGAGGTAAGGCTCGCCGTCCTTTTGCCGCATGCGATACAGCATCACCTGCTCGCCGCTGTCCAGGTGCAGGGAGAACCAGTCCCAACCGGTCTGATTGCCTGTCAGGGGCTGGCTGCTCCATTCGCGGTCAAGCCAGGCCGGGCCACTGACCTGAAAGGTCTGGCCGTCGATATCCAGCGTGCCGCTGGCCTGGAAAAACGGCTGGCTGTAGTAATACGAGGCCTGACCCTGCTCGGATTTCTGGCTGAACCCCTGGTCCCCCTGAAGCACCAGCGGACCTGTCGAGGTCAACCGCAACCGGTAGCTGAAACGCCGGTCACGAGCACTGAGCTGCAGGTCGGCTAACGGGTCGTCGGCAGTCGCCTGGCTGCGCAACTGCCAGTCGTCGATCCACGCATTGAACGGCGCGACGCTGACACCGGCCTGACCGACGCCACCACGGGCATAGCGTTCAGCCGCGTGATGCACCGTCGCCGATGTCACCGCCGCGTGACCGAGCCAGATCGTCTGATTCTGCCAACCCGCCACCTCGGGGGTGGCTGTCAAGGCACTGCGGAACAACGTCCATTGCGCGCCGAACTCATGCCCCTGATCGTCCTTCAGGTTGGCCGTGACGTACCACCACTCGATGCGAAAGCCGTCGTGCGGGCCGTGATCCGCCGGGAAGCTGAACACCCGACCGGGCACTACCTTGGTGAACGCAGCGGCCTGGTTGCCCAGCCCGGCAAAACCCTTTTCGACCGGTGCCGGTTGATCGCAACCGCTCGCCAGCAGCGCCAGGAGCAACACGCAGGCTTTAATCTTCATGGGCAAACGTCCGCAGCAGGTCCGCTGGTTGCGTGCGGTACAAACGGTACAACGGCCAGGCCGAGGCCAGCAGCGTCGCCACCAGCGCCAGCCCCATCAATTGCAACAGTTGCCATGGAAACACCCGCAACGGCAGGCGCCAGCCAAAGGCCTGCACGTTGATCACCGTGTCCAGGCACCACGCCAGGGCGATGCCCAGCGGCAACGCCAGCACCAGGGTCAGCAGCGCCAGCAGCCAGGTTTGCCCGAGGTTGAGCAACATCAAATGCCGACGAGTCACGCCCAGTGCCCACAGCGGCGCCAGTTGCCCGAGACGGCTCTGGCTTTGGGTCAACAGACTGATGAACAGCGCCACCCCGGCCACGCACAGCGTCAGGCTGTTGAGCGCGGCGGTGGCGGCGAAGGTGCGTTCGAAGACTTGCGTGGACCAGCCCTTGAGCCGCGCCTGATCGACGATGCGGCTGTCGTCGAGGGTAAAACGCGCCTGCAGCGCCGTGACGAACGCCGGGATCGACGCAGGCTCGATGCGCAGGTTGAAGCGGCTCGGTGCCAATTGCGGCCAGCCGCGCAGCAAGTGATCGATATTGACCAGAATGTGGCCCTTGGGATTGCCGTAGTCGGCGTAGATCCCAACGATCCGCGGCGACCACGGGCCGGTGGGCGTCGGCAGCGTCAGGTGATCGCCGAGCTGCACGCGCAAGCGCCGGGCCAGTTGTTCGCTAAGCATCACCGCATCGTCCTTGGCCAAGCGCTCCCAAGGGGTGTCGCCCAAGGCTTCGAGCAGCGGCCAGTGCTGGCGATAGGTCGGGTGGTCGATGATCCCGGACAGGTCCGTCGGCCAGCCCTGCAACTGGATCGACACCTGCCAGTTGGGCAGCACCGCCGCCAGTTGCGGCTGCTGGACGAGCCAGCCGTGCAGCTCCCTGGCCTGGGCCGGGCTCTGGGGATTGAGGTAAAGTTCGGCCGTCAGCCGTTGCTCGAGCCAGTCGCTGAAAGTCTGGCGAAAGCCTGCGGTCATGCTGCCGGCACCGATGTTCGCCGCCATGGCCAACAGCAGCGCCATCAACGCCAGGCTCAGGGCCGGCAGTTGCTGGCGGCAATCGGCGACAAACCACTGGCCGAGCACCGAGCGACTGCGCTGCGAACCGAGACTGAGCAGCGAACTGAGCACCACCGGCAGTGCCAGTGCGGCACCGATCAACAGCGCCGCCATCAACACGAAGCCAATGACCAGGCTGTCACCGAAAGTCAGCGCCAGCAACGCGATCGCCCCGGCCATTGCCGCCACCCCGCCCTGGCGTCGCAACCAGCGGGCATGGGCCTGATGCCAGGCTTGCGGGTCGGCCAGCGCCAGCAAGGGCAAGCGCGCCGCCCGCAACAGGCTGCTGGCACCGGCCAGCAACGCGCCGATCAGGCTCAAGCCGATACCGCTCAACCACCACGACAGGCTGAGGCTCAACTGCCCCGCCACTTCGGCGCCGTACAAGCCACGCAGGCTGGCGGCGACATCGGGCAACAGCACACCGGCCAGCAGGTAGCCGCTGACCACCCCGGCTACACCGCCGATCAGGGCCAGCCCACCCAATTCGACGGAGAGACAAGCGATCAGCATCCGCGCACTCACGCCGCAGGCACGCAGGGTCCGGAACAAGCCTCGGCGTTGCTCCAGCGCCAGCCCGATGGCGGCGTGTACGATAAAAAGGCCGACCACGAACGACAGCACCCCAAGAGCATCGAGGTTCAGGTGAAAGCTTTCGGTCAGGCGCGCCAAGTTGTTTTCTTCACCGGCGCTCTTGAGTTGCAGCTGCCCCTTGAGCGAATCCGGCAGCGGCGCAGTGAATTCCTTCGGCAACAGCAGACGCGACAACTGATCCGGCAACCCCAGAATCTGCTGGGCAAAACCGATGTCCACCAGCAGCACACCGGGTGCCATATCGGCCTGCACATGCAACGGCGGCAGTGCCGCGCCAGCCAGGGTCAAGGGCTGGTCACCCTCACGCAAACCCAGTGCCTGCAAGGTTTGCGACGATATCCAGGTAGTGCCCGGCGGGCTGAAAAAATCGACCACCTGCTCAATCGCCAGGGCCTGCCCGGCCACCGCCGCGCCCGCCGGCAGCGACACCGGCTCGATGCCCATCAACTGCAAGCGCTGCTCTTCATGGCCTTTGAGCGTGACTCGCCCTTGCAGTACCGGTGACACCGGCCACCCCGCTCGGCGCAGATCGATAAACCATTGCTGCGTGAACGTGCCGCCACCGGGTGCACCGAGACTGGCCTGAGGTTCGCCGCCGATCAACTGACTGGCGCGGGCATAGCTGTCGCGGGCCTGGCTGTTGAGTGCCTGGACGCCGGTCAGCAGGCTGGTGGCCAGCCACAACCCGGTCAGCACACTGAAAAACTGCACCGGGTGCTGCCGCCAGTGGCTGAGCAGAGCGCGCAGGGTTTCGCCAAAAATGCGCATGTCAGCGCGCCCCCACACCGGCAAGACGACCACCGCACAGCAGCGCTTTTTCCGCCAGCCGCGCCGCCACGCCGGGACTGTGGGTGACCATCAACAGGCTGGTGGGACTGTCGTCGAGCAATTCCAGCAGCAACTGCAACACCTCGGCGGCGGTGGTTTCATCGAGGCTGCCGGTGGGCTCGTCGGCCAGCAGCAGTTGCGGGCGCGACGCCAGCGCCCGCCCCAGCGCAACCCGTTGCTGCTGGCCGCCGGACAGTTGCTCCGGGTAGCGCCGCAGCAACTCGCCCAGGCCCAGGCGCTGCACCAGATGCGCCTGCCAGTGTGGGTCATGGCGCCCGGCCAGACGCGCCTGAATCGCCAGGTTGTCTTCGACCCGCAGGCTGCCAATCAGGTTGAACTGCTGGAACACCAGGCCGATTTCCGTGCGGCGCCAGTTCGCCAGTTGCCCTTCATTCATCTGCTCCAGACGATGCCCGCCACTGCGAATGCTGCCGCGATCGATCCGGTCCAGCCCGGCGATCAGGTGCAGCAAGGTGCTTTTGCCACTGCCCGACTCGCCCATCAGTGCCAGGCTGCTGCCGGGCCTGAGCGTCAGATCGACGCCTTGCAGCACCGGCAGCGGCCCCTGCGGGGTGGTGTAGCTTTTGAAAACGCCATGGACTTCAAGCATGGGTCAACCTGCTGGATATGCCTGGTCCAAGAATAGCGGCCCTGAATGTTTTTTGTCCGTTGCTGATGATCGCCCTGCCCGAGCCCCGCCCTACTCTCGAAGCTGGTCTGACCATAACGATAAAAAACGGAGACACCATGCCTCGTTTCACCTTGAGCCCTCGTGGGCTGCTCGCTTGTCTGATCACAGCCTGCCTTGCGCAATCGGTGGTCGCCGCCGACGCACCGGTCGCGGCCAGCCCGCAAACCTCGGCCAGTAACGCCGCCGTGCTGCAACAACTGCCCTTCACCGACCGCACCGACTACGAGTCGGTCACCAAGGGCCTGATCGCGCCGTTCAAGGGCCAGGTCAAGGACGCCTCGGGCAAGGTCATCTGGGATATCCAGGCCTATGACTTCCTCGGCAAGGATCAGGCCCCGGAGTCAGTCAACCCGAGCCTGTGGCGCCTGGCCCAGCTCAGCGCCCATGCCGGACTGTTTGAAGTCAGCCCACGGCTGTATCAGGTTCGCGGCCTCGATCTGGCCAACATGACCATCATCGAAGGTGACGACGGCCTGATCATCATTGACCCGCTGACCATGGCCGAAACCGCCAAGGCGGCACTGGACCTGTACTACCAGAACCGTCCGCACAAACCGGTGGTGGCGGTGATCTACAGCCACACCCACGTCGACCACTTCGGTGGCGTGCGCGGGGTCATCGACGAGGCCGACGTCAAGGCCGGCAAGGTCAAGGTGTTCGCCCCCACCGGGTTCATGGAACACGTGATGAGCGAGAACGTCTACGCCGGCAACGCCATGAGCCGCCGCGCACAGTTCCAGTTCGGCAGCCTGTTGCCCCGTGGCGAAAAAGGCCAGGTCGATGCCGGCTTGGGCAAGAGCACGCCGAGCGGCGGCACCGTCACCTTGATCCCGCCCACCGACCTGATCGACAAAGAGCTGGAAACCCGCACCATCGCAGGCCTCGACGTGGAGTTCCAGTTGACCCCGGGCACCGAAGCACCGGCGGAGATGAACCTGTACCTGCCGCAGTTGCGCGCCTTGTGCATGGCGGAAAACGCCACGCAAATGATGCACAACATCCTCACCCCCCGCGGCGCCCAGGTGCGTGACGCCAAGGCTTGGGCAGAGTACCTGGACAGCAGCCTGGCGCGTTACGGTGACAAGAGCGATGTGTTGTTCGCCCAGCACAACTGGCCGACCTGGGGCGGCGAGCGCATCCGCACCTTCCTCGCCGACCAGCGCGACATGTACGCCTTCCTCAACGACCGCACCCTGCACTTGCTGAATCAGGGCCTGACGCCGCTGGAAATCGCCGATTCGATCAAGAAGCTGCCCGGCACCCTCGACCAGAAGTGGTACACCCGTGGCTACTACGGCTCACTGAGTTTCAACACCCGCGCGGTGTATCAGCGCTACATGGGTTTCTATGACGGTAATCCGGCCAACCTCAATCCACTGCCACCGGTAGAAACGGCCAAGCGTTCGGTCGAAGCCATGGGCGGCGACGCGGCCGTGCTGGGGAAAATGCAGGCGGCAATGGCCAAGGGTGAATACCGCTGGGCCGCGCAACTGGGCAATCAGTTGCTGTTCGCCAACCCGGACAACGGCGATGCGCGCAAAGCCCAGGCCCAGGCGCTGGAGCAAATGGGCTATCAAAGTGAAAACGCCACCTGGCGCAACATGTACCTGACCGGTGCCATGGAACTGCGCAACGGCGTGCCACCCCAAGCGGGCACTTCGGTATCGGTGGACATGGTGCGGGCGATGAGCCCGCAGATGTTCTTCGACTTCCTGGCGGTTCGTCTGGACAGTGAAAAGGCTGTAGGCCATGACCTGACCCTGAACTGGACTTTCGAGGATCAGAACAAGGACTTCAACCTGACCCTGCGCAATGGAGTGCTGACCCACCGTGCCGGGCTCAATCCCCAGGCGGACGCCAGTGTGAACATGACCAAGGCCACCCTGGAACAGATCAGCCTCAAGCAACTGGATATCCCGACAGCGATCCAGAAAGGCCTGATCAAGTTGCAAGGCAATGGCAAGAAGCTTGGGGAGTTGATGAGCAGCCTCGATACCTTCGCGCCGCAGTTCAATATCGTCACGCCTTGAACCGGTGACGCGGCAAACCGCATCGCCTCCATCTCGAGCAGCACCGTCGCTCCCACACCGGATCTGTGTCATTCACAAATACTGTGAACAGCCTGGATCCCTTGTGGGAGCGACTGACTGGTCTTATTTGGCGGTAAATTTGGTGTAGCTGTTGATCAGGTTGCGATAGTTCGGCAGGCGTTCAGACAGCAGGTTGGCCAGGCCTTCCATGTCGTTGCGCCAGTCGCCTTGCAGCTCGCAGGCCACGGAGAACCAGTTCAGCAGGTGCGCACCGGCGGCCGACATGCGTGCCCAGGCCGCTTGTTGCACGGTGGTGTTGAAGGTGCCGGAAGCGTCGGTCACCACAAACACCTCAAAGCCTTCGGCAATGGCCGACAGGGTCGGGAACGCCACGCATACGTCGGTCACCACACCGGCGATGATCAGTTGCTTGCGACCGGTAGCCTTGATCGCCTTGACGAAGTCTTCGTTGTCCCAGGCGTTGATCTGGCCCGGGCGTGCAATGAACGGCGCGTCCGGGAACTGCGCCTTGAGCTCCGGCACGATCGGACCGTTCGGACCGCTGTCGAAACTGGTGGTGAGGATGGTCGGTAATTTGAAGAACTTGGCGATGTCACCCAGGGCCAGCACGTTGTTCTTGAACTCGTTGGGCGAGAAATCCTGTACCAGCGAGATCAGACCGGTCTGGTGGTCGACCAGCAATACCACGGCATCGTCTTTGTTCAGGCGTTTGTACGGAACGTTGCTCATTGGAAACTCCTTGGTGGATGGTTGTCGCAGTCAACGCCGACCTGTTGGGCCGGCGCTTTTTTAAATGGGTCAGAAGGCAAAACACGAGCAGCCAAAGGCGCCCCAGAAACCGGCGAAATCGCTGACCGGCGCGTTCGACAGGCGCGCCCGTTCATGGCTGTGGGAATGCACCGCACACGGCCCGCTGCAATGGTGAACCTGGGCCTGCATCGGCGACGTCGGGCGCCAGTGGCCCGGCACCTTCACCACCGGCGACCAGTCCGGCAGCACCGGCACGCTGGCCGGCCCGAGCTTCTCGAAGTCACCGGCGCCGTACACCACCTTGCCGCCGACCACAGTCAGCACCGACTCGATCCACTTGATCGCCTCTTCATCGACGCTGAAAAAGTCCGCGCTGAGGGCGGCGACGTCGGCCAGTTGCCCGACCTTGATCTGGCCTTTCTTGCCTTGCTCCGACGAGAACCAGGCGCTGCCGTGGGTGAACAGTTCCAACGCCGTCAGGCGTGAAAGGCCTTCGGCGTGCAGCTCCATGCCGCCGACGGTGCGGCCACTGACCATCCAGTACAGCGAAGTCCACGGGTTGTAGCTCGACACCCGCGTGGCGTCGGTACCGGCACCGACCGGTACGCCCTCGGCCAGCATGCGCTTGATCGGTGGCGTGGCTTCGGCCGCTTTCGCGCCGTAACGCTCGACGAAATATTCACCCTGGAACGCCATGCGATCCTGAATCGCAATGCCGCCTCCCAACGCCCTCACCCGCTCGATGTTCTGCGGGGTGATGGTTTCGGCGTGGTCGAAAAACCACGGCAAGCCGTTGAACGGAATGTCGCGGTTGACCTTCTCGAATACGTCGAGCATGCGGCTGATGGATTCGTTGTAGGTGGCGTGCAAACGGAACGGCCAGCGTTGCTCGACCAAGTGGCGCACCACCGGCTCCAGTTCGGCTTCCATGGTTTGCGGAAGGTCCGGGCGCGGTTCGAGGAAGTCTTCGAAGTCCGCCGCCGAGAACACCAGCATTTCCCCGGCGCCGTTGTGCCGCAGGAAATCGTCGCCCTGGTGCAGCTTCACGCTGCTGGTCCAGTTCTTGAAGTCGGTCAACTCTTCCTTGGGCTTCTGGGTGAACAGGTTGTAGGCGATGCGCACGGTCAGTTGCTCATCCTTCGCCAACTGCTCGATCACCTGGTAATCGTCCGGGTAATTCTGGAAACCGCCGCCGGCATCGATGGCACTGGTCAGGCCCAGGCGATTGAGTTCGCGCATGAACTGGCGGGTCGAGTTGACCTGATACTCCAGCGGCAGTTTCGGCCCCTTGGCCAGGGTCGAGTACAGAATCATCGCGTTCGGCCGCGCCACCAGCATGCCGGTCGGCTCGCCATTGGCGTCGCGCACGATCTCGCCACCCGGCGGGTTCGGCGTGTCGCGGGTGTAGCCGGCTACGCGCAACGCGGCACGGTTGAGCAAGGCGCGGTCGTACAGGTGCAGCACGAAAACCGGCGTGTCTGGTGCCGCCTGATTGAGCTCGGCCAGGGTCGGCATGCGTTTTTCGGCGAACTGGAATTCGTTCCAGCCACCGACCACCCGCACCCACTGCGGCGTCGGCGTGCGGTCAGCCTGATCCTTGAGCATGCGCAAGGCATCGGCCAGGGACGGCACACCCTCCCAGCGCAGTTCGAGGTTGTAGTTCAAGCCACCACGGATCAGGTGCAAGTGCGAGTCGTTGAGCCCGGGAATCACACAACGGCCCTTGAGGTCGATCACCTGGGTGTTCGAACCACGCAGGGCCATGGCCTGGGCATCGCTGCCGACCACGACGAAACGACCGTCGCTGATCGCCACGGCGCTGGCGAGCGGTTTTTCGCGGTCAACGGTGTGGAATTGACCATTGAACAGAATCAGATCGGCGTTCATCACGGTTCCTCGTGCAAAGTAGCGGGAGACAGCCAGGGCGCAAACAGACGCGTCGCCATGGGCATGAAGATGTAAACCACCGACAGTACGATGGTCAGGGTGATCAGGAACGTGGCCACCACGTAATTGGAGAGCAAGGCGTTGAGCTGCAACAACGGCCCCCAGAGCAGCGGCACCAGCAAGGTGTGCGGCAGGATTACCAGCAGCGTCACCACGGCCTGCTTCCAGCGCGGCGGTGGCGTACCGGCTTCGGCCTGGGGCGAGAACCAGAACTCGTTGACCGGATTGACTTCGGTCTGGTCGCCATCGGCGAGCATCGGCGCGGCTTCGTCGACCAGTGCCTGGCGTTGCGGTGAATCGAGCCAGTTCTGCATCGCTTCGGTCGAGCAAAAGCGCAACACGCAGGTGTAGGTGTCGAGGCCGGCGTGCTTGCCGCGTACCACATCCACGCCCAGGTGCCCGACGTTCTGTGCCGCCACCTTGACGATGTTGCGCAGCCAGGCTTCATAAGGCACTTCGAAACCGGCCTTGACCCGGTGTTTGACGATCAGGGTCACCACCTCATCAGGCCCGGGACTTGCCGGCTCACGGCGATTGGATTCAGACATAACGCAAGGCTCCGGCGAAACGGACATTGAGCGCCAGCCGTCCCGGCCCGGCGATGAAAATGCTGGTGAAGACAATCAGCAACAGCCAGCCGAACTGGCCTTCGAAGAGGGTCCACTGCGGATGCACGATCAACATCGACACCCACAGCACAAACAGAATAGGCAAACACGCCAGACGCGCCAGCAACCCGCCGACGATCAGCAGCGGGCACACGACCTCGGCAAAAATCGCCAACATCAGCGTCAGGTTCGCGCCCAGGTGGAAAGGGTCTTCGATGTTTTGCAACTCGGCACTGTAGTGCAGCAGCTTGGGCAAGCCGTGCACCCACAACAGGAACAACCCGCCGCTGCCCCGCAGAAACAGCAGCCCCCAGTCTTGCGCCCGATCATCGCGTCGCGAAGCGTCCATGGCCTACCCATACAAATGAAAAACCACCGGCGTCGATGTGCCGGGACTGGATTCGATAGTGCCGGGGAAGGAGGAGGAAAAATTGAATGTACGTGCTCTGTTTGCGGGAAGACCGAGATCGACCACACGACATAGAACCCTGTGGGAGCGAGCTTGCTCCCACAGGTTTATTTGTTGTTGCCTCTACCGGGTTACTCCTGCGGGTCGAGATTATCCAGCGCCCGATTCACCGCCAGCTCACCAAGCATGATGATCTGCGCAATCCCCAGCAGCGCGTTGCGATGAGGGATTTGCAGAAATCCCGCAAGGTCACTGGCCATGATGCTGGCCGAGGCCAGGGATTCGCAGGCGTGGGCCAATAGAGTTTCGGTATTGATGTCGGGGGCGATGACAAACATCGTGCTGGGTTTGTGCGATGGAGCCGGATCTTTCGGGGGATTGAGGTAGTGATCCAGTGCGCGGTCGGCGGCTTCGTGGAGCTTTCTGGAGTCGAGCGAATCGTAGGGGGAAACGTCGTCGGATTGTGGGGGATTCGGAGTTGGTTTGCACATGGTCAAGCTCCTTTATACCTGGTGAAACCACCAAAACCCGTCGCTAAACAAGTAAGGGTGGCAGCTGTACGCAGGTTAGCGAACCGGGAGGTATAAGACCCGGTAGACCCGAAGGTCTCCCGCGCACAGCCACCATGTCGAAAATTGCAAACACACGAATATGTGCAATAGAGACTGGAGCCTTGTTGCGCTTATACCTGGTCGGGTCGCTAAACCCGATCGCTGAATTTGCAGCGACCGGGAAACGATAAAGACCGGGTACAAGACGCACAAGCCGGCGGATTCTGGCGTAGTTGTAGGCAACGACGCAAGGCGGTGTGGCTTTCAGGAAACAAGGCTGACGGCTATTAAACAGGGCTGTCAGAACACGGCACATTCCCTGTGGGAGCGATCTTGCTCGCGATGGCGGCATTACATTCGGCACTGGTGTTGACTGATCCACCGCTATCGCGAGCAGGCTCGCTCCTACAGTGGATCAGCGTTTGTCTGTGAGAGGTTGGTTGGCTGGCAGGCCGCCTTCGCGAGCAGGCTCGCTCCTACAGTGGATCAGCGTTTGTCTGTGAGAGGTTGGTTGGCTGGCAGGCCGCCTTCGCGGGCAAGCCCGCTCCTACAGTGGATCAGCGTTTGTCTGTGAGCGATTGGTTGGCTGGCAGGCCGCCATCGTCGGAACGCCGCCCGGACCAAGCTCGCTCCCACAAAAGAGCAAAGGCAGATCGGCGTACGCAGACGCTTCTCACCACTCATCAGGCCGAGCGTTAGCTCGCCTGCAGCTTTTGATCTTGATCCACCCGCCCCCTCGGCAGGCTGAGTGGAGGTGTTCATCCGGGGATGGGCGCGCAGCGCCGTTCGACGCAGTCGAACTCATTGCATGTAGGTCGAAGCGAAGCCGACCGGAGGGCAATGCCCCCGGCCAAAACCGCAGCGAAGGAACCCCGAGCCTTAGCGAGGGGCCGTACGTTCGGGGCGAGACCTTTGGTTCCTTTGGGGCGTTTGCCAAAGGGACTCGCCGTAAGGGCCAGCCCTTTCAAGGTCTTCGTTTAGAATCCCCTAAAAACCAGTCAGGGTGACGAAAACGATGTGGACAGAAGTTCTAGCGCGGTTTGAAAAAAAGACACCGGCCAGTGTCATGACTAAATTGATACTGGAGCAGGCTGTTCCTGCCGAATGGGTTGATCAGGTGTTTGAAGAACACCGTCAACGCCAGTACCCGCGTGAGCTTTTGTTTTCGACCATCGTTGAGCTGATGTCCCTTGTTTCAT
>NZ_JAHBDJ010000026.1:0-79542 GCF_019956375.1 Pseudomonas sp. GL-R-19 | reverse complement strand
GTACCTGGGCGGGTGGGTCGAGGGAACTGCCGTCTGCGCATGGGTGGCGTCTACCACCTTTTTGTGCACCCGGACCTGATGGTTTATGCCGCTGAGCAGCGAGGTAAACCGGTGGTCGTCAATGCGGTCACCGGTGTAGTTGCACATGGGGAAGTAACGGACTTGACCTGACGGCAGAAACTGCTGATTCATCACCTGGTCGTAGTAGCTCATCACCTCGGCGCCGGAGGCCAGCTCATATAGGCCCTCGTTGAGTTCCGCCTGGTCTTTCGTTCCGCTGCCCAGCTCCCGTGAGTTGACGCCATAGAAGGCCGAGGGCTGGTGCAATCGGACGAACGGGTAGGCATCATTCCAGTGCCCGCCAGGTCGATCGTGTCGATCCACCATTACGATGCGTGCATTCGTTTCCTTGAGTAGCGTATCGACGAAAGCCATGGCCGTCGCGCCAGCACCGATGATCAGGTAGTCGGTTTCGATCAGATTTGCGTCCATATGCTTTCGCCTTCCTGAAGGTTCCCCCGCTCAACCTCAGAAGATTAGCCACCTGTACCGAGCCCAATAGAACGAATGCTCCTCACACAAATAACCGATGGAATTAATGGTTGCTGTCTGAGTCGCGACTCTCCAGTCGATGCAATACCTGACGCTCTGGCGCATGCACGTGGCGGCTCCACACTCGCGCATTCAAACGCCAGTTCGGCACCTCCCAAGGCATCTGACCGTTACTCGATAAGCTGATCGATCAACACCGCGTTGGTATAGATCAAGCTGCCGTCGATCGCGCGGTGCCCGACCAGATGAAACTGACCGCGTTCGTCGTGCAGATAGACACGCATTTGACAGTCGGACAAGGGCGCGCATCCCTCGGGCATGATCAACTCCATCGAGTCCATATCGACATCGACCATGGCTTCAGGCTCGTGGGTCTTCTGCAGGCGTTCTTCGGCTTCTTCCAGACGCAGATGCAAAGGTCCGTCGACGTAGAAATGGACTTCCCCGATCGGGGTGGACTTTTGGGCGCCGCTGGTTTTGCACCAGCCTTCGATCGTCAAGGCACTCATGACGAAACCTCCCATTTGGATTGCTGGACGCTGTAGCTATCGTCCCTGCTCAATGCCATCACTTAAGTTTGATGACTGCGCAAGGGCAGGGTTCATCCTTTGGGGCCGCCTCCGGTCGCACTCTGCCGTCCGTCATCAGAAATTAAGTATAGCCGGCAACCGGAACTCCCTTGCCAGCCTCACGGTACAAGCCGATGGCTCTATACTTCTCACTGACTTTACCGCCCGGATGGGTGGTATTTGTCTGCCCTGCCTGGACGTAAGTGGCGATGCTGTTGCATAACCAATGAACAACAGGAATAGGATGAAGAGGACATGGCAATAGCAATTGTCTTGATACTCATCGTTATTGCATCAGTGCTATTCAACATACTGGCGCCCTGGCAGGCGACACCGGCAGCTTCCAACTGGGGCTCCATAGATACCACCCTGTTCATCACCCTGGTCATCAGTGGAATATTTTTCATTGCCATCACGGTATTCATGGCGATAGCGGTGATGCGCTTTCGTCACAAGAAGGGGTCTCGGGCGGCCTACCAGCCAGAAAATAAAAAGCTGGAACTATGGCTGATTATCGTTACCTCGCTAGGGATCGCCGGGATGTTGGCGCCTGGTCTGGTTGTTTATAACGATTTCATCCGGGTGCCGAAAAATGCTTACGAACTTGAAGTGGTCGCCCAGCAGTGGCAGTGGGCCTTTCGTTTTCCCGGTCAGGACGGGAAGTTGGGCAAGTCGGATATCAGGTTTGTTGATTCCGCCAATCCCCTCGGCCTTGATCCCAAGGATCCTGCAGGGCAGGACGATGTGCTGGTAATGAATAATGAAGTTCGCCTTCCGCTCGATCGGCCGGTGAAAGTCTTGCTGCGCGCTAAAGATGTCCTGCACGATTTCTATGTACCGCAAATTCGCAGCAAGATGGATATGGTGCCAGGGATGGTGTCGTACTTTTGGTTTACGCCGACTAAAACCGGAAAATACGAAGTCCTTTGCGCTGAATTTTGTGGCGTAGGGCATTACAACATGCGCGGCCATATGATCGTGGAAGAGCAGGGCGTCTTCGATCAATGGCTAAAGGGCCAACCGACTTTTGCGCAGACATTGACGACAGCGGCCAAACCCGGTCGAGACAGCGTGTTGGAAAAAGGCCGCCAGTTGGTCGAACAGCACGGCTGCAAGGCCTGCCATAGCCAGGATGGCGGTGCCAGTCTCGGCCCGGGATGGAAGGGGCTGTACGGCCGCACTGAAAAGCTTGCCGATGGCACCAGTGTGCAGGTCGACGAGGCCTACCTGAAAGAGTCGATTCTCGATCCGAAGGCCCGCCTGGTACAGGGCTACCCGCCGGTGATGGTGGCCTATACTCTGAAAGATGATGAACTGGGTGCTGTCATCGCCCTGATCAAATCACTGGGTGCTGCGGGGCAAGACGATGGAGCTTCGACTGGCGAAGCGTCGAGCCCGGGTGAAGACCTGGCGGCGCAAGGACAGCGGCTGGCCGGGTCGCTGGGCTGTCTGGCCTGCCACAGTGTCGATGGCAACAAGGGCGTCGGTCCCAGCTGGCAGGGCCTGTATGGCAAGACGGAAACCCTTGCCGACGATACGAGCGTGAAGGTCGATGAGGGCTATCTCAAAGATTCGGTTCTTCATCCCAATGCCAAAATCGTCAAGGGCTATGCAGCCGTCATGCCGGTCCTTGCTCCGAGTGACGAGGAGCTGAATGCACTGATCGCTTTTATCAAATCCAAAGCGAATGCTGACGCTGACACGAACAAGGCGGAGCCAGGGAAGTAGCCGTAAAGCAGCCAGAAATACACTGAAACTTCGACAGGAGGATGACGTGATGGCCTATGCGGAGCAAGCCGAGACAGAAGCATTGCACGAGCCCAAAAGCTTCCTGACCAAATACATCTGGAGTCAGGACCACAAGGTCATAGCCATTCAATATTCCTTGACGGCTCTGTTCGTGGGGCTGATCGCTTTGGTGTTGTCCGGCTTGATGCGCCTGCAGATAGGTTTCCCCGGCAGTTTGGCGTTCATGGACGCCAGTACTTACTATCAGGCGATGACCATGCACGGCATGATCATGGTCATATACTTGCTGACGGCCTTGTTTCTGGGGGGCTTCGGCAACTATCTGATCCCGTTGATGGTGGGTTCCCGCGACATGGTCTTCCCTTATGTCAACATGCTGAGTTACTGGACCTACCTGCTGGCGGTACTGGTGTTGCTCGCCGGTTTCTTTGTTCCTGGCGGTCCCACGGGCTCGGGCTGGACGCTCTATCCGCCACAGTCCATTACTCAGGGGACACCGGGAGTCGAGTGGGGTATCGTACTGATGCTCGTCTCACTGGCGATTTTTATTGTCGCAACCACCATGGGCGGGTTGAACTACGTCACCACAGTGTTGCAGGCGCGCACGCACGGCATGACATTGTTTCGCATGCCGCTCTCGGTATGGGGCATCTTCATGGCCTCGATCATGGCCTTGCTGGCGTTCCCGGCGTTGTTTGTCAGCGCGATCATGATGCTGTTCGACAAGCTGTTGGGTACCAGCTTCTTTATGCCGGCGATGGTCTCGCTGGGGCAGCAGCTCGGTCACCAGGGTGGCAGCCCGATATTGTTCCAGCACCTGTTCTGGTTCTTCGGCCACCCGGAAGTCTACATCGTGGCTCTCCCTGCATTTGGCCTGGTCTCCGACTTGATCAGCACACATGCGCGTAAAAATATCTTCGGCTACCGAATGATGGTGTGGGCCATTATCGCGATTGGCGTACTCAGTTTTGTGGTCTGGGCGCACCATATGTATGTCAGCGGAATGAACCCGTACTTTGGCTTTTTTTTCGCTGTCACCACCTTGATCATCGCGGTGCCTACCGCGCTGAAAGTCTATAACTGGATACTGACCCTGTGGCGCGGCGACATCCATCTCACCGTGCCGATGCTGTTTGCCCTGGCCTTTATCGTCACCTTCCTTGTCGGCGGTCTGACCGGGTTGTTCCTGGGCAATGTGATCGTGGATATACCGCTCTCGGACACTTATTTCGTCGTGGCCCACTTTCATATGGTCATGGGGGTCGCACCGGTACTGGTGGTGTTCGGCGGCATTTATCACTGGTTTCCGAAAGTGACCGGGCGCATGTTGAACGACACCCTGGGCAAGCTGCATTTCTGGATTACCTTTCTGGGCACCTACGCCATCTTCTTCCCCATGCACTACCTGGGTTTCCAGGGCATGCCGCGCCGCTACTACGCCTATGAAAACTACGCGTTCATCCCGCAGTCGGCGCAAGAGTTGAATGCTTTCATTACGGTGGTCGCATTGACCGTCGGGGTTTCCCAATTGCTGTTCCTGTTCAACCTGGCCTGGAGTGCATTCAAGGGCAAGCCGGCAGGCAGTAATCCCTGGGGCGCGGCCAGCCTGGAATGGCAAACGCCGGACACTCCGCCGAAACACGGTAACTGGGGAGAGAAGTTGCCGGTCGTGCATCGCTGGGCCTATGACTACAGTGTGCCGGGGATAGAACAGGATTTTGTGCCGCAAACGGTTTCCGCCGAGGAGCTGGAGCACATGCGGCAACTCAGTGCCGGAACTAAAATCGCGGACGTCAAGACATGAACAGGCTGCTATTGAGAAACGCCGGCGGCGCTGATCCCGGCGGCAGTTGGAGTCACGACCCTGGGGGTATTCAGGCCGCCGAGGGGGCCGATCGAAGCCAAACCGCAAAAGTAGGCCTGCGCCTGTTTCTGGTGGTGGTGAGCTCGTTATTCTTCCTCTTCCTGATCGCCTTTATTGCCCGTTCACAATTGGCGGACTGGGAACCCCTGACAGAGCCTTTGGCGCTGTTGGCCAATCTCCAGCCGCTCTGGCTGAACTCGGCTTTTCTGGTACTCGGTTGCATCGCACTGCAGTGGTCGCGCCTGGCCGCCCGAAAGGCTCGGCCAGGCGCAACTGTCATTGGTTTTGCATTGGGGGGCGTCTTTGCAATTGCCTTTCTGGCGGGGCAACTCTGGGTCTGGCAGCAGTTTGTCGCCTGGGGCTACTTTGTGGCCAGCAATCCGGCCAACAGTTTCTTCTACCTGTTGACCGGCCTGCATGGGCTCCACCTGCTGGGCGGGGTGATCGCCTGGTGCTGGATCGTCGCTAAATTCCTGCGTCATGTGCCATTGGCGCAACTTGGCGCCAGCGTAGAACTCTGTGCCATCTATTGGCATTACTTGTTGGGTCTCTGGTTCGTACTATTCGCGCTGCTGGCCAGCACGCCACAAACCTATGAAGCCATCGCCAGATTCTGCGGCCTGAGGTGAAAAGCCATGGCATTGCACCCACAAGCCCAAGCCCAAGCCCAAACCGAGAGCCGTTCATCCAATCCACCGGGCTCACCGCCTGCACCGGGATGGCAGGGCATCGCCAGCGACTGGTCCTCGGATAGGGAGGCCTTCAAGCAGGTCCCCTGGGGCAAGGCGATGATGTGGATCTTCCTGCTCAGCGACACTTTTATATTCACCTGTTTTCTGACCGGCTACATGTCGGTACGCATGGCCATCACTACCGCCTGGCCGAACCCCAGTGAAGTGTTCGCATTGACGATCGGCGGAAGAGAGATCCCGCTTATTCTGATCGCCATCATGACTTTTGTGCTGATCAGTAGCAGTGGCACCATGGCCATGGCCGTGAATTTCGCCTATCGCCGTGATCGTGCGAAAACGACGGCCCTGATGCTGGCGACCGCTGCCTTGGGTGTGACCTTCGTCAGCATGCAGGCATTTGAATGGAGCAAGCTCATCGCAGAAGGGGTGCGTCCCTGGGGGAACCCCATGGGGGCAGCGCAATTTGGTGCCAGCTTTTTCATGATTACCGGTTTTCACGGACTGCATGTGTCAATCGGCGCCATCTACCTCAGCATTGTTGCGCGCAAAGTATTGCGGGGAGATTATGAGCGCTCCGGAAACTATCAGAACGTTGAGATAGCCGGACTTTACTGGCACTTCGTGGATTTGGTGTGGGTGTTTATTTTTGCATTCTTCTATTTATGGTAGAGGAGCACGGGTGATGGCACATGCTCAGAGTCAGCAACATCCAATCAGTTTGTACCTTAAAATCTGGGGGCTGTTATTCGTCCTCAGCACGATGTCGTACCTTGTCGATTATTTCCACTTCCATGGCTACCTTCGGTGGTTCCTGATTATCACTTTCATGTTGTTGAAGGCAGGTTTAATTGTCTCCATCTTCATGCATATGGCCTGGGAGCGGCTGGCCCTGGTCTATGCCATATTGGTGCCGCCTTTGTGTTTACTGGTGCTCGTCGGACTGATGGCCACCGAAGCAGACTATGTTTTCCTCAGCCGGGTCATTTTCTTCGGCCAATAAGCCGCTTTCGGACGGCCATCAGTTTCCAGACGCTAACCCGATATCACTCGCTTGAACTGATGCCATTTGTGCTGCCAGGCCACTGTCCAGTGGGGGGCTGCCGCTCCCGTGCCGGCGATCTTCAGATTTGGATGATGATCGATTACCTGGTCCAGGATCGATTCCTGATCCGGTTCAACATCCACGAAGAAAATATGCTTGCCCTCTTTTACCACCTGCTGGAAATTGCGGAAGTGAGTGTTCGGCACCTGGAACCCAAAAAAACCGCCTTCCCAGATGCAGAAGCCCAAAATAACAATGGCCAGGAAGACAAAAGGCGTCCAGCCTGCTGCGGATTCGGTCCAGCCCATCCAATAGGCGCCACCCAGGACCAGTGCTGCAAGGGGCAGACCGACTACAGCACCAATCTCACCGGAATGAACAGCATCCTGTTCCATTAACGAGTTGACCTCGTGGAGGTGATGTTCTTCGACATCAGCAACTTTTTCACTGAGTACATGAATCTGTTCAGAATTGATGCCGCTGGCTTCCAACTCATTTTCAACTGTTTCGAGATCGTTGAGATTGTCACTGATGTAATAGTGCCGATTCATGCCACACCTCCCAACCCAAGTTCGCCGTAGACCTCCTTTTTCCGGCAGCCGTTAATAACCGAGATTTGCAGTCAGTAGCTGTGCCGTGGGGAACGTTGCACACTTCTTGCAAACTGAAAAAAAGTATAGCACTCGCCAGCACGCCCCCTAGTTGATCTGCACTATGACCGGACCTTCGGTTACGATCGGCGGGTTGGCGCGGATACTCGAGGTGTTTTTCTGAATCCAGTCACGCGCGACTTTCAGGCTCGCATCACAGCCGGCCTTGTCTATGCAAACAGTGATCGCCGTACCACCGTCACCCGTATTGAGCAATGTGTAGCTGACGAGGCCAGGCACTGTCCGCAAGGTCGCTTCGATGTCGTCTTTGCGCTCTTCCAGAAGCTCGAAAAGCTGCTTCGCTCCCGTACCCAGATAGGTTCTTATCACTGCGTACATAGTCGTCTCCTTTGGGAGTACCGTCTTGATGCCCATCCAGATCCGTTGGAGGCCGCCATCACGCAAGTTTCAGCTCGCCCTGATTCATTAAGCTTAGACAAACGCCGGCGACAACCGAAATGCAACGACCACCGGCCCATCGCAAACATCAAAAACCGCGGAGCTAACTGAAAACCCGGCGCTAACTGAACCTTGAACATTGACGCAACTGCGCCGGGCTCACACCAAGGCGTTGCTTGAAGGTGGTCGCCATGTGTGCCTGGGAGTTGAAACCGCAGGCGTAGGCGATCTCCGTCAGTGTGGCGGTCGAATCGCGCATCAGGGCTCGGGCTCTGGCGAGGCGTCGGTCGATCAGGTAAGCGTGCGGGCTTTTGCCTGTGGCGTTTTTGAAGGCCCGCATGAAATAACCTTCGGACAATCCAAGCAGGCCCGCCATCGCCGGTACGCTCAACGGGCCATCGAGGCCGGCATCAATGAACTCATCGAGCAAGCGCATCCGGTAACCGGTTATCGAGCCATGGGCCGGTGACAGCACGGCCTCGCTACCCGTCGCCCGCGCAGACAATGCCAGTGCCCAGGCCTCCCAATCGTCCTCCACGGACGCGCGCAACAGCGCGGTGCGCATTCGCCATGCGAGGGCAGTGGCCTGCCGGTCGATGCGATTGTTGAAGGCACGATCCCCCACCAGCGCAATACCGTCGGTGCGCATCACCCGCAGGTATTCACCGCCCGTGGGTGATTCGGACAACACGTCACACCCGGCGGGAACGAACGCCAGGCCGTCGGGCACGGCATCGAAAGGGCGTATTCGGTCACTGCCGATAGCGTGCAGGCCCCGCTGGCTGTCGAAGGCAAAGCCGATTCCCGCCTGGGTCGCCACATAGCGGGTCGCGTAGGCGCGGCCGGGTAGCAATTCGATCGCCCAGGGGCCGGCCTCGATGCGGCGGACCGGTTCGGACAGGAGCGTTGGCGGCAGGCGATTTCGATGGCTCATGAACGCCATAGTAGTGAAGAGGGGGGACAAAAGTCAGGTCAGTTTTTTGAAAGCCGGCGTACTACGCCCGTGTCCAGACTGGGCAAAATCTCAGGGGAATAACTCATGCACAGAATCACTCGCGACGACATCGAACAGGCTGCACGCAACGTTTACCAGGTCATGCCGGCCACCGCCCAATACCCCTGGCCCTTGCTGGCTCGGCGGTTGGGTTGCTCGGTGTGGGTCAAGCACGAAAATCACACGCCTACCGGTGCTTTCAAAGTGCGTGGTGGTATCACGTTCATGCACTGGCTCAAACGCGAGTACCCAGGCGCGAAGGGCATTGTCAGCGCTACCCGCGGCAACCATGGTCAGAGCCTGGCGCTGGCGGCTGGCGCACTGGGTTTGCGGGCGTTGATCGTAGTGCCGCAAGGTAACTCGGTAGAAAAGAACAACGCCATGCGCGGCTTTGGCGCTGAAGTGGTCGAGTATGGCCGCGATTTCGATGAGGCCCGTGAAGAGGCTGCACGCCTTGCGCACGTGCATGACCTGTTCCTGGTCCCGCCGTTTCACACCGAGCTGGTCAAAGGCGTCGCCACTTATGCGCTGGAGCTGTTCAACGCAGCGCCGGACCTGGATACCGTATATGTACCGATTGGCTGTGGTTCGGGGATTTGCGGGGTGATCGCCGCCCGCGATGCGCTGGGCCTGAACACCCGGGTGGTGGGCGTGGTTTCCACGGAGGCGGCCGCCGCACAGTTGTCGTTTGACACCGGAGTCCTGTGCGAAACCGCCTCGGCAACCACCTTTGCCGACGGTCTGGCCGTACGCAAGCCAGTGCCTGAGGCCTTTGCCGTTTACGCGAAAGGTGCTGCGCGGATTGTAGCGGTCAGTGATGCGCAGATTGCCGAGGCCATGCGCGTGTATTACACCGATACCCATAACCTGGCTGAAGGGGCTGGTGCGGCGGCGCTGGCAGCGCTCATTTCGGAGCGTGAAGCCATGTCGGGAAGAAAGGTGGGTGTGATCCTGTCCGGTGGCAACGTCGACAGACCGGTGTATGCGCAAGTGATTGCATGAAGGGGCAATGACCTTGGTCACATAAATTTGGCCACATAAATTTGAAATGCACGGCGTTGCTCGACACAATCGCGCCCCGATCCGGCCAGAAGGCGCCGGACGTTTGTGGTGAAAAGGGGCCGCTGGTGAACGAACAGACATTGTCCATGCGCCTGGAGCGCGTGGCGGCGCATGTACCAGCCGGCGCGCGCCTGGCCGATATCGGCTCGGATCACGGCTACCTGCCGGTGGCGCTGATGCGCCGTGGCGCCATCGCGGCGGCAGTGGCCGGCGAGGTGGCGTTGACGCCGTTCCGCTCGGCCGAGCGTACCGTGCGCGAGAATGGCCTGGACCTGCAGATCACCGTGCGCCTGGCCAACGGCCTGGCGGCAATCGAGCCGGGAGACAGGATCACGGCAATCAGCATCTGCGGTATGGGCGGCGAAACGATCCGCGACATCCTCGACAGCGGCAAGGCGTACCTGAGCGGTCAGGAGCGCCTGATCCTGCAACCCAACGGCGGCGAACAACCACTGCGCCAATGGCTGATGGACAATGGCTACCGCATCCTCTGCGAGGAAGTGCTGCGGGAAAACCGTTTCGACTACGAAATCATCGTCGCCGAGCGCACCGGGCCGGTGATGTACACCGCCCAGGAGCTGTACTTCGGCCCATTGCAGATGCAGGCCCGCAGTCCGGCGTTCCTGCTCAAGTGGCAGCGCAAGTTGCGCCAGAAGCACAAGACCCTGACCCACTTTGCCCGGATGCAACAGGCCGTGCCCGAGGAAAAGGTGCAGGACATCGTGCGCCAGGCCCGGTGGATCACCCAGTTGCTGGCTTGAGCCCGTTCCGGGATTTTGTACGCGTCTTCGCTCACGCGGACGATGAGTCCCCCTTTTTTCCGGTCCCACCATTGCCTTTGGCCTGGCGGGCGCTGCGACGCAGTTCCTGTGGCGTGCGCCCCACGACTCGCACGAAGCTGCGAAGCATGTGGTCGGCATCGCCGAATCCGAAGCACCTGGCGATCTCTTCGAATGTCTGCAGGCCGTCCTCAACCAGTGGCCGCGCCGACTCGATGCGCAGGCGCTCGATAGCTTTGGCCGGCGTCACCCCGACCGATGCTGCGAACACGCGGCCAAACTGGCGCACGCTCATATGTGCAACGTCGGCCAGGCGTTCAACCGACAGATCATCACGCAGATGATCGCGCACATGGCTCAACACTGTGCGGATCCGATCCGAGCCCGGGTCGAAATCCAGCAGCGAAGAGAACTGGTACTGACCGCCCGGTCGCCGATAGTAGACCACCAGCATGCGCGCGACGGAACGTGACACGTCCTTTCCCAGGTCCTGCTCGATCATCGCCAGGGCCATGTCGATGCCAGCCGACATGCCTGCAGAGGTCCAGACATTCCCGTCTTCGGTCCAGATTCGATCTCCATCCACGCGCAGTGCCGGATAGCGTGCCTGCAATTGCGGCGCGTAGTTCCAGTGCGTGGTCGCCACGCGACCGTCGAGCAGGCCGCTCTCGGCCAGCAGGAAGGCGCCCGTGCAGACGCTGGCAGTGCGGCGAGCGCGCGGGGACATCTGCCGAATCGCCGCTGCCATCGGCAGCATCCGGTCATCGATCGGAGCGGTGGGGGCGCCGACGATGATCAGCGTGTCGAGGTGGTCGACCACCTGCAAGGCTTGCGTCGCGACTTGCAGTCCGCTCGAAGCGCTGATCAATCCGCCTTCAAGGGAAGCGACTGTGAATCGATAGCCAGAAGGGCGCGCACGATTGGCGTTGGAGAAGGCTTCGAGCGGTCCACTCAGATCAAGCAATACGAAGCCCGAATAGACCAGGAAACATATGTGACGCTGCATGCACGGAACATCCACGATCTGAATGGGGGGAGCCATAGTACGCGCTGGCTGTCTGGAAGGTCACGGGGGGCATTGAGCCCACCCGTCTCATGCAAGGTGAGGAGCTTGTCGGCCGAAATCCAGGGATATATGTCCATTTCGTGCCGTCTTCTCGCCGTACCGTGAATGCACCACCCCCACATTGCGGACGTGCAACATGACCTTCAACCGAATTCATCCCGCCAGACTCATCTCCTGCGCCACCTTGCTGGGGGCTATCCTGATGGCGCCCGGCATCGGCTTCGCCGCCGAGACCCCCTATGCCGATCCGGCCAAACCCGCGCTCCCGGCCTCCACCTTTCAATGGGATTCCAGTCGAACCGCGCTGGTCGTGATTGACCCGCAGATCGACTTCATGAGCCCGGAGGGTGCGGGCTGGTCAATCTTCGGCCAGAGCGTGACCGAGCAGAACCTAGTGCCGAATCTGACCCGGCTTTTCACGGCGTTCAAGCAGGCCGGGGCAACCGTCGCCATCTCGCCGCACTACTACTATCCCCACGATCATCAGTGGGAGTTTGAAGCGCCAGCGGAGAGCGTTCAGCACAAGCTGGGTATGTTCGACCGCAAGGGCGCCCTGACGCTGGATGGATTCCGCAACTCGGGTGCCGATTTCATGAAGGAGTTCAAACCCTTCATCGAAGACGGCAAGACCCTCGTCGCATCACCTCACAAGCTGTATGGCCCGCAAAGCAACGACCTGATGCTGCAGTTGCGCAAGCAGCGAATCGACAAAATCATCCTGGCCGGCATGGCGTCCAATCTGTGCGTCGAATCGCATCTACGCGAGTTTCTGGAGCGTGGTTTCGAGGTAGTCGTCGTACGTGACGCGGTCGCCGGCCCGAAGCTGCCTGATGGCGACGGATACGGGAGTGCGCTGGTCAATTTCCGCTACATCGCCAACGGCCTGATGACCACCGATGAGGTCGTGAAAAAGCTGGAAGGGCGCTGATCAGCGGTATGACCCATCCGCTGAACAGACACGGGAGTCCTTGTGGCTCCCGTGCCCGCTGACTGATTCGGAATGACCCATGAGCGAAGGATCGGCCTCATCACTCTTCCTTTCCGAGTGGTTTGATCCGCTCTGATTTTTCCGCAGTTATAAGCGCGGCATGGTCGCCGCTGATGAGCGCCGCGTCCCCGGATTTGGGGAGGGAACGGGCTAGGCAATGTTCGCCTTCGGTTGGGTCTGGCGATGTGAGTTCAGCGCGATTGCTGTTTTTTTTCGACAGAAGACAGGAAACGATTCAGCCCCGTAGCGACGCAGGTTTCAGCCAAGGAAACAGGTACCCCCAAGTGTTGGATTTAGTACCGTTTGTCGAGCATTCTGCTCAAAAAGTGAACGATTTTGATAGGCTTCGCTCTGATGTTCCAGCAGACGGGATCCCTTGAGAGGTCGCGCTGCACTCACTAATAAAAAGGACGTATACCTCATCTGCATTGAATGGAATGCACATGGGGATTTTTTTTACCTGAGACCTGGAGTGATTGTATGCCGTCATCACTGACTCGCTGGGCGAGTCGCTCCCTCTTGTAATACCTAATTATTAAGTTGCTTCAATCATTGCGAACTTGATCTTGCAGGTGCGAATAAATAATTCGCATGCCTGGGGCATGGTCAATTTGCACTGCTGTTATAAGTGGAGATGTCATCTTGGATATTAATACAATGATCGGCCTGCTCGGCCAAAAAGAATCCATGGAGTTTTTGCGTTTAGGTGTTGTTTACGTTCACCTGTTGGCTTGCTGCGTAGCGATTGGCCTGGTGTTTGCCAGCGATGCCGCGATGGTCAAGGATTTATGGAACGGTCGTGTGTCGTCGGGGCACGATAATGAACATATGGCCAGTCTTCAGAAGTCTGTTTCCAATGCGTTGATATTCTTGTGGATCACCGGAGCTGCGATTATAGGTATTGATTACCTTGATAAAGGCATGAACTATTTTGCCAATCCGAAACTTCAAGCCAAAGTCATTATTGTATTGTTGCTGACATTCAACGGCATGTTGTTGCACCGTTATGTATTGCCGGCAATGCTGAAGGTCGGATCGCTGCTTGATCTCAAGGTCAGTGTACGAATGTTTGCCCTGTTCTCTGGCGCACTGTCGGGCGTGTCCTGGCTGTATGCCGCCATGCTCGGTGTCGGTCGACCGCTGGCCTGGAAATATTCGCTCACCGAGTTGCTGATGGCCTATCCGGTGTTGATCGTGCTCGGCTTTGCGATGATGGTGGCGCTGACTCAGTGGGCGCGCAATCGCCACGAGGCAACGCCGACCCAGGAGACTTGGCTGTTCGCGGGAATTCCTGCGCTGCGCTGAGCTGAAGACATCGCTACTCCTGAGCGCCGATGGCAACGTCGGCGCTTTTTTTTTGATTCTTCACGCAATCCCGGGAAACACCGATAACGCAATACCTGTAGGAGCCGGCTTGCCGGCGATGGACTCACGTGCGCCGCGTTTATCCGGTTTACACGCGTTATCGTTGACGACCATCGCTGCGATGCGGCGCCCCGACAAGCCAGCTCCTACAAGAGACCGCGTCCTGGTCGAAAATCAGCGCCAGGGCCCGGCCGGGGTCCATGGCCGACTATAATTTAGTGTGGGGGGGACCGTCGGAGGTGGCGCTATGCGTATCTTCAAGCAACTCCTGCTCTTGGTCGCGGGGCTTCTGGCAAGCAGCCTCTCCCTGGAGGCAATCAGCGGTGGCGGCCTCGGTCAAAATCCTTACCCGGCCGTTCTGGTCAGTGGGCAGCCACAGCAATGCGGGCAATTCCACCATTTCCACAGTGGCTCGTTTCATATGGGAAACCGGCATTTCGCGCCAATGCACAGCCAGCATTTCGTACCAATGCACAGCCGGCATTTCGCGCCAATGCACAGCCGGCATTTCGTACCAATGCACAACCGGCATTTCGTACCAATGCACAACCAGCACTTCATACCAATGCACAACCAGCACTTCATACCGATCCACCGGATAAACAGCTTCGAGGTGATCAGAGGGTCCGGGTTCAGCGATCAGCGCTTCGGTTCCAGGCACGTTCACTTTGTGCGTCAGTTCGATCCGCGGACGGGGCAGTTTCTGATTCGGGAAATTGTCTGGTGACGCATGCCGCTCCAGAGAACCGAGCAGTAACAACTCACACCATCCGTTCCTGACGCAATACCTCACCCCGAAGTCCCCGCAGGGCCGGACGGTGGGAAGCCGATCATCCTTTCGGCAGGAGGAGGGTAGCGGGGTTGACCTCGCGTCTACCGCTCATCGCCAAGGCATAAAATAAACTTTGACATGATTGGGGCTTTGGTTGAGTATTCATATATCGCATGCGATCTAGTCGAGTGCGATGGCAATCAGTAACAACCCTTGCCGTTTGGAGATTCAGCCATGAACACCGCAAGCAGCCGCAGAATGTTTATCTCTACCGCTCAAGCCTCCCATGGCCAAAACGGCAACAACTGGATCATTGCACACGCCAATTGCTGAACGCTGTCTTTTTAAATACCAAATACACCGCATGCGATAAAATCGCATGCATATAAAACCCTGAGGAAATCCCCATGAGCAAAATCGAAAAAGTACTGGCCAGCGGCAAAACCCACACCACTCATAACAGCGCAGGCAACACCTTGCGCGGGCATAACGGAAACCTTGACATCGTGCTGTCGTCCCCTGGCAGCGACACACCGGCACACGTACTCACCGCCGTTCAGCCGCACCCGAAAGCCGAGCAACTGTTCGCCGGAGCCTGGTCAGCCTGCTACATCGCAGCGGTGGGGCTGGTCGCCCAGCAGATGAAGGTGACACTGCCGACCGACACGGCCGTCGACATTGAAGTCGATCTGGGCCAGACCGGCGCGGCTTACTTCCTTCAGGCTCGACTGACTTTGCGTGTGCCGGGGCTGGATCATGGGGTGGCGACCGAGCTGGCCCACAACGCCGATGCAATCTGCCCGTACTCCAAGGCCACACGGGGCAACATTGATGTCGACATCAATGTCCTGACGGCATAACCCACTGCACGGCGGGCTCACCAGGGGCCCGCCGCCGGTGTTTATACGCACTTCCGATACCATCGCATACGACGTATAGTTTCAGTCTCGCAAGACTGACCCAAGAGAACGTCCATGAAAAACACCGACAAGACATCCGCCCTGGATCTCAAACTCTCCGATTTCCTGTGTTTTGCGGTCTATTCAGCCAACCTGGCCTTCGGCAAGGCCTACAAGCCGATGCTTGAACGGCTCGGCCTGACCTATACGCAATACATCACCCTGGTTGCGCTGTGGGAGGAAGACAACCAGACCGTTGGCAGCCTCGGCGAAAAGCTGTTTCTCGAGTCCAATACCCTCACGCCGATCCTCAAGAAGCTGGAAGCAATGGGGTATTTGCTGCGCCAGCGCGACCCGGAAGACGAACGCCAGGTGCGGATCAGTCTCACCAAAGAGGGACGAAAACTGCGCGAAGGCCTCACCGAAGACGGCTTCCCGCAAACCGGTCTTGACCCCGACGACTTCGTGCAAATGCAGAAGGCCATTGTGAAGTTAAGGGGCAATCTCATCCGCTCGACGAAAGACAGGGAGTAAGTCGTAGCGAGTCAAGTGAGTGGCCCCCGATTTCGGAGTGAGCTGCCCCACAAATGGGGCGCCTTTCCCCAGCAGTATTCGAGTCTCCTCCAGCACGCTATTTCAACTTGTGGCCAATGTTTGCTGGGCTCGCACATGGTTTACACAACGCTGGCAAAGTAATTGCTGAGTGAGAGCTTGTCCCGTTCTTGAAAGTTGCAGAGTCGGGAACCTGTGGAGCTGTCAGTACCCCCATTGAGTGATTGCATGTAACCATCGGTTTACATCGCGAAATACCCCGCTGGCTCAATTGAAGTGCTGCTGTCCTCCTCTGCAACCGTCCAGGGGAAATGCTTATGAGCCACTCCAGACATACACGTGCGCAGGTAGCGCTGCGCGGGTTGTGTTTTCTAGCTTGCCTGCTGACGGTTACGCTGATGGCGGCAGACGAACCTCTGGGTAATGACAATCAAAGTAATGAGAAGTGGCTGGAGCCGGCACGCTCCAGGATCATGCATGTGACTGGCGCGATGCCGTTCTTTCCGCATCGGGCCAATACCCCTGGCAACCTGGTTTTGAATATAAAAGACTTCGACAATGCCCAGGTCTGTGGCGCTTGCCATACAGAGATTTACAAACAGTGGCGCTCATCGATGATGTCCCAGGCCTGGGATGAACCCATCTATCGGGCCTTGCTCCAGCGTGCGAGTTCGGCCACCGAAGGGAAGGTCGATAACTTCTGCACTGGCTGCCATACCCCGATCGGTCTCACGACCGGGCAAATCAATTCGCAAGTCAACCGCTCCTCGATTGAAGACAGTGCGAAGAATCATCCGATGCCCGGGGTCGATTGCGAGACCTGCCACAACATCAGTGCCCGCACGGGCCTCGATAACGGCGCCTATGTCCTGAGCCCTCGGGCGCACGGTAAACCGACCAAGTTCGGCCCGCGTAAAGACGCCGTTTCGCCTTATCACGACACTGTGTATTCCGCTCTGCACACGCGCTCGGACTTTTGCGCCACCTGCCACAACGTCACGCACCCGTTCAGCAGTGTGGCGGTCGAGCGTACCTATGACGAATGGCAGGAAAGCGCCTACAGCCTCAACGGCGTAACCTGCCAGAGCTGCCATATGCCGGGTTATGCGGGCAAGGCCGCGATCATGGGGCCAGACCGCGAGGAGGTCGCCTCGCATTGGTTCAGCGGAGCCAACGCGATGATGCTCAAGCATCTCGGTCAGGAAGTGGGCGCGCAACGCGCGCGCGACATGCTCGCGCGCGCGGGGGAAATAACCTTCCAGCAACTGCCGGCCGCCATCATTCCAGGGCAATACAACTCGGTAACCGTCAAAGTTTCCAACGTCGGCGCCGGACACAAGCTGCCGACCGGTTTTCCGGAGGGACGGGAGATGTGGATCGATTTCCGGGTGCTGGATGCCAGTGGTCGCGAGCTCTATCGACTGGGTGCGATCAAGGACGGCAAGACCGAGGACAACACGCGAAACTTCAAAGTGCACATCGGCGACGAGGACGGCAATCCGTTGGACGTCGAGGTCTGGAATGCCACGCAGATTCTCTCGGATAACCGCATTCTGCCCAAGGGCTACGATATCGGGGAGTTCTCCTTCCTGGTGCCGCCCGACGCCGTCGGGCCTCTGACCCTGACGGCCGCACTGAACTACTGGCCGTTCTCCCAGAAGCTGGCCGACTACCTGCTGGGCAAGGACAAGGTGCAGGTGGAAATCACCCAGATGGCCAAAGTCACGCAGAGCGTTCCCCTGTCGCCCAGCCTGCAAGCCGCCGGACCCGGTAAGGCGCACTTTTAGCGGGGCGGGGCGCTGGACACCGTCAAGATGCACAAGGCACTCAATGGTGAGATCGAGGAGCAAAAGCCTGAGACGGTGCCGGCGCAGGTGGGTCATCCCCATTCATCGGTAACGGGCAGTCCCTCGCCACAGGTTCAGTGTCTCGGCTTAACTGATCGGCATTAGCCCTTCGGGGCCCTTTTTTGGCTGCGCCAGTGGGGCTTGAACCATCAGCGATTTGAAATGGCGCAGGTCGCCTTCAGAAAATACAAATGAGAATACGTATCAAAACATCGCGACGTGGTATACCATGCGCCGCGATTTGTTGGCATGTATGCCACCCCATTTGGCTATTTTCACAAGGTTTCCTAGATGCGTCGTACTCTGGTGTCTATCTGCGTGCTTCAGGCATTCTCCGCTGCCTCTTGGGCGGAGCAAGCAACTACCGATAAATCCAGTCTGGAGTTGCAAGCGACTGACATCGTTGGCACAGCTGACTTCGAAACTGCCCTGGGGCCGGTTGACGGGTATCGCGCGACGCGTTCGGCCAGCGCCACGCGCACCGACACTTCGATCCACGAAACGCCCCAGTCCATCAGTGTGGTCACCCGGGATGTCGTCGAAGACATCAGTGCCACCCGTTTGCAGGATGCACTCGATTACGCCGGCGGGGTGGGGCGGGCCAACAATTTCGGCGGCCAGGGCCTGACCACCTTTACCGTGCGCGGCTTCACCACCGGGGAGTTCTATCGCAACGGGTTCCCGATCAACCGTGGCTATCCGAACATGCCCGATGCCAACACCATCGAGCGACTGGAAGTACTGCGAGGACCGGCGACCATGCTCTATGGCCGAGGCGATCCGGGTGGCACTTTCAACGTCATCTCCAAACAACCCCTGGCCGTGCCCACGGTGACCCTGGGTAGCCAACTCGATGACCAGGGCATGCAGCGTGGCACGCTGGACGCCTCTGGCCCGCTGGACGAAGAGGGGCGCCTGGCCTATCGCCTGAACGTGGTGGGCGAGGGCGGTGATACCTTCCGCGATCATGTCGAAACCGAACGCTACGGCGTGACGCCGGTGCTGTCCTGGCAGGCCAGCGATGACACCAAGGTGATTTTCGAAGGCGACTTCATGCGCAACAATCACCCGCTCGACCGCGGCCTGACGCGCTTTCCAAACCAGATCGGCACGGCCTCGCGCGATACCTTCTTCGGCGAAAAAGACGTTGGCAAATTGCACAACGACAACAACATGGCGCAACTGCGGTTCGAGCATCTGCTGAGCGATAACTGGACGTTGGGCGGCGGATTCCAATGGCTCGACGGCACCCTCAAGGGGAATGCGGTCGAAGCCAACGGTGTGGCCGCGGACGGGCGCACCCTGGGCCGTAACTTCAACTACCGCAAGCTGGAGTGGACGGACAAGGACACCCAACTCAACCTCACCGGACATTTCACCGCAGGCGGTTTCGATCACACCCTGCTGACCGGCATCGAGTACGAGGATTACGACTACCAGGCGATTATCCAGCGCTCCAGCGGGGCGGTGAGTGCCTACCCGATCGATATCTTCAACCCGGTGTATGGCCAGCCGCGTCCAGCCTTGACCCGTACCCCGACCAACGACAAGGAAAACCTCAAGACCTACGCGGCGTTCATCCAGGATCAGGTGGCCTTGACCGAGCGTTTGAGAGTTTTGGCCGGGGCCCGTTTCGAGCGCTTCGAGCATGACTTTGAAACCTTCGTGCCGGGCGGCAGAAGCTGGGAGGCCAGCGACAATGCGGTGACCCCGCGCGTTGGCGTGACCTATGACCTCACCGACACCGTGGCGATCTATGCCAATACGGCTCGCTCGTTCAAGCCCAATACCGGTGCCAGTCGCCAGGGCGGTGGTTTCGAACCGGAAAAGGGCAAGTCCTATGAGCTGGGTATCAAGTGGGAAGCGCTGGACAGTCAATTGAGTGTCGACGCGGCGATCTACCAGATCGAAAAGCGTAACGTACTCACCACCGATCCTGTGGACTCGACGTTCAGTGTGGCGGCAGGCGAGGTGCGCAGCCGTGGTTTCGACCTCAACATCGCCGGCAACCTGACCCCGCAATGGCGGGTGATTGGCGGTTACGCCTATGTCGATGCCGAAGTGACCAAGGACAACGTCATCCAGTCCGGCACCCGGCTGATGAACATTCCGCAGAACAGCTTCAGCCTGCTCAACGTCTACGAGTTCCAGGATGGCGCGCTCCAGGGACTGGGACTTGGCACCGGGCTCAAGTACGTCGATGAGCGTGCAGGGCAGACCGCCAACACGGCGTTTTCGATGGGCAGTTACACCGTTGTCGACCTGCTGAGCTACTACAAGGTCAACGACAGGATCAGGCTCAACCTGGATGTGAAGAACCTGATGGACGAAGATTTTGAGGAGGGCGCATTCGGCAACGTCTACGCCTTTCCAGGGGCACCAAGAACGGTGCAGGTCGGTATTTCCTACACGTTGTAGCCCGGCGCAAAGTCGCACTCCAGCGCCGTCCGGCAGGGTGTGCATGAGTACCTGCGGCCAGCCAGTCGGGGGGGCGGCCTGCACCGCTGTTGCACATCGGCATGACGGACTGCCAGGGCGACAATGGTTTTGTCACCTTCAGACTTCATTAAGAAATGTCTTTGATACTTCTCCCCACTAGATCCGGGGAGAGGTTTTCAATGTCCGATTTCAACTGGAACGTTCAGTTGCCGCTGCACTTTGGCCTGGCCGAAGCACAGCAGATGTATCTCGTCAGGGCCTTGCCGGACGCTGCGCAACGGAGCGCCTTCGAAGACTTTATCCAGCAACGTTTTCGTAGGGCCCACGGTGCCGATATTCGCCATTTCATGCCGCAGCTGTTTGGCATGAGCGATGCGTCCGGCGCGCTTTGTGCGGTGGTCGGGGTACGTCTGGCGAGCACCGGGCCGCTGTTTCTGGAACGTTACCTGGACGAGGCGATCGATCCGCTGATCAGTGCCGTTGCCGACCAGACCGTAGGCCGGTCAGCCATTGTCGAGGTAGGCAACCTGGCTGCCAGCGACACCGGCAGCGCACGGATGAGCATCATCGCGATGACCTACCTGCTCGCCATGGGGGGGCTGGAATGGATCGCCTTCACCGGGAACCTGGGGCTGGTCAACAGCTTTCACCGACTTGGCTTGAAGCCCGTGACGCTGTGTGCTGCCGACCCGGCGCGTCTGGGCGAGGACCGCCACGCCTGGGGCAGTTACTACGAAAGCAAGCCGTGGGTTCATGTTGGCAATATCCGCTCCGGATTCATTCATTTGCGCAACATAGGCCTGTTCAGCCGCCTGGGCTTGCCAACCTCCATCGAGGGGGCCTGCCATGTCGCCTGAAATGGAGCACTTCAAACAGACCCTGCGTAATCACGCCGAGCAAAAAACCAACGACATTGCGTTGTGGGGCGATCATCTGAAGCTGGATTACGCCACGCTGTATGCCGAGGTCATTTATCGCCAGCAGCGCCTGCGCGATGAACGGGTCAGGGTGGTCGCACTGGCGCTGGACAATGGTGTCGAAGCCATGCTGTGGGATCTGGCTGCGTTGTTCGAGGGTTTGACCTGCGTGGCCTTGCCGCCTTTTTTCAGTCCGGCGCAACGCAAGCATTGCCTGGAGCAGAGCCAGGCCGAACATGTCATTACCGAGCCGCAACTGCACGACGAGCTGCAAGCGGCCGGGTATCAGCAGTGCGGCGAGTTCTGGCACCGCACCTTCAGTGGCCCGAACCGGATGCCTGACGGCACTGCCAAGTTGACCTTCACCTCGGGTACCACCGGGACACCCAAGGGCGTGTGCTTGAGTGCCGACAGTATTCTGCGGGTCGCTCGCGAGCTGGACCTGGCCAGCAAACCCACCGCCGCGAATCACCATTTGGCGCTGCTGCCGCTGGCCATTTTGCTGGAGAACATCGGCTGTTACGCCGCGCTGTATGCCGGCGCTACCTTGAGCCTGCCGAGCCAGAAAACCCTGGGGATTCAAGGCGCCAGCGGTGTGGATGTGCCGAAACTGTCGGGATGCCTGGCCAGCCGATCGCCCCAGAGCCTGATTCTGGTGCCGCAGTTGTTGCTGATGCTGGTCAGTGCTGCCGAGCAGAAGGCCTTTGACCCACAGCACCTGCGTTTTGCCGCCGTGGGCGGTGCCCGGGTCAGCGAAGATCTCCTGCACCGCGCTCAAAGGGTGCGCATACCCGTCTATGAAGGTTACGGGCTGTCCGAGTGCGCGTCGGTGGTGTGCCTCAATCGCCCGCAAGCATCGCGCCCCGGCAGTGTTGGACGGCCGCTGCCCCATGTGGAGATTCGCCTGGCGGACGACGGCGAAGTGCTGATCAGGGGCTCGACCTTGCTGGGCTATCTGGGAGAGGCGCCGCACACCGCCCAGTGGTGGCCCAGCGGCGATCTCGGCGAGTTCGATGCCGAGGGTTTTCTGTACCTCAAGGGACGCAAGAAACATCAGTTCGTCACCAGTTTCGGGCGTAACGTGAATCCCGAGTGGGTGGAGGCCGAATTGACCCAGCGCGGCCATATCGCCCAGGCCTTCGTCTATGGCGAGGCGATGCCTCACAACCATGCGTTGCTCTGGCCGCATCGCCCGGACTGTACCGACGAACAACTGGCCGCCGCCGTGGCCCAGGCCAACGAGGCTTTGCCCGAATACGCCCAGGTCCGCCACTGGAGCCGGCTCGCCCAACCCTTCACTCCTGCCAACGGCTTGCTCACCGCCAATGGCCGGCCCCGTCGTGATGCCATCGTCGAGCGCTACCGGGAGCAATTGACCGAATCTGCATTTCCCGAGGAATCCGTATCATGAGTTTTTTTGACACGCTGCAACAAGCCACCGAGCAAGAACGCATTGAGTTGTTCAACTTGCCGATCATCCGTGATGCGCTGCAGGGCGACGTCAGCCTGGAAAGTTATCGGGCCTTTCTGGCACAGGCCTACTACCACGTGCGCCATACCGTGCCGTTGATGATGGCCTGCGGTGCGCGCCTGCCATTACGTCTGGAGTGGCTGCGCGAAGCGGTATGTGAATACATCGAGGACGAATACGGCCACGAACAATGGGTACTCAATGACATTGAAGCCTGCGGCGGTGACAGAGTCGCTGTACGCGACGGGCGTCCGTCATTGCCGATCGAGTTGATGGTCAGCTTCCTCTACGACCTGATTGCCAGGGACAATCCGGTGGGACTGTTCGGCATGGTCAACGTACTCGAAGGCACGAGCATCGCCCTGGCCACCCACGCCGCCGACAGCATTCGCCAGCGTCTGGAGTTGCCGGAAAGCGCCTTCAGCTACCTCAGCTCCCACGGCTCACTGGATATCGAACATATGCAGACCTACCGTCGACTGATGAACAGTCTTGAAGACCCGGGCGACCAGGCCGCCGTCATTCACGCCGCCAAAGTGGTGTACCGGCTCTACACCGATATGTTTCGTGGCTTGCCGCGTAACGGGGAGAACCTGCATGCGCCTGTCTGAAGCTCGCGTCGTGTTGACCGGTGCCAGCGGCGGCATCGGCCTGGCCATCGCCACCGCACTGTGCGCCAGTGGTGCCCGAGTGCTGGCCGTGGCTCGGCATCGGGAACCGTTGGCGCCGCTGCTGGAACTCTATCCCCGTAACCTGAGTTGGATCCGTGCAGACCTGACGTTACTCTCCGACCGCCGCCAGGTGCTGGCGCAGGCCCAGGGCATCGGCGACATCAACCTGCTGATCAATGCCGCCGGCGTCAACCATTTCGCCATGCTCGAACAGTTGGACGACAGTGAGATCAATTCGATGCTCGCGGTGAACATCGGCGCGCCGATGTGCCTGACAAAACTGATGTTGCCACTGCTCAAGCAAGCCGACAGTGCCATGGTGGTGAACGTCGGTTCGACCTATGGCTCCATCGGCTACCCCGGCTACGCCAGTTACTGCGCCACCAAGTTCGCCCTGCGCGGGTTCTCCGAAGCCTTGCGCCGGGAGCTGGCGGACACCCGGGTCAGTGTGCTTTACGTCGCCCCGCGAGCGACCCGTACCGGCATGAACAGCCCGGCAGCCCAGGCGCTGAACGATGCGCTCAAAGCCAATGTCGACGATCCGCAAACCGTGGCGGCCGCGGTGATTCACGCCATTGCCGGTGACCGTCGCGACTTGTACCTGGGCTGGCCTGAGCGTTTTTTTGTACGCCTGAACAGCCTCCTGCCCCATCTGGTGGACCGTGGTTTGCGCAAACAATTGCCACTGATCCGCCGCCTGAGCCAGAAACCCGACCAGGAAAATCTCGAACCATGAACAAGATCATCGCTTGCCTGCTGCTTGGCGCATTGAGCCAGACTGTGTGGGCGCTGGATGCTGCCGACCAGCAGCGCCTCAACGGTATCCAGCAAAGCTGGGCGCATATTCAGTACGAGTTGCCCGAGGGACAACGAACCGCGGCTTTTGAAAAACTGGCCGCCCAGGCTTCGAGCTTCAAACAGGAACGCCAAACGGTGGCTGAGGCCTGGATCTGGTCTGGTATTGTCACCAGTAGCTGGGCGGGCTTCCAGGGAGGGTTTGGTGCGCTGAGCAAGGTCAAGGACGCCAAGGCCGACCTGGAAAAAGCCCTGGCCCTGGACCCCAAGGCCCTGCAAGGCTCAGCCTATACCAGTCTGGGTGCACTCTATGACCGCGTACCGGGTTGGCCCATCGGTTTCGGCGACTCGGACAAGGCCGAACAGTTGCTCAAGCTGGCATTGCAAATGAACCCCAACGGTATCGACAGCCTGTACTTCTGGGGTGATCACCTCTACCGTCACAAGCGTTATGTCGACGCCAGGGCGGCGCTGCAAAAAGCCTTGCTGGCTGCGCCTCGACCTGGCCGCGAGAGCGCTGACGCCGGGCGCCGCAAGGAGATCGAAACACTGTTGGTGGACGTGAACAAGAAACTCGGCTGACAGGATAATGCTGGAAATTGTAGGAGCGAGCTTGCTCGCGATGGTCGTTAACGATAATGCGTATTTACTGGCTAAACGCGGCGCTCTTGAGTCCATCGCGAGCAAGCTCGCTCCTACAGAGGAAGAGGACCACATTCGCTTCACTGAACAGCATTACGGCTGACAGGAGACCCTGTGCGCTTATTACTCATAGAGGATGACGTGGCGCTCGGCGAGGGCATTCATCAGGCCCTCAGCCGTGAAGGTTATACCGTCGACTGGTTGCAGGACGGCAACAGCGCCTTGCACTCGCTGCTCAGTGAAATCTTCGATCTGGCGGTGCTCGACCTTGGCCTGCCACGCATGGACGGTCTCGCAGTGCTCAGGCGTTTGCGTGACAGAGGTTCCAATCTGCCGGTGTTGATCCTGACCGCGCGCGATGCCACCGAAGACCGCATCGCCGGTCTGGATGCCGGAGCCGATGACTACCTGATCAAGCCTTTCGACCTGGCAGAACTGAAGGCGCGCATACGTGCGTTGCTGCGGCGCAGTGCCGGGCGTGGACAATCGCTGATCGAGCACGCCGGTATCAGCCTCAACCCCGGCACCCAGCAAGTCAGCTACAAAGGCGAGCCGGTGGCGCTGACACCCAAGGAATATCAGTTGCTCCACGAGCTGCTCTCGCCGCCTGGCCGGGTAATGACTCGCGATCATCTGATGCAGTTGCTGTACGGCTGGAACGAGGAGGCCGAAAGCAACACCCTGGAGGTGCACATCCATCACCTGCGCAAGAAATTTTCCACCGATCTGATCCGCACCGTCCGTGGTATCGGCTACCTGGTGGAGGAGCGTCGATGACCTCGATCCGGCGTCGCACCCTGACCCTGATCATCGGCCTGATGCTCGCCGGCGTGGCTGTGATCAGTGTGTTCAATCTGCACGACAGCAACCACGAAATCGCCGAAGTCTATGATGCCCAACTGGCCCAGAACGCTCGCCTGCTGCAAGGCGTCATGCGCATGCCCATGGTGAGCAAGGACCATGGGGATCTGTACAAGGCTTTCAACCAGGCCCTGAACGAGGCGACGCCCAGGGCCGACGGGCATTCGTATGAAACCAAGATTGCGTTTCAGGTCTGGAACGCCAGGAACGAAGTGCTGGTACATACGGCCAGTTCTCCGTCCTTCAGCACACCTGCGGTCACACCAGGCTTCAGCGACGTAGTTGATATGAACAACCGGCATTGGCGCGCCTTCCTGCTTGAAGACAAGCAGAACAACCTGCGCATCTGGGTGGGGGAACGGGACGACGTGCGAACGGACTTGGTGGACCGGATCGTGCGCCACACGCTGTGGCCCAATATTCTGGGGAGTTTATTGCTGGCCGCCATGATCTGGCTGGCCATCGGCTGGGGATTGAAACCTCTGGTCAACATGGCTGCAACGCTGCGGGCCCGGCATCCCGGCTCACTTGCGCCCTTGCAATTGACGCCGCTACCCACCGAGCTCGAGCCCATGCAGGCAGCCCTCAATCGCATGCTCGCGCAAATCCAGGAAGTCATGGGGCGCGAGCGACGCTTTATCGCGGACGCCGCCCACGAAATGCGTACACCTCTGGCCGTGCTCAGGATTCACGCGCAAAACCTGATGGACGCGGGGAGTGAAGAGGATCGTCGCGCATCGCTCGAATTCTTGATTGCCGGCGTGGACCGTACCGGCCGACTGGTTAACCAATTGCTGACGATGGCTCGTATTGAGCCTACGGCAGGGACTGAACCGCCTGCGCCTATTGATCTGGCCAGCACCGTTCGCGACAGCCTGGTTCAGTTGACGCCCTGGTTGCTGAGCAAGGGGCTTGAACTGGTTTTTGATGTCAGCGACGACATCAGTCTTGCCAGAGTCGACCCAGCCGCGATTGATATTGCCTTGAACAACCTGGTGACCAATGCGGCGAATTTTTCCCCCCGGCATGGAGTGATCACTGTAAGGCTGGTGGAAAAGGAGAATAGCTACGAACTGTCTGTCGAGGATGAAGGGCCAGGCATCGATGAACAGGATCGCGATCGGCTTTTCGAGCGTTTCTACAGCAGCGCAAATGATCAGGGTGCGGGGTTGGGGCTGACCATCGTCAAGACCATTGCCGATCGCTTTGGTGGGCAGATCAAACTGGAGAACCGCATCCCCGGAGGATTACGCGCTACGTTAGAAGTTCGTCGCTTTTGACGTTGTTCCTGGTTTTGTCTGGTGCAGAGTATAAGAGAGCGACTGTTGGTCGGATGAAAGATGGCGCCGGGTTTTATGAGCATGGCTGTTTATTGACGTTTTTAATGGCGTTTTAAAACAATGGGTTGGCGTCTGAAAATCAGAGTCCTGTCATAGTGAATGCTTGTTGACGATCGAATTGGGTCCGACTTAAGTCTGATTTCCGAATGCCAGGCGTCCGGGGCGTGCGACTGGTGACCGGCGGTGTCCCCGGTTCCCTGCTATTAATCAATAAGTGTACGAGTGCTGATCGTTTCGGGAGCGCGCCATGAATCCAACCATTCGCATCGGCATTGCCGACGATCATCCGATGTTGCGTGAGGGTGTTGCCAATACGTTGAGAAAACGGGCGGATCTTCAGGTCGTGGAGCAGGGCGCCACTGCGCAGGATGCCATGGATATTGCCCGCAAGATCCGTCCGGATGTGATGTTGATGGACGTCAATATGCCGGGCGATGTGTTCGCCGCGGTGCGGTTCATTTCCACTCAACTGCCGAATGTGAAGGTGCTGATGCTGACGGTTTCGGAAGCCGAAGATGATGCATTTCTGGCACTGGAGGCCGGCGCGCGCGGGTATGTGTTGAAAGGAGTCAGCGGACCGGAACTGGTCCTGGCGATCAGATCGGTTGCCAGGGGGGAGACGTATATCACCCCCGAGTTCGCCAACAAACTGCTGAGTAACGACAAGAAGCACGAAGCGCAAATTCACACGATTGATCTGACCCATCGCGAGGAGGAGGTCATTCGTGAAGTTTCAAAGGGGCTGACCAATAGGGAGGTTGCGACAAAGCTGATGATCAGCGAAAAAACCGTCAAGCACCACATGGGCTGCGTGATGCAGAAACTGCACGCCCGAAATCGTGTTGAAGCGGTCACGGCTCTACGGCATTACAGGGAGCGCGAAGCTGTCGGGCGACTTCACACCGGCGTAGCAAAAACACAAATGGATGCCTAGAGTTTGAACTGTGCATTGACCGACGTACCAGAGACGCCAGAGTCGATGCTGAACAACCCGCCCAGAGATTCAATGCGATAACGCAAACCGGCGAGCCCCAATCGGGTTCTGCCGGGTGCCCCTTGCAGCATGGCGTCTGCCGCCATGCCTGGACCACTGTCCCTGACGCTGATGTTCAATAGTTCATCACTGTAGTGCGCCTCGATGACCTGACCCTCGCCGTTGGCATGCAGGTAAGCGTTGTTGAGGGCTTCTTGCACAAAACGGTACAAACAGAGTTTGAGCGGCAGTGACGCGGCCTCCGGTAGCAGTCCCAGGGTTAATGTGACCTTGGTGCCAGTGCGTTGCTCGTGCCGTTGCGCCACCAGTTGCAACTCTTCCACCAGGCTCAATTCATTGATTTCCGGAAGTGCCAGACCTCGCGATAAATCGCGGACCTCACGCAATGCGTCGGTGGCGGCGCCTCGAATGGTTTCCAGCGACTCCTGATCGACAACGGAACAGTTTTCGGCCAGGTCGTCGAGCCGGATCAGAATCAAGGTCAATAGCTGCGCCGGCCCATCGTGCAGGTCTGCACCAATGCGCCTCAAGGTGAGTTCGTTGACATGGGAAAATTCCTGGGTAGCCGTCGCCATCTTGCGCTGCAGTTCCGCATTGCTGCTGTGCAGACGGGTTTGCTCCTGCAGCCGTAAGCGCAGTGCCACTTGTTGGCGCTGGATGATCTTGTCACCGCGTCGCACGATGAAGAAAAGCAGCGTCAGCATTGCCAGGGTCGCGGCGCCTACGACCACCCATACCTGCTCTCGGACGCGATTGATCTCGCGCTTGAGACTACCGGCCTTTTCATAAAATTCGCCCACCGCGATGACTTTCCTGGTGCTTGAATCCCGCAGGGGCGCGTAGATCTCATAGAGCGGCACGTTGAGGTTGCGCTCGAACTCGTTCTCATCCTCGTTCAGCCCTTCAAGGTCGGTGACTACTTTGCCCTTGAGTGCCTCGGTGATCTCATCCAGTGGGAATGTGTGGTTGGTGATGGCTTTATTCGTGCTGTAGACCACCGTGCCATCCGCCCGCCAGATCTTGATCGAGACAATGTGATGTTTGAGCGAACGACTTTCGGTGAGGTGGTCCAGGGACTGGACACTTGCCGCCGAGAGTTTGTTGTCCCGGCTCATCTCCTGCACATAGGGCTCCAGAAACGTATCCATGTACTGAGCGCCTGCTTCTGCTGCGCTATGTACCGCGGCACTTTCTATTCGTGCGCTCACCAGTTTGCCGACGAAGAACATGGTCAGTCCCAGGATCACCGCAGCGGCAATGACAAACTGGGTCGAGCGACTCAGATTGCGCGCCTTGACCCTGATCCGGGTGCGCCAGATTCCATTGCGAGACACATCGCCAACAGGGGGCGGCTCGACCAGCGCCTCAGCCTCCTGCGCGATAAAAGTCGCGTTTTCCGATTCGGCTTTTGCATCTTTTGCCATCGACCTGGTTCCCTGATCATCGTGATAAGTCGGTTGGAAACCCTGCAACTCAACGGATATCTGGAGATTGGCTGTGAGCGCCACGCCCATGACTGACAGTAGTTCACTGTATAGCGATCCGACAGCTTCACCGATGGACTACACACCACGATGCTCAGCAAGAGCATCGTCAGTGCTGCTTGATGGTGACGCCCGTGCGGCGGTAACCGAGAGGCTTCGGTTACCGCCGCACGGCGATGTGTTGCGATGCGCACACCCGACCTATGTTCAGGCTTGCGCGGCGCTGACCTTGCCGGTGACCGTGGAATTCTTGCGGACCGCTTGATACAGCAGGCTGGAGACCATGAACCCGATAATGGCCAATACGCTCATCAACGAGAACACGTAGTTGTAGCCTTGCTGCCCCGGGAAGTGGTCAAGGATTGCGCCATAGATGACGTAGGCAAACATGCCCGGTGCATAGCCGATCAGGCAACCAATGCCAAAGGCTGAACCGGTGATGTGCTGGGGAATGCCGACTTCACCCATGGGTGCCCAGAACACGCCGCGCATGGAAAAGACAATCAGCGCGAAGGAGAGGGTGGCCGCCATGCCTGCGTAGATGTAATCCGGGCTTTTCGGGATGAGCATGATCACGCCCATAAGCGGCAACAACGCCAGGAATGCCCACTTCAGATAGCGGCTGGAACTCTTGAACTGTTTGTCGGCAATGAAGCCACCGGCAGGGCCGCCCAGGATTTTGAGGAAGTACTGGTTGATGATGCCGTAGGCGCCCACCAGAGCCACGGGCAGTTCGTACATTTCCTTGAGGTAGGGAATGAAATAGGTCAGGCCGCAGTACACGATGTAGACCATGAACACGTTAAGGCTGACCAGCCAGATGCCCGGCACCTTGATGGCCTCGAGCAGGTTCGACAACCCGTTCTTCGACTTGACGGTCGACTGGGTTTTGCCGCTCTTGAGCAGTAGCCAGGTCAGGGTACCGGCAAGAATGTCGATGACCGAGTAGAAGAGGATCGCCGACTTCAGACCGTTTTCACCGGAGCCCATGGCGACGAAGACGCCCAGCGCAGAGAAGGCGACCAGGGTATCGATGACGCCACGTCCGCCTTCGAGAAGGCCGAACAGGCGCCCCTGTTCCTTATCGTCGCCCAGGTTGCGGATGGCTTTGAGCAGCGAAGGCCAAAAGAGGCAGTCGGCACACACGGCCAGCAGGCAGAACACAACCAGCAGATTGCTGAAGGGCGGAAAGGTCGCCAGGTAGAGCCCGAGGCTGCCGGTACCGATCAGGCCAAGGGGGATCAGCTTGCGCGTGTCGTAGCGGTCGGCGAGCATGCCGCCCACCACGAACAGCGCGGTGGCGATGATGGCGTTGGCGCTCAGCAGCACGCCGATTTCAGTGTGGGACAGCCCCATGAATTCCTGCATGGGGATGTAGAAGGCGTCTTTGAGATTCGCCAGCTTGTAGATGGTGCCGCCACCGAGGATGAGAATCAGGAATCTGAGCCATTTGGCCTTGTCTTGGGATGTCATTATTGTTCTCCAGGCGTATTTGGGTAAGCAGTGCCGGTCGGCACGTCAGGTTCAGGCGTCAGCGCAATGGGCCAGGGTCAACTCGGCCAGGGTTCGGAACTCGGCCAGCAGACCTCGTACATAGGCCACCTGGTTGTTGGCCCAACGGTGTTCATCGGCCAGCATCCGTTCCAGCGAGAAGCCTTCCGGCAGCGCTGTTTCACTCATTTCCCGGTACGCAATGAACGGGTCGGCGGCTTCGTCGAGTTGGCGGAACGCCGGGGCGACGTAGTGGTTTTCCTGCTCGAGAATGAAGGCGATCACTTGCGGAGCTGATTCGCCGAGCATCAGCAGTTCGAACAACATGCGTGCGCTGGGCAGGTCGTCTTCGTCACAGCCTTGCAGCACGCCGTAATGCCCGAAGCCGTTTTGCTCGGGGACGATGCGCACACCCTTGAGGTGGGTCTGGCGTATGTGCGGCGCCAGGTTACGCAGCGCAGCAAGGGGCTGTTCACAGGCATTGATCATGTTGCCGAAGTCGAACAGGGCGTGCAGGCGAGGGTGGTTCAGGCGGCTCAACAGTTGCGCGATCTCGCCGCTCTTGAGTTCTTCATGCTGCTCGAAGTCGAAGAACAGGTCGTGCTCGTCTGCCTGCTGCGCGAGGTAGTGCAGGTCCGACTCGATCAGGTCCATGACCCGCGACAGCGCCCCTTCGTAGCGTGAGTAAACACGGATGTTGCGGGTGCCCAGCGCCTTGGCAATGGCGATCACTTGATCGACATCTTTTTTCAAGGTGCTGCTGATTTCCAGATGCACGTCCAGCCCGAGTGTTTTGGCCTTGTCTGCAAACGCCTGAAGCTGTGCGGCGGTCATTTGACTGAGGCTGTTTTCCTCACCGTCGAGCAAGTGCAGGCTCAGCCCCTGCAGCTCGTGGCGATAGGCGAAGTCCAGCAGGTCAGCAGGTGTCACGCGGCCGTGGGTCAGGTTGGTCAGCAAGGGGTAGGCATGGGCAAACAGGCGCAGTTGCCCCAGTCGGTCGAGCAACTGGCGGGCCAGTGCCTCAGTCAGTACGGGGGGAGCCCCGGCCCGGGCAGCCTTATGGCTGAGCAAGGCGTTGAATCGTTCCTGGATCTTATTGTTCATTCGCGTCGTTCCTGGTTCAGACGCCGGGTCTACCGGCGCAGCCTTTATCGCGCCAGTCAGGAACTCTCGATAGATCCATTATCAGTTAAATCATAAGACCACTTGCCTTGCGTCAAGTGGCCTGCTGCAGATGGCCCATGTCGCTCAAGGCCTGGGCAAGCGCTTCGACCCGCGCTTGGGCCTGATCCTCGGGGGTGCTGGCAAAGCCGATCAGTAGCGCCGGTGGCAAGACATGCTCAAGGCAGTAGTCACTCAGGGGATAGGTATGAATGCCATGCTGGCCGAGTTCCCTGGCGATGGCGTCGTCGTCAAGATGCGCAGGTAACCAGGCGATCAGGTGCATGCCGGCTTCAACAGGCGTGATCCTGAAGAAAGTGCCCAGCCGTTGCTGCAGTTGTTCGACCAGTGCTTGCTGGCGAGCCTGGTACAGCGCACGCATTCGACGAATATGACCGAGGAAGTGGCCTTCGCGCATGAAGTCCGCCGTGACGGCCTGTAGCAGCGTGGGTGGGCTGCGATCCATGACCGCCCGTAGGGTGCAGAAGGGTTCGATCAGGGCGTTCGGCAGTATCACGTAACCCAGTCGTAGCGAGGGGAAGAGCACTTTGCTGAACGTTCCGGCGTAGATGACCCGGGCCCATTGGTCCATGGCATAGAGTGCCGGCAGGGGGCGGCCGTTGTAGCGAAACTCACTGTCGCAGTCGTCCTCGATGATCCAGCTTTGATTGCGCGCAGCCCAGTCGATGAGCTCCTGGCGCCGCGCATAACTCATGGTGATGCCCAAGGGATGCTGACGAGAAGGTGTGGTAAACACCAGGCGAGCGTCAGGACACAACGCCATACCTTGCCGGACATCGATCCCCTGCTCGTCGATACGCAACGGGACCACCAGACCACCCTGGGCCTGGAGCGCAATTCGCGCTGCGATATGCCCCGGATCTTCCATCCAGAAGCTGTCCTGCGGATTGAGCAACAGCATGCCCAGCAGGTTGAAGGCTTGCTGGGCGCCGGAAACGATGACCACCTGCCCGGCAGTGCAGTCGATGCCCCGGGCATCGAAGACGTATTCGGCAATCGCCTCGCGCAGGGCCAGCAAACCTTGCAGCTCGCCATAACCGAGCATGGCCTTGGTCGGCTTGTGCAGGTGGCGGTTCATCAGCCGTTTCCAGACTGATTGCGGGAACGCATCGTAAGCGCTGTGGCTGGGCAGGAACGAAGTCGGGCTCCCGGTCGCCCAGTCCGCATAGGAAACGCCGCGGAAATGATCGCTGCGCAATGACAGCATGGACTGGCTCAGATCGGACAGGCGAGGCGGTTGGGGCTGATGTTCTGCGTCATCAGTACCACGGCCTTCCCATTCATGGCCGACGTAAGTCCCGGCCCCGGTGCGCGACGTCAGAAAACCTTCGGCAATCAGTTGATCGAACGCATTGAGAATGCTGATTCGCGACAGCTGCAGTTCTTTGCTCAGGGTGCGGGTGGACGGCAGACGTACGCCGCCCTGAATCCTGCCACCGAGAATCTGTTTGCGAATCTGCAAGTACAGTTGGCGGTACAAGGGAATGGAGCTGGCACGGTCCAGCTCGATACCCGACAACAGCAAACCTGCGGAGGATTTCATTTTTGGTTCGTCTGGATGGAGTGAGTCTGGCCTGAATTGCTGTCAGGCACTCGGGATCGAAAGGGTATCGAGCGGTACTGGATATGTCATCCGGTCCGTATCTTCGACAAGCACTGGTCAATAGAATCCAACCGCCGTCCGGCACTAACGTATCTTGTCATGGTCCATACCCCCCGCACGACCCTCCGCGGTCGAGCTGCCCGGAACCGACCGGCCCCGCATCGGTAACTTGATCAAGGACAGTGAAAGCATGCTCGCCGCCACATAATCAGCAACGCCCTCCACCCGGTTCCGTGAATCGGGACCCGCCGTACATTTACCCCTCAATTCCTTTCGAAGATTTAACCCATGTACCTACGCAAAATTGCAGTTGGGCTGTCGGCCCTTGTTTTGCTCTCGACCGGGGCGCAAGCCCGCAGTCTGCTGGACATTCTCAAGCCGTCCACCGCGCATCATGAACAAACGTCCCGCTCGGGTTCGATCAGCCAGAACGCGGCCCTGGACCTCTACTCAAGCAAACAGAAACAGGCATCGTTCGACGGCTGCGCAGATCTGTTCCCGTCAGCGAAACCGATCAACACGGCCACTGTGCCTGCAACCATGAAACCTCTGGCGCTGTGTTCCGACAACTTCGCGGTGCTGTACTCGCAAACCAGCAAGACCCCGCTGGTAGTAGTCGAACGCCTGAATGCGGCCCAGCTGCAGGATGCCAAAGGGGAGGAGCGCACCAACCAGTTCTACCCGGACCCACGTATTCCCAAGGGTGGACGCGCGGAGTTGAGCGACTACCGCAGCCAGCATCCGGCCGTGGACCGTGGTCACCAATCCCCGGCCGCCGATGCACCGAACCCCAATGCAATGGCCCAATCCTTTGCGCTGTCGAACATGGTGCCGCAAGACCCGACCAACAACCGCAAGATCTGGAGCAAGATCGAGTCTGATGTCAGGAAATTTGCCAAGCGCGCTGATGGCAACGTGTTTGTCTTTACCGGCCCGCTGTTTGACCCTGGCCACTCCACCGTCGGCGACAACCAGGTGTGGGTGCCGACCCGACTGTTCAAGCTGGTGTACGACGCATCGTCCAAACGTGCCTGGGCCTACGTGCTGCCTAATGCTGAAACCCGAATCGAGAAGCCGATGGACTATGAGACGTTCGTGAAGAGTACCGGGCTCAAATTGCTCGGGAACCTGCCCGTCACAGGTTCCGCAGGGCGCACCTGATGGCTGGATGAGCCGCACCCCAAAGGTTGAATGCAACTGATGGGGTGCTTCATTCACAGTCGAGCGCTGTGCGTGATTGCTGAGGATCAATGCCTTTGGATTAATTCAACTTAAAAAATCGGCAGGAAGTAACAAATAGTAAAAATGAACTATACCCAATAGGGCAATCGCTCCTGACCCCGGGACATGATGCCTCTGAAGTTGGTCGTCCCAGGAACTTCAACGTCAAACAGACCGAGAGATTCTGGTTATGAACGCCTTGAAAGTCGCTGCCAGCGATGCGGTACGAGATTGCTTTCGTAATGCCCGTGAAGTCGTCCGGCTCGATCAGACTGACTTTACCGATGTCGCCGTCGCCGTACTCTCGAAAGATGATTTGGCAGCAGGGGCGCTGGATGCCATCAAGCGTACCGGCTTCGACATCCCGATCTTCCTGGTGGCCTCTCAGGGCCGCAGCAATCGCTCCCTGGAGGTCTACAAACAACTGCAGGATGTGATTTTGCAGGTCAATGGTGTGTTCGACCTGTCCAGCAATAATGCCGAGTACTACGGCAATCAACTGGAGACAGCGGCCAAAGCCTATGAAGAAAGCCTGCTGCCGCCGTTCTTCGATGCGCTCAAGCATTACACCGAATCGGCCAACGCGACCTTCGCCTGCCCCGGTCACCAGGGCGGCCAGTTCTTTCGCAAGCACCCGGCCGGGCGGCAGTTTTTCGACTTCTTCGGCGAGACGCTGTTTCGCGCCGACATGTGCAACGCCGACGTCAAGCTCGGCGACCTGCTGATCCACGAGGGCCCGGCGCTGCTGGCGCAGAAACACGCCGCGCAAGTGTTCAACGCCGACAAGACCTACTTCGTGCTCAACGGCACCTCGGCGTCGAACAAGGTGGTGACCAACGCCCTGTTGACCCCCGGCGACCTGGTGCTGTTCGACCGCAACAACCACAAGTCCAACCACCAGGGTGCCTTGCTGCAGGCCGGTGCCACGCCGGTCTACCTGGAAACCGCGCGCAACCCTTATGGCTTCATCGGCGGCATCGACGCCCACTGTTTCGAAGAAGACTACCTGCGCCAACTGATCGCCGAAGTCGCCCCGGACAAGGCGCAACTGCCACGGCCGTTTCGCCTGGCGATCATTCAACTGGGCACCTATGACGGTACCATTTACAACGCCCGGCAAGTGGTCGACCGCATCGGCAAACTGTGTGACTACATCCTGTTCGACTCGGCGTGGGTCGGTTACGAACAGTTCATTCCGATGATGAAGGATTGCTCGCCCATGTTGCTCGATCTGGACGAGAACGATCCGGGCATCTTCGTCACGCAATCGGTGCACAAACAGCAGGCCGGTTTCTCCCAGGCCTCGCAAATCCACAAGAAAGACCGCCACATCAAAGGCCAGGCCCGCTACTGCAACCATCACCGGCTCAACAACGCCTTCATGGCCCAGGCGTCCACCAGCCCGTTCTACCCGCTGTTCGCCTCGCTGGATGTCAACGCCCGAATCCACTCAGGCCGCAGTGGTCTGCGCCTGTGGGACGACTGCGTGAAGTTCGGCATCAATGCGCGCAAGCTGATCATCGAAGCCTGCACCCTGGTCCGCCCATTCGTGCCGGATACCATCGACGGGCGCCCATGGCAGGATCATTCGACCGACGCTATCGCCAGCGATATCCGTTTCTTTGAGTTCCATCCGAAAGATCGCTGGCATGCCTTTCCCGGCTACGCCGACAAGCAGTACTTCATCGATCCCTGCAAACTGCTATTCACCACGCCGGGCATCGACCCGGTGGACGGCAGCTACACCGACTTCGGCATTCACGCCGGCATCCTGGCCAACTTCCTGCGCGAGAACGGCATCGTTCCGGAAAAATGCGACCTCAACTCCATTCTGTTCCTGCTCACCCCGGCCGAAGACTGGGCAAAGATGAGTCACCTGGCGGCACAGATCGCCCGCTTCGAACGCTTCGTTCAGGATGACGCGCCGATGAGCCGGGTGCTGCCAGCGATCTATACGCAGTACGAAGAACGCTACCGCGACTACACCATCCGCAGGCTCTGCCAGGAAATGCACGACCTGTATCGCAGCCACAACGTGCAGCAGTTGCAGAAGGACATGTTCCGCAAGGAGCACTTCCCGAAAAAGGCCATGAACCCGCAGCAAGCGCAAATCGAGTACATCCGCGGCAACGTCGAACTGGTGGCGCTGGCGGACGCGGACGGTCGCATTGCGGCCGAGGGCGCACTGCCTTACCCGCCGGGCGTCTTGTGCGTGGTGCCCGGGGAGATCTGGGGTGGCGCGGTGCTCAAGTACTTCCTGGCGCTGGAGGAGGGCATCAACCGCTTGCCCGGCTTCACACCGGAACTGCAAGGCGTTTATCTGCAGCATGAAGGCGGTCGCACGCGGGCGTATGGCTATGTGATCAAGCAGTAAGGATCACCCTCGTACTCGGTGGCAGGTGTCAGGTCAGCGGGCCCAGGGGTTAACTCTCTGAACAGGGCAAGGAGTTTGCGATGGCTGATTCAAGCAAGAAAATGGGCCTGATGGGGCTCACGACGTTGGTAACGGTCAACATGATGGGCTCGGGCATCATCATGTTGCCCACCAACATGGCGCAGTTGGGTGCCGTCTCTTTGTTATCGTGGATTTTCACGGCGATTGGTTCGATGGCCATCGCCTACTGCTTTGCCCAGTGTGGCGTCTTCTGTTCACGCTCCGGCGGCTTGTCCGCCTACACCGAAGAGGCCCATGCAAAGTCGGGTTTTTTCCTCTGCTCGTACCTGTACTTCCTGTCCCTGGCCATCGCCAACGTGGCCGTGGCCATTTCGGCGGTGGGCTACATGACGGCCTTCGTGCCCTGGCTGGGCACGGGGGCGATTCCACTGTGCGTCGGCACGATCGCACTGATCTGGCTGACCACCTTCGCCAACTTCGGAGGACCGGGCATCACCGGCAAGATCGGCGCGCTCACGGTGTGGGGTGTGATCATTCCGGTAGCAGGCCTGAGCATCATCGGCTGGTTCTGGTTCAAGCCCGATGTGCTGGCCGCCGCCTGGAACCCCAACAGCCTGCCGATCTCCGAAGCCATCAGCAAGGCGATTCCCCTGACCCTGTGGGCCTTCCTCGGCATGGAATCGGCGGCCCAGGCCACCGATGCCGTGGAAGACCCCAAGCGCAACGTGCCGTTGGCCTGCCTGTTCGGCACCCTGGGTGCCGCCGTGGTCTATGTGCTGTCGACCACCGTCATCCAGGGCATCATTCCCAATGACGAACTGGCCAAATCCTCGGCGCCCTTCGCATTGGTCTACGCCACGATGTTCAGCCCGATGGTGGGCAATATCGTCATGGCGCTGGCGGTCATGGCCTGTGTCGGCTCGCTGCTGGGCTGGCAATTTACCCTGGCGCAAACCGCCAAGATGACGGCTGACCAGAACCTGTTCCTCAAGCTGTTCAGCAAGGTCAACTCGATGAATGCGCCCGTCGTCGGCATGATCGTTTGCGGTGTGCTGCAGACCGTCTTGGCCCTGTCGACCATCTCGCCCGACGCCGCCGCACAGTTCAGCAAGCTGGTCAGCCTGGCAGCGGTCACCAACCTGATCCCTTATATAACGGCAATGACCGGCCTGCTGGTGATCATGCACAAGGCCGGGGTCTCGTCGGCCATACACTCGCGTAACGTAGTGGTCCTGCTGATTGCAATAACGTACGCCCTGTACGCCTTGTATGCCTGCGGCAAGGACGCTGTGATGGGCGGCACCCTGGTGCTCGCCGTCGGCTACCTGCTCTATGGATTCCTCGCCAAGCGCTTCACCGAAGCGCCACCCGCCAACCAGGCCAGGGCCGGCAATCTTTAGGCGTGGCCACCAGGACTGCACAGACATCTGCATACGGGGAAACCGGACATGAACGTACCATTTGCCACAACCACCAGACTGCTGCTTGCCCTCGCACTCTCGACGCTGCCGCTCGTGGCCGGCGCCAACACCCTTGAACGCGTGCGCAGCAGCCACACCTTTACCCTGGGCTACTTGCCGGACCTGGCCCCTTTCAGCAAGCAGGAAGGCGACAAAGCCAGCGGTTATGCCATCGACCTGTGCCTGAAAGTCGCCGACAAGCTCAAGAGCGAACTGGGACTGCCCGACCTGCAAGTGCGCTACCAGCCCGTCAAGATTTCGGACGAGGTCAACGCCGTGAGCCAGGGTAAAGTCGATATCCTCTGCACGCCGACACCGCCCACCCTGGAACGGCGCAAGATGATCAGTTACTCCATACCGATCTACACCGCCGGCCTCTCGGTCGTGGTGCGCAACGATGCTCGCGAATCGCTGCTCAATGTACTCAATGGCAAGGTCGCCAATACCGGTCCGACCTGGCGTGCCAGCATCAACAATGGTCTGGCCAACCAAACCTACGCGACCCTGGAGGGGGGCGTGACCGAAGACTGGATTCGCGAGCAGATGCGCCTGCTCAACGTGATCGCTTCGCTGGTGACCGTGGACAACAACGACGAGGGCGTCAAGCTTGTCGCCGAGGGCAAGGCCGATGCCTTCTTCTCCGAACGCATGCTGCTGCGCAACGAAGTCACCAAGGAGGGCGCGGCAAAGAACCTGATGCTCCTGGACCGCATCTTCGAGTACTCGCCGGTGGCGATGATCGTGGAGCGCAACGACGAAGACTTCCGCCTGCTGGTCGATATGGCCCTGAGTGAAGCCTATCACTCGGGCTTTATAGAAAAGGCCTACGACCAGTACCTGGGCGGAACCAACGCTACCGTGAAAAAACTGTTCAGGGTGTATGCGTTGCCTTAGTGGAATCGTTGGCAACGGGCCGTCCGCGGACGTAATGCTACTGTAGGAGCGAGCTTGCTCCGGGCGGCGTTCCGACGATGGACTCAAGAGCGCCGTGTTTAGCCAGTGAGCACGCGTTATCGTTGACGACCTTCGCGAGCAAGCTGGCTCCTACAGTGTAGGAGCTGGCTTGCCAGCGATGGACTCAAGAGCGCCGTGTTTATCCAGTGAACACGCGTTATCGTTGACGACCTTCGCGAGCAGGCTCGCTCCTACAGATGAGCAGCATCAATCCGCGAAGACCATGGCGAAATAGCTCAGGACAGGCTTGTTTGGTGTTTCAGGCGGATGCACTCACTCCTTCGGCTTTTTCTTGCGACGCAACGTCATGCAGGGAAATCCTCGAAGTCTCCGGCAATGCCAGCCCACCCGCCAGCGCGAGCAATGCAACCGCGATCAGGTAGAACGCTGGCGACAAGTTGCTGCCGGTCGTGCTGATCAGCCACGTCGCCACCAGCGGAGCGGTGCCGCCGAAAAGGGTGTACGCCATGTTGTAGGTGATCGCCGAGGCAGTGTAGCGAGTACGGGTAGGGAAGGTTTCCGAGAGCAGGGCCGCCGTCACCACACCACACAACACCGCGCCAATCGCCAGGAGCATGACGCCGACGATGGACGCTGCGAACGAGCCGGAGCTGGCCATCAGGAACGATGGGTACACGACCACAATCAACAGCGCGCAAGTCGTCATCACCGTAACCCGACGCCCGACCCGGTCCGAATACAGCCCGGCCAGCGGGCAGATCGCTGCAGCGAACAGCAATGCAATCAGCGACACCAGCAACGCTGTGGCGCGACTCAGGCCACCAGCGACTTGCAAGTAAGTCGCGAAATAGGTGGTGAACATATAAAACGACAGTGCCGTGAGTGACACAAAAGCGCCCAGACAACAGATAGCCGCACCATGGTTGCGCAAGGTTTCCTTGAGGGGGGAGTGTGCGACTGCATGTTCCTCGGTCACTGCCTGGAATGCCGGAGTCTCATCGAGCTTCCAGCGCAGGTAAAGACCCACCAGGCCCAGGGGCGCGGCAATCAGGAACGGCAGGCGCCAGCCCCAACTGCCCATTGCTTCGGCCGACAATGACGCCTCGAGTGCGTAGGCCACCACGGCTGCCGCGGCGAAGGCGGAAAATGTCGACACCGGAATGAAGCTGCCGTACCAGGCACGTTTATCACTCGGTGCATGCTCCATCAGGTAGGCACAGGCACCGGCGTATTCACCCCCGGCGGAAAAGCCCTGGGCGCAACGGATCAGGGACAGAAGAATCGGCGCCATGACTCCGATCGCCGCATATGTGGGCAGCAGACCGATCAAGGTCGTCGCCCCGGCCATCAGCAGAATGGTCATCGCCAGGGTTCGCTTGCGGCCGATCCTGTCGCCCAGCATGCCGAAGAAAATCCCGCCAAGGGGCCGAAACGCAAAGGCCACGGCGAATACCGCAAAGGTCTTGAGCAGCGCGGCACTGGCATCGCCACTGGGGAAAAATTGCTGGGCGATGGTCGTGGCCAGAAAGCCGTAGACGGCGAAGTCGAACCACTCGACGAAATTGCCGATGCCGGCAGCCACAATCACTCTTCTCAGCGTTCTTGGGCTGACTTGTTCCATCGTTGCGCTCGTCATGCTTGACCTCGACCGTTCGTCAGTAAGCTATCGATTATCGGGGCAGGCACTGAGGCGGCTCACTTCAAAAGTGTCATCCACATAGTCGCTACCGACTTCATGCCGTTGAATGAGGCATGATTCGCGCCAGATTGGCCGAGGGTGAGAAAAAAAGGGCGGTGTATTTCGCGTATTTGTAAAGCGTTGGCGGTATTGTCGGTCGCCAGGACTTGATCGATTGAGAAGGGATGATGACATTGACTGTCGAAAGCCTGGTCAGGATCGCAATGACCAATCCAGTAAACGCAGAACTTGCCGATCGCTTGCCCAAGCTCGGTTTGAACCAGTGCATGCTCACCGCCGGTTGCCTGTTCCAGGCCGTGTGGAATCATCAGTCACAGCGACCGCCAGCGTGGGGAGTGAAGGATTACGACGTCTTTTACTTCGATGATGATCTGTCGTGGGAAGCCGAGAATGAGGTCATCCAATCCGCTCGGCATCTGTTCGACCACCTCGATGTGAACGTTGAGTTCAAGAATCAGGCTCGCGTTCACCTGTGGTACAGCCAGCGGTTTGGCGGGGATTATCCTCAGCTGCAGTCGGCCAGAGACGGGATCGACCGCTACCTGATTGCCGGTACCTGCATGGGTCTGGATATTGAAACGGGCGAGGTCTATGCACCCAACGGCCTGGCCGATACTGAGCAAGGGCTACTTAGAATCAATCCAAAGAATCCGAGACCAGACTTGTTCGACCAGAAGGCGAACAGTTATCAGGTTCGCTGGCCTTGGCTCAGGATCGTAGAGACGCAACGTTGAATTGGCGCGAGGGGCGTTTACCGATGAAGCAATTTATTGGAGATGAAAGCTGATAACGCGTGCCACGACGGCCTGTAAACGAAGCAGCCCGTGGAGACGGGCTGCTTGGACTCTGGACTCGACACAACAGATCAGCTGTTGGTGCGATCGGCTGCCTTGGTCTTGCTTTGAGTGACAGCGGCTTCAGCCTTCTGTTTCTGGGCAACCTGGAAGGCTTTCATCGAGACTGTCCGGGCCGACTCCATGCGTGCGACGGTCCGATCACCGCCACCGGTGGCCATCGCCAGAGAAGAAGCGGTCAGAGCGGCGACTACGAAGAGAACTTTCATGGATTTCATTTGGGTATCCTCAAGTGAGATTTTTTAACAGTTAAAGCAGAATTCATGGGCTAGCGCTGAACGTCCTTGTTCAACCTGGATTCACCAGCCAGCCAGGGCGGCGTTTCCTGGAGTCCAGGTGCCTTGCTCCAGGCGCGCTTCGGCGTCTTTGTTTTTTGCCCAGACGGTGAGCAGTACCATCATTGCGAAACCGCCGACGATGAGCACCGGATAGGCTGCCAGCAACTCCACCAGCGAGTACTTCCAGGCCAGCGGACGACCAACACCCAGCATGGCGGCATAGAACCACGACACGCCAGAGAACGCCCCCGAGAACAGCGCCAGCATGCGCAGGCTGAAGGAGAGTTTCAGTAACGAACCGGCTTTTTTCAGCGCCGGCAATACAGCGCGATGCAACACGAAGCCGTTAATGGTCAACAGCACGACTATGCCGATTTTGGCTTGCAATTTTGGATTGAGGAAATACTCCATCCCCTTGCCTGCATAATCGATCCCGACAATGGCAACGCCCGTAATCCAGAGCCAGACAAGTGCAAGCGATACGGTTTTTTGAAGACTGTCCATGTGCGCGTCATCATGATGACCCGATGCATCTCCCTTCAGGAGTTGCTTGACCATTGCAATGTCACTGGTCAAAACCAGCCCGATTGCCACACAGCACGCGATAAGATGAAAATATACAACGCCCAGGCGTAAATATTCCCCGACTGGTGAAGTAAGAATACTGAGTTCCATGACTACCTCTTTGTTCAAACAGTGAATCAATCTGACTTTCAGGACGGCTTGATTAGAGTTTGCCGTTGCTGACGAAAGTTATGATTCAGCCGTTTCAATTGGATTATCTTGTGGCACTACGCGGCCAAGATAAAAGCGAGTTTGGCGAATGAACTTTTAGTCATTCGATTATTCCATTTTCAGGTAATAAAAAACCTCATCCGCACTTGGCGCATATGAGGTTTAACTTCCGCTTCTGGGGTCAGGTGAGGATCAGAGCCCGTGCCACCTGCTGCGCATTCTGAACGAAAAAACCGCATCCGTTCATTTTTTGATCAATTTCGCTGACCAACGGCAGTGTCCCTGGCTAGTTGCACATTGCCATCTTTTATCGCGCAGCCTGCACCATTACCGGGTTTGCGGCGAGTCGGAAGGCAGACGAGAGCCCCGGCGTTTTTTTCGTCTTTTTTTGCAGATTCCATGGAGGAAATCGGGGATTTTAAGTGAGTCAGCCATAAAAAAGCCTTTGGCCGGGTTAACAAACCAGGTCAAAACACTGCCATTTTCCCCTCGAAAAAAGCAAATTCGCGGCATAGCCACAGGGGAATTTTCAGCAAACAAGTTGCCTGTGCATTTGCTGACGACATAAACAGCCGTTTATAGACGACGCTAGCCTTTGCCTCCGTTGCCGTTGCTATTTACGGGTTTCTGTTGACCTCGACCTGTGGCCCGACGCCATCTCCGGTACGGAATGTCGGTAACGCAACCGAGTTCACGAATTTCACGCCGTCCCAACTGGGCAAGGGGGTGGGCATCAACTGGAACTGACCCGGGTGTTCAGAGTCCCAGCGCAGCAACATCGCCGTGTCCTCATGCTGTGTGTTGTGGCAGTGCTCCATGTAGGTACCGGCAAACTCACGGATGTGTATGGCCATTTCGACATTGTCGAGGCTCTCGGAATCGCCGCCTACACGGTAGATATCCTTGCGCGCCCATTTTTCCCATTCTGGTGGTGGTTTGCCACCTCGACTGAGAATGACCCCTTCCTCGAAGTGCACATGCACCGGGTGACTCCATCCATTGCCCCCGTTCTTGACATTCCAGACTTCCAGCGTGCCTTCGCCCTTGAACCCTGCCGGTGTCGGGCCAGTGGCCAGTTGTGGCGCGGCTGAAATCCGGCGCGGGTCCATGCCGAAGCCTTCGCCGCCATCGGTCTTGATCGTCCAGGGCTTGAAATCCGTGCCGTTGGAGCGGCCAAAGATGAAGGTGCGGTGCCGCGCCTGGGCAAGCCGGGCGATATCGGCAGGGTCATCAGGGTGCAAGGGCAGGGGGATCATGACCTTGCCCTCGGGTTTGCCAGGCTTGGCGGGCTCGAAGTCGACCGGATTCATGCTGACATCCTGGCCGGTGTAAGGCTGGACGTTCAGTTGCAGGAACAGGCCTACGCCCGGGTCACCGTTGACCCACTGTGGTCCGTGGCTGGTTTGCCTGACCACGGGCAGGTACCTTTCGGAGAGGACATCGGCCAATGGAATGTCACGATTCGGACGCCTGCCGTTTTCATGCTCCTCGATGTTGACGAAGAAAATCCTGTCGCCCGGGCTGATGCCGTTTTTCGCGAAGTCGACGATGATGTCATAGCGTTCGGCAATGGCCTGCATCGGCAGAATGCCATTGTGGTCCTGTGTGTCGCCGTCGCCATCGAGGTCCAGGCTGCCATCGAACGGTACCGCGTGCTCCATGATATTGCCGTCGTTGGCAATCAGGTGGAACGGCACCCGGTTGTATGAGACCCCGGAGCCGTTCGGGCCAGGAAACTCGCCAGCATTACCATTGACCTGGCGCACCATCGCCAGCTTGAAGTAGCGAGAAACCGATCCGTTGAGAATGCGGAAACGGTAGCGGCGGGCACGTACGTCCAGGAAGGGCTTGTACACCCAGTTGGTCAGCATCTGGTCACCGAGAAAACCGTCGGTGTTGAAGGGGTTGAACCACAACTGGCCGGTCTGGTCCCAGGCCTTGTCGGCGATCGTCAGGTTGACGTCATAGTCGCGGTTACCCCAGCCCAGCGCCGAACCGCTGGGCAAGCGCAGGTTGACCCCGTCGTCGACCGACTCGTTGCCACGGTCCACGGCGCTGTAGTAGTTCATCATCGTCGCATTGCCCTTGTAGACGTTCTGCGCGGTGAAATCGAGCATGTGGTCGTGGAACCAGTGGCTGCTCATGGTTTCACGCCAGTCGCCACGGATCTTGATGGTGCCGTTGTTACAGGTCTTGAGGCCCGGAGCGGCATCGTTGACGAACAGGGTTTCACCGGGGTCGCAAGGGAACGCGGCCCGTGGGTCCTCGGCAGTGGTGTTGATGGTGTCGTAACCGGCCAACTGGATCGGCCAGCGATAGTCGTAGTACTGGCCCGGGAAGAAGAACGCGTTGGTAAAGCCGTCGCTTTCCGCGGGCGTGTGGCCGTTGTGTTCATGGGTGGTGAGGGTGTGCAGGCCAAAGCCCCGGTTGGCCGACGGGTCAATGGGCAAGGCATCGTAATGACGCATCAGCATCGCTTGGCCATAGCGTACTAAAAGCAGTTTGGGCGGAAAGGTGCCGTCGAATGTCCACAACGCATTGTGGTCCTGGACAGGGAAGTTGGGGTGAAACTGCACTTGAATGCCCTTGGTGGTGCCCTCGTTGGCCGGGTTGCCGCTGGTGTTGTGATAGAGCCCGCCTGGGGCAAACTCCCCTACGGCGTAGTTATGCCGTTGCATGCGATCACGAAAGCCGCTGTTGACGTGCGCGCCGGCTTGCACCGTCTTGAAGGCGTCGCGCGGGAAAAACTCGTTGAAACGCTGGTGCGACCAGCCTTTTCCCGGTGGCCGGCCTTCTGCGGGCGAATCGACCCGGCGATTGAGGAACAGCTCGATCTGCGCCTTCCAGGGGTTGCGGTCCAGTACATTGGAGAACTCGGTCGGGAAGGGCGTCAATGCCGGCTGCCTGAGAAAGGCATCCAGCGCATCCGGTGACGGGCCGCTACGCGCCACGTTCAATGGATCTTGCGCTGGTGCGGGGCCCAGCGTCGGAACCGGAAACGGAACGGGGGATGGCGGGTCGGTCGCATCCAGTTTGTTCGAGCCGAATTCCTCGAAAAGTTCAAGCTTCTGGGTGAACGGTTGAACCCCGAACACCGGGCTGGCATTACCGTTAGTGGGGATATTGAAGCTGGGTTGCAGGTCGGGGGGCAGCACATTGTCGACAAAGGGGGTCCTGCCGTTACCGACTACTCCATTGGGCAAGTCGAAGGCCCCGACGTTTGCGGGAGGCAGCTTGAGCAAGTCCCGCAATGCGGCATCGGGGTCGGCGGGCGGGTTGGTGAACGCCGATGGGTCGGTAGGAGGCGGTGGATCGGTGTTGTCGAGGGGGACTGCCTGGGTCCGGGACAAGCCCAGCCCGAGGATGATCACGGCAGCAGAGATACTTAACGCCAGCCTGGTTTTGGACAATGGACTAGTTTTCAGCCTTCCGGCATCCAGTTTCATCGCAAACACCTCTGACGATTCCTCGGAACGCGCGGCAATACATGGGCATTGAGCCACTGCTCCTGGCCCGGCTGGCGAAATGTTTGATTTCGAACCGGGATAAGGATGATGCAAATTTTCCGCCAAAAGTGAAAGAAGGTGACTAATGGCTCTACGCCGCGTACCCCTTGTCTGCTGGCTTCAGGCAGGTAGGAGCAGCCAGGATGAATACCCCCGATGACGGGGAATATCCCCCAATAATGGGTGCGATTATGCGCAGTGTCTGGGCTAAGAGAAATGGCCACGTCAGTCGAGTGGCAGCGATATCCTCAATCTCGTTCCTTTGTCCGGTGCGCTGTCGATCGTGAATTCGCCGCCGAGCATGCTGATGCGTTCCTTCATCCCCACCAACCCGAACGAGTTCGATTTTTTGCGATCCGTCATGCCGACGCCATTGTCTTTGATCAGCAGGTAAAGCCGGCGACCCTCCCTGTAGAGTTCGATATGCACCTGTGTCGCTTGCGCGTGCCGGGCAATATTCGATAGCGATTCCTGCACGATGCGGAACAGAGTCGTGGCGGATTTTTCATTCAGATCGCAACGCAAACTCTCGTCTTTCACCGACATCGTGCAATCGATCACGCTGCGCTGCCGGAACTCTTCAAGTTGCCACTCGATCGCTGCCTGTAGTCCCAGATCGAGTACGGGCGGTCGAAGATCATTGATGATGCTGCGGACACTGCGGATGGCTGTATCGAGGTGATTCAGGGCGTCGCTGACCTTTTCGTTGAGCTTGGGGTGCCGGGTACTGGTGCGCGCCTGCAACATGGATACGTCAATTCGCAATGCCAGCAGACTCTGTCCCAGCTCGTCATGGATGTCGCGTGCGATGCGCTTTCGCTCTTCTTCCTTGATGTGCTCCTGATAGGCGGCCAGTTCACGCAGCTGCAGCTTCGATTGCAGCAGTTCTTCGGCCTGCATCGTCAGTTTGCGCTGCAAGTAGTACAGGTCGACAAACACCAGGATCTTGGCGCGAAGAACTTCGGCCACAATCGGCGAGAAGATGTAGTCCACTGCGCCGGACGTATAACCGCGGAAACGCTCGGAATCCGTATCGGCCTCCGCCGTGACGAAGATAATGGGCGTGTGGGCCGACTTCGGGCGGCCGTGAATGAGTGCCGCGGTTTCAAAACCGTCCATCACGGGCATTTTCACGTCGAGCAGAATGACGGCGAAGTCGCGCTGCAATAGCAGGCGCAGCGCCTCGCGCCCGGAGGTCGCCGTGGCAACATCGAGGCCCATGTCGGCAATCACCGCGGCGAGTGCCGTAAGCTTGCCGGGATTGTCATCCACCAGCAACACGGATGCTGGTACGCCATCAGGCGGGAGCGGTTGCCGCACCTGGGCTCTCTCTTTGAATGCCGGGGGTTCCTGCATATTTATGCCACTTCGGTTTGCGCTGGCCGCAATGAGCGCGGTACAGCGTCATCGATAGAGCCATTTGCGCATCAGTGACAGCAGCTGGTCGGTATCCACCGGCTTGCTGACATAGTCCGATGCTCCTGCCTCGAGGCACTTTTCACGGTCACCCATCATCGCCTTTGCCGTCAGCGCAATAATGGGCAGGGTTTCAAACCTTTTGAATGTACGGATCTGGCGCATGGTTTCAAAGCCATCCATCTCGGGCATCATGATATCCATCAATACGATGTCGGTATCGGGCTGCTGCTGCAGCAGTTCTATGGCGGTACGGCCGTTTTCGGCCGTGGCCACCAGCATTTTGTTGCACTCGAGCACGCTGGTCAGGGCAAAAATATTGCGCACGTCATCGTCGACCACCAGGGCATTTTTACCCTCGAGACTGTCTGAACCCTCATAGAGTTTTTCCAGCATCTTGCGCTGGGTCGGCGACAGTGCGGATACGACCCGGTGTAGAAACAGCGCGGTTTCGTCGAGTATGCGCTCGGGCGATTGAACTGCCTTGATGACGCCCTTGCCGAGCAGTGCCCTGAAACGCTCGTGCTCCGGCTTGGTCAGTGTCCCTGCACCGTAGACGACGATCGGCAATTCACGCATTGCGTGGTCTTCCTGCAATGCCTCGAGAAACCCGATGCCGGATGCGTCGGGCAATTTGAGATTGATTGCCATGCAGTCGTAGCGTTTCGTTGCCAGTTTCTTCAAGGCTTGCGCGCCGCTGCCGGCCGTTGCGATCCTCACGTCGGTGTTGCCGAGTAGATCGAGGATACGGGCGCGGCTCCCTTCGTCGCCGTCGATGAGCAGCAGATTCCTGGTCTTGCGCCGAGCGAATGCCACGATGCCGACCAGCGCATTTTGAATCTCGTCGGCTGTGACCGGTTTGAGCAGATAGTCGAAAGCGCCATAGCGCAGCCCGCGTGTATGGTCGTCAGCGATCGAGATGATCTGGACCGGTATGTGACGCGTGGCGAAATTGCGCTTCAACTGCTCGAGTAGCGACCAACCATCGATGTCGGTCAGGCCCGGGTCCAGTGTGATCGCGGCGGGTTTGAAGCGTTCGACAAGCTCCAGTGCATCCGCGCCACGGGTCGTGACGATGGCCCTGAACCCCTCCTGGCGCGCGGCCTCGAGCAGAATGCTGGCGAATCGGGCGTCGCCCTCGAGCATCAGCAGCACCTGGTCCCCGGGTTGGACAGACTCGCGGTCGTCCAGTATCTGTACAGACGGGGCTGAAACGGGATCGCGCCTGACTTGGCCTGGCACCGTCTCTGTCGCTGATTCGTCCAGCGTCTGATGCTGGGCATCCTGTGTACGCAAGGGCACGTACAGCGCGAAAGTACTGCCCTTGCCGATCTCACCGGGGATCAGCCGCAGCTCACCGCCCAGCCGGTGTGCGAGCTCGCGGCTTATCGACAGGCCGAGGCCGGTGCCGCCGTATTTTCGTGAGGTTCCGGTATCTGCCTGCTGGAACGCTTCGAAGATGAGCTTCTGCTTGTCGGCAGATACGCCAATGCCGGTGTCGGTGACCACGAAGGCGACCACCGCGTCGGCGCTATTGAGTTCGCCGAGATCCACGCTCCACCCGGACACAGCGGGTTCGATGCTGATCTTGACACTGCCTTGTTCAGTGAACTTGAAAGCGTTGGACAGCAGGTTCTTGACCACCTGCAGCAGGCGCTTTTCATCGGTCCGGATGCAGGGGGGCAGGGTAGGGGCCAGTTCAATCGTGAAGTCCAGGCCTCGGCTTTCGGCGACCGGCCGGAAGGTGCGTTCGATCTGGTCGTGCAGATCGGCGAACAGCGCTTCTTTCAGATCCAGTGTGACCGTACCCGACTCGATCTTGGACAGATAGAGGATCTCGTCGATCAGCTCCAGCAGGTCTTTGCCCGCGCTACGGATGGTCTTGGCATATTCGACCTGCCTGGGCGTGAGATTGTGCTGCGCGTTGTCGCTGAGCTGCCGGGCCAGGATCAGCAAGCTGTTCAATGGCGTTCTGAGCTCATGGGACATACTGGAAAGGAATTCGGACTTGTACTTGGAGGTCAGCATCAGTTGCTCCGCCTTCTCCTCCAGCGACAGCTTGGTGATTTCGACTTCGCGGTTCTTGCGTTCCACTTCGGCTTTCTGCTCCTCCAGCAGTCCGGCCTTGTCCTCCAGTTCCTCGTTGGTCTGTCTCAATTCTTCTTGTTGCCTTTGCAGCTCCTGCGCCAGCGATTGCGACTGCTTGAGCAGTTCTTCGGTACGCATATTGGCTTCGATCGTGTTGAGCACGATACCAATCGATTCAGCAAGCTGATCGAGGAAGGTTTGATGAATGATGCTGTAGCGCGTGAACGAAGCCATTTCGACGACGGCCTTGACCTTGTTCTCGAACAGGATCGGCAACACGATGATATTGAGCGGGGCGGCCGCACCCAGTCCCGATGAAATCGCGACGTAATCTCCGGGGACATCGGTCAGCAGGATGCGCCGCTTCTCGTAGGCGCATTGGCCGACCAGGCCCTCGCCGAGCCGCCATTCATCGTTCACATTGATGTTGCCCTTGTACGCATAAGCGGACATCAGTTTGAGTTTCGCAGGATCGGGCGGGCTCTCGTTCATCATGTAGAACACACCGTGCTGGGCGTTGATCAGCGGAGCCAGTTCAGACAGCACCATCTTGGAGACTGCCGCCAGATCGCGCTGGCCCTGCAGCAGACGGTTAAACTTCGCGAGATTGCTCTTGAGCCAATCCTGTTCCGCGTTTTGCCGCGTGGTTTCCCGCAGGTTGCGGATCATTTCGTTGACGTTGTCCTTCAATTCCGCCACTTCACCCTTTGCTTCCACCTCCACGTAACGCGTCAGATCGCCCTTGGTCACGGCAGTCGCCACATCGGCAATTGCGCGCACCTGATTGGTCAGGTTGGCCGCCAGACCGTTCACGTTGTCGGTCAGATCGCGCCAGGTGCCGGCAGCACCCGGCACGTTGGCCTGGCCGCCCAGCTTGCCTTCGACGCCCACTTCACGCGCCACTGAGGTCACCTGATCGGAGAACAGCGCCAGCGTATCGGTCATACCGTTGATGGTGTCGGCCAGTTCGGCGATCTCGCCCTTGGCCTCCAGTGTCAGTTTCTTTTTCATGTCGCCGTTGGCTACAGCGGTCACCACTTTCGCGATGCCGCGCACCTGGCTGGTCAGGTTGGCTGCCATGAAGTTCACGTTTTCGGTCAAATCCTTCCAGGTGCCGGACACGCCTTGCACCTGCGCCTGTCCCCCGAGCTTTCCCTCGGTGCCGACTTCGCGCGCCACCCGCGTCACTTCGGCGGCAAAGCTATTGAGCTGGTCCACCATGGTGTTGATGGTGTTCTTCAGCTCCATGATTTCACCCTTGGCTTCCACGGTAATCTTGCGTCCCAGGTCACCTTTGGCCACCGCTGTCGTCACGTCGGCGATGTTGCGCACCTGATTGGTCAGGTTGGCCGCCATGCTGTTGACCGAGTCGGTCAAATCTTTCCAGGTCCCACCGACACCCGTCACCTTGGCCTGACCACCAAGTTTGCCGTCAGTTCCCACTTCGCGTGCCATGCGCGTCACTTCGTCGGCAAAGGTCGAGAGCTGGTCCACCATGGTGTTGATGGTTTCCTTGAGTTGGAGAATTTCACCTTTCGCTTCGGCTGTGATCTTGCGCGACAGGTCGCCGTTGGCCACCGCCGTCGTCACGTCGGCGATGTTGCGCACCTGGGTGGTCAGGTTGGCCGCCATGCCGTTGACCGAATTGGTCAGGTCCTTCCAGGTACCGGACACACCGGTCACTTCCGCCTGTCCGCCCAGTTTGCCTTCGGTACCGACTTCCAGCGCGACGCGTGTCACCTCCGAGGCGAAGCTGGAGAGCTGGTCGACCATCGTGTTGATCGTGTTTTTCAGTTCGAGAATTTCGCCCTTGGCTTCAACGGTAATTTTCTTGCCGAGGTCGCCGCGTGCCACCGCGGTCGTCACTTGTGCGAGGTTGCGTACCTGGGTGGTCAGGTTGGCCGCCATGCCGTTGACCGATTCGGTCAGGTCGCGCCAGGTGCCTGATACGCCGCGCACTTCTGCCTGACCGCCCAACTTGCCTTCGGTACCGACTTCCAGCGCCACGCGGGTCACCTCCGCAGCGAAGCTCGAGAGCTGGCCGACCATCGTGTTGATGGTGTTTTTCAGCTCGAGAATCTCACCCCTGACTTCGACGGTAATCGTCTTGCCCAGATCGCCTTTGGCCACCGCGGTCGTCACGTAAGCGATGTTGCGCATCTGGGTGGTCAGATTGGCAGCCATGTCGTTGACGGAGTCGGTCAGATCTTTCCAGGTGCCGGACAACCCTTTGACATTGGCCTGCCCACCGAGAATCCCTTCAGTGCCGACTTCGCGCGCAACACGGGTCACCTCGGAAGCGAAGGAGCCCAGTCGAGTCACCATGGTGTTGACGATCCCGGCGGATTTGAGGAACTGGCCCCGCAGTTTCAGGCCGTCGAGTACCGGTGGAACCTGCTGGCTCAGATTACCCTCGGCAACCGAACCGATAACACGAATCATCTCGTTCATCGGACTGATGAGGTCGCTGGTGAGCGCATTGCTCGAGTTGACGATCTTTTGCCATGAGCCTTTCATCATCGGCAATTCGATACGCTCATCGACCTTGCCCTGCTTGCCGATCAGTCGCGCCACGCGTTCGAATTCGGTGGCAGTATCGGCTGCCATGTCGATGATCTCGTTGAGCGTGTCGGCGATCTTGCCCGGCATGCCGGTCCAGTCATCAGGCATACGCTTGGTGAAGTCACCATTGCGCAACGCCTTCAGCGCTGTCAGCAACGTCTTCATGTCGAATACTTCGATGGGTGTCGTTACTGTGGCCATGTCTATGTCCAGTCAAAATGGATGACACGCGCAAGGCGTTACGCAGGAGCCGGCATTGCAGTATTGACCATGCTGAAAACTGAGCATTGGATTACGAAATATTAGCAAGGTTGGCGCAATGCCCCGCAGCCTGAGGAAATTGGCCGGGAACAGGCCATTGCGGCCGACTGCACCCGCAGTCCGCAGAAGTGAGCGCAAACGGCGCAGGCAAAAGTGCAACTGCGCTACCTGCCTGCTAACGTCAACCCCTGAAGCAGGTTCCATGGCTTGCCGGCCACTGGCCACAGGATTAGTGTGAGAATGCATGAACGCGCGCCACTGTGCCGGCGGGTTCAACATCATCTGTACATCGAGACACGATACGGCCAGGGCCATGCGGGTGCGAATGGAAAATACAGATGACTGACCGAAAAATCAGAGTCTTGCTGGTAGATGATCACAGTATCGTGCGTAACGGCGTGCGACGCATGCTGGAGACTGCCGGCGAGATCGACGTAACGGGCGAAGCAGAGACGGCACAAGACGCCATGCGCCTGGTCCGGGAGCAGGATTTCGACGTGGCGCTGGTAGATATTCAGTTGCCCGATAAAACCGGCCTCCAACTCCTCAAGCTCATGCGTGCAGAGAAGCCCAAGCTCGCGATTCTGATGTTGAGCATGCATTCGGTCGAGGCCTATGCATTACGCGCAATCAAGCACGGCGCAGCGGGATACCTCACCAAGGATATTTCCGCAGCCACCCTGGTGGCGGCAGTCCGCAAGGTGGCCTCAGGCGGCAAGCACGTCAGTCCTGAGCTGGCAGAAAAACTGGTCAATGCTATCGGCAGAGGCGACGGGGCACCCCACGAAGCGCTATCCGACCGGGAGCTTGAAGTCCTGAAGCTCCTCGCTTCAGGCGAGCGAATTGTCCGCATCGCTGAGATATTGCACTTGAGTCCGAGTACCGTCACGACGTACCGGGCACGCATCCTGGAAAAAACAGGGATGGACAGCAACGCGAAACTGGCCCGCTATGCGCTCGAAAACGGCCTGTTGAGTTAGAGCGCCCCGTCACCCGATCCAGCCTGCTTGTAGTGGAATCACTACAAGCTCTTGGCCGATATCTCCACAAAGAAGTCCAGCTAACGTCGATAGTCGGTTTCGTTCTACTTGAGCATAGTTACCCCCACGCAAGATTTAGTCCGCTGAATGAAGTTGTCTTCGTCAGCGTCTTGTACAGCTATGTCAAAAAAGAGAGGTGAAATCATGCAGGTCACCAGCACAGAACCATTGACTGCACTGATGCCAGCCAGATATTCAGGCCCTTTGCGTCTGTTTGTCGTTGAGGATTCGAACGCCGTGCCCGCGCTGTGGCGCACGGTGTCGCCAAGGATCGCTGGCCTGTCACTTGCCGGGGTGTTCCACCGCGCAACGGCCGCCATCGTCGCCATCCGGCGTGAACCGCCCGATGTCGTCTTGCTGGACATCAACCTCGGCGACGGTCAGGGCATGGAAGTATTGCGTGTGGTCGCAGCCGAGTATCCGCTGACAAAAGTCATCGTGGTCAGCGATTGCGCAGCTCCGGCACATTGGAAGTACTTCACAAAAGCGGGTGCCTACGCGTTCTACGACAAGAACCATGAACTGGCCATCATGGGCCGCATGTTGGAGCGTTTAGCCAAGTACCTGTTACCAGAAGATTTTTCCTGCTGGCAATCATCACCAAATGGGAGCAGTACCCCATGGAACCAATCAGTAAAGAACACGACTTTCTAGCCGTGCTGCGGCAGGTCATGTCACATGGCGTCATCACCTTGCTCGCTATGGCCATGGCGTTTGCCACGCCGGATGCCGCGCGGTACATCCTCTATGTATGGTGGCCACGCGTGGAGTTGAACGCGAATCTGCTGCTCGCGACAGAAATCGTGCTGGCCTCGACCTTGATGGTTCTGTTCTATCTGTGCAAACGCGCATGGGACAACGGTCATCGCCTGACAAGCGCAAAGATGGCTTCGCTGCTCTTCACCAGGCATCCGCGCAAGGGATGGCTTTCGACCCTTCAGGAACGGAATCTGGTTCGCTCATTACCGGCGGCGCGTGACGCCTCCATCCTTTCGCTCACGGGGTACGAAACCCTGATTGCCCCCAATAGCATGTTGAAGGAGGTCTTCACGACGGCGTATGAAATCCGCGTCATGTTGCTTAATCCACTTGGCGTAGCGGCGCGCAAGCGAGTCGACTCACTTGCGGAAAACATTACGACCTCGACCTTTCAACAGGAGCTTGCCGCCAGCATTGCGTTCCTGAACGAGTGCCGCAGAAGCGGCAAGAAAGTTTCGTTGAAGTTCTATGACCACGACCCGTTCTGGAAGGTTGTCGTCCTCGACGACCTTGCCTGGGTCCAGCATTGCCATAGCGGTCGTGAAATGAAGGAGCAGCCTGAGTATGTGTTCGGGCTGCAATACGCTGAGCCGGACCAGGGACTGTTTGTGCCGTTTTATACCTACTTTCTCCACAAGTGGAATGAGGCAGGCCACTGGGAGTATGACTTCGACACCGCTGAAGTGGTCCAGCGGGATGCGACCACTGGCAACGAGACCGGGCGTGCTCCACTCGGACTCCCCGACCATGGTCCTGCATCGCCGCCCCAGGCAGCGGCCGCTCGAACCCTCTCACCTGCTTCAGGATATGGATTTGCGTGAGAGCAAATTGCACGAGTCAGAAAAGACTCTGGAATCGATCTTTGTAAGTTGAGCGCGGAGTGTGCGCTGTATTCATGTTGAATTAATGTTCTACCTGTTGAATCAATGTTCTAACTGGAGGAAATCATGATGATAGGCTATTGGTTGTGCGCGTTGCTGTGGGGTGTGGTGCTGCTGGAGGAGATCCAATGCATACCCCTTCAAGAATGGAAAGACGAGGGGCTGAAAAAGGTTCTGTTGCTGCGCCGGACCAGAACCCGGACCGGATACTTTCTTGCGTTGATCGCGGGCGCCTTGTGCCTATATAGCGAAATCCTGGTGGCGCCGGCCGATCAGAACATTTTCAATCCGGAGCTCATACTTGCCTTGTGTGGTGTTCTTTGGGGTGCTTATCTTTCCGTCGTCTGCATGAAGGGGAAGCGCTAGATGCCTGTCTCCATGACGAGTGCGGGTAACTGATATTTCACTATCGTCGGCCGGCAGGAAGATCCCGCCGGTCAGGCGCCGAAACAGGCTCAGGCCCTCAGCCTCGACCCACCCGAAATCTCAAGCCCTGGTTTTTTTCGAACCGGGGCTTTGTGATTTATCGGTCATACATGACCGGGCGTTGCTAGCGAATGCCGGTGCCCGCCATGGACTCTGGCACCCACTGCGCCGTCGATAGCGGCTCGATGTAGCGGATGCCGCCATGAGGGCCCACCACGCCATTGATGTTATAGGTGCCTTTCGACAGGTCGTACGTCATGAAAGGGGTGGCGTCCGGGACCTGTTGGTCATAGCTCTGGCTGAAGAAAGCGAAGGAGCCACGGTATAGCTGACCACTGGTGTCGTACTGATCGGAGGCCACAGCGGCCCAGGTGTCTTCATCCAGGTAAAAGCGGCGCTTCTGGTAAATGTGGTTTGCACCGGGCTTGAGATTGCCTTCCACGACGTAGACCCGGTGTTTTTCCCAGCGTACGAAGTCCGGTGCAATGAAGTTTGGCGTGGTCAGCGATTTGGCATCGCGAGCGTAGGTCAGTTTGTAGGTGTTGTAGGGCACGATCATTTCCTGCTTGCCGACCAGCGTCCAGTCATACAACTCCAGTGCCCGGGCGGTACCGGGGTTGGGTGTGTCGTAGGCCAGGATCGAAATCTGTTTGACGCGGCGCTGGGCAGGCATGTACTGCCAGGCCCGGCCAGGAAACTGCGTCGGGTTGGTCGCGTTCTTGAGCATGATCGACTCGCCGGCCCGGCGCGCGGGTCCGGTATAGGACAGTTTCAACTGATAGTAAATGTCGGAACTGTTGAAGGGCTTGGACATGTTCTCGTAAATCGGGAAGGAGACGAATGCCTCGCCGGTGACCGCCAGGCTCGGTACGCCCGCCGTGTCGACGCTCCAGGAGTCGTACTTGGAATGGATGTTGACACCCTGGTAGCGCAGCAGGAAGTTCCACATCGCTTCAGCGCCTGATTGCGGGATCGGGAACGGCACGCCGGGCATCACATTGTCGATGGCGATCCCGCCGTTGAGGGACCTGGCGGCAGTGGCATTCCTGCGGCTATTGTCCAGTACCGCCTGCGGGAGCGATGCAGTGCGGTGGGTCGGATACACGTCGATGCGAAAACCGGGGTAACGCCTGGCCAACGCTACGGTGGTGGCGGTCAACATGCCTTTGTACGACTCGACGTTCTTGCCGTTGATCACCAGCAGTGGTTTTTCGTGGGCAAAGGGGTCCGGGCGCATGCTGTCGCCGGTCTTGAAGCTTGCGGGGGCAGTGGTCAGGCCACCGTTGTAGGGCGGGATGGAGCCATCGGCATTACCGGCCTTTTCGGCACCCACCCACGTCAGGCTGGTGCCCAGCCGGGCGGCTTCCTGGTTCGATACATAGGCCTGGGCATCGATGGCCAGTGCCATGAGGGGTACGGCAGCCAGAAGGCTCTTCACGAATTTCATATTGTTATTCTCCTGCCTGGCGTACCAGGCAACTCGTGACTCAGGCGCAGCAGTCGCTTACGTCGACTCGATCGCCAGAGGCTTTTTCAGTGCTGCCATTAAATAACCCCCGCATCAGGGGGGCTTTTCATTTGACGACAGTCCCTTGGCTATTCATGACAGGCTCTGGCTGTCTCGACGGGCATTCGATGGGAGAGCGACCATCACTTGTTTGTATTTCCCTGAGGAATCATTGAGTTACTGAATGGTCATAGTTGTAACCATTCCATACCTCCGACGTTTAGGACGTTCATATGAATCGCGCAGCAATCTTGATCGTGGCCATTTCCAGCGCCGTCTTGTTGGGAGGCTGTGGCCCGCACTGGGATGACGGAGAAAGGTACGGTCGATATCACGATCATGATCATCGACGTGGCTACGACCAAAGAGGGGACGATGATCGAGGTTATTACCGTGACTATGATCGTCGTGACTACGAGCGCGATCACCGTCGCTACCGCGATCGCGATGACAACGACGACTGATACGTTCAACGTCGTTGAAAAGTGGGGGGCTGGTTGAGCCGCATCCAGCCCCACTACCTGTGGCAATCAGGCTGTCGAGTTCCTGCTTCACGTCTGTTGGCAGGCTGTCATAAGCCAGCACCATGTTGGCCCATATGGTGTCGCCACCCTGTGCATTGCAGGACAGTTTGTTGGCGTGTCGGGACGCTGCAAGTGAGTTGCGGCGCAATGGGTAACGTCAGATACGTCGAAGAGGTGACAGGTTCAGGCAAGGTGCCCGGCCAGCAGGCTAGTGAGTCGGCCACCCGAACCTCTCGTTCTATTTATTCAGGCGATAGGGGCTCGGGTGTCGCCTTGCTCTCTCTGTAGGAGGCGGCCCAAGCCGAAGGTGTCTTGCCAAACTGGCTGCGGAACCAGCGGGAAAAGTCGCCGGCAGAGGAAAAGCCTAGCAGTTCGGCGACCTCATACAATCGGCGTTTGCTGTTGGCCAGATACTCCTCGGCGAGTTCAGCGCGTACGGCATTGATGATCGTTGTGACACTCTCACCCTCAGTTGCCAGGTGGCGGTTAAGGGTGCGTCGATGCATGCCAAGATGCTGGGCAACCGCATCGACAGAACACAGTCCGCTTGGCAGCAGCATCTTGACGATCTGACGTACCCGCTGCGTCGGCTCGTCGCGCAGGTTAGCCAACTGCATGTCCAGCGATCGCTTCACTTCGCGATGCAGCGCCGGGTCCGCCTCAGGTATGGCCATATCCAGATCGCGCCAGCGGCAAACGATGGCATTGAATTCCTGAGAGAACTCGATCGCGGTTCCCAACACACGGTGGTGTACTTGAAGGCTGGAGGGGGGCTCGTGAGTAAAACTGACCCTTACAGGCCGGAAGGTATAGCCGCTTAGAATGCACAACGTGCGCAGGATAATTCCGGTTGCCTGTTCAATCGCCTGGCGCCAGACGCCATGATGGCCCTGCATGTTCACACCCACATGCAGCAGGGTCAGATCGCCCACATCCTCAAGCCACAATTGCACACCGGCGTTATGCAGTCGCGTATAGCGAAAGCAAGATTGCAAGGCGGTGCGCAGTGTTGGCTCTTCGCGGATAAGCAGCGCCAGCATGCCAAAGTTGGAAAGGTGTCTCTTTTCGGCGAGCAGCAGACCGAAAGCCTCCTGACCGGACAATCGGGCTGACTCCTCCAGCAGCCACCCGACCGAATCGCTACTGATCATGATATTCGGATCGTCGAGGGCACTGGCCGGCAGCCTGGCTATGCGCAGCATACGAAAAGGATCGAGCCCCACTGAACGGGCAACCTGTTCATAGTTGGTAAGGCTGGCACTGCGCGTCAGGGTATACATGCTTTCCCTCCTGTCCCAATTTCGCAAGATTGTGTCCTGCGAAGCTTAGTGCAGGATGCGCCGTCAGAGCTACCTTCAGGCTTCTGAAAATAGAGAGCGCAAGGTAATGGATACGCGCTGGAACCTACTGCGGTTCAACAGCTCGGCCCTTGGTCATGAGGATACTCACGCGTGTGGGCATTGCAGTCACTTTCGTAAGCCGTAGCGGCTACACGCTTGATAACAACAATAAAACAAAGACATTGAGGAGGCTGCATGGCCTTTCACCCAATCGCCGCAGACGATGACGACGCAGTTTGCGTCGGCGTTGCGCGTAAATATGCCTGGATTGTCTTCGCGCTGACGTTCGGCCTGTTGATTTCCGATTACATGTCGCGTCAGGTACTGAACGCGGTGTTCCCGCTGCTCAAGAGTGAATGGTCGCTGAGCGACGGCCAGCTCGGTCTGCTCAGTGGCATCGTCGCCCTGATGGTCGGCCTGCTGACGTTTCCCCTGTCGTTGATGGCTGACCGCTTCGGCCGGGTCAAGAGCCTGGCATCGATGGCGCTGCTGTGGAGCGTGGCCACCCTGGGCTGCGCCCTGGCGCAGGACTACCAGCAGATGTTTATCGCCCGGTTCATGGTCGGCGTCGGCGAAGCCGCCTACGGCAGCGTGGGCATTGCGGTGGTGATTTCGGTGTTTCCTAAACACATGCGCGCCACCCTCGCCAGTGCCTTCATGGCCGGCGGCTTGTTCGGCGCTGTGCTGGGCATGGCCCTGGGCGGCGCGATTGCCGCCAAGCTGGGCTGGCGCTGGTCGTTCGCCGGCATGGCATTGTTTGGTCTGGTGCTTGCCGTGTTCTATCCGCTCATCGTCAAGGAAGCACGGATTGCTCCACAGCGTGCCGCGCAGATCGCGAACAAGACGGCTGCCGTGGTCAAGCGTCCGCTGCGCACGCTCTGGTCCAGCCGTTCGGTGGTGGCGACTTACATCGCCAGCGGTTTGCAGTTGTTCGTCGGCGGAACGGTCATGGTGTGGATTCCCAGCTACCTCAACCGCTACTACGACATGCCGACGGACAAGGCCGGCGGTATGGCGGCGCTCATCGTGTTGTGTAGCGGTGTGGGGATGATTCTGTGCGGCATGTTGAGTGATCGGCTGTGTCGGCATTCGCCGGAGCGTAAGGTCAGCCTGGCCATCGCGTTTTGCCTGGGCAGTTGCCTGTTGCTGTCGGCAGCGTTCTCGTTACAGGCAGGTCCCGTGCAACTGCTGCTGATCTGCCTGGGCATGCTGATTGCCACGGGCACCACCGGCCCTAGCGGAGCGATGGTGGCCAACCTGACCCATTACTCGGTGCACGGCACGGCGTTCGCCACGCTGACCCTGGCCAACAACCTGCTGGGCCTGGCACCGGGACCGTTCCTTACCGGTCGGGTGTCCGACCTGATCGGCCTGCATGCGGCGTTTCAATTGGTACCCCTGGTCAGCCTCGCGGCGGCGGCGGTGTTCTTTTATGCCAAGTGTCATTACCAAAAAGATATTGCCCGGCTACAGGGTGAGAGAGTCACCAGCCCCATTGGTGGCGCCGCGTTAGAGGTGAAGTTGTGAGTCGTCGGTTACCTCGCTCTTGCAGCATCGAGTCAGCAGCCGTGGCCGATTGCCTCACCGGCGAGCGAAAGTGATCGCGAGCGGCAACCGGCATGACCCGACGCACTCCAGTGCCTGCCGGAAAAAAAACCGCAGGCCGGGGGCCCTGTACAGAGCGGCTATCTGCTCACTTTCACCCAACTCAACGTCAATAACTACCCGGTCGAGATCATCGACGGCCAGGCGTTCATTGCCACCCTTTCTGAGGAATCCGCGCCATGAGTGCCATTGCTCTCACCCGCATCCACAGTCGCACGCGCGAACTGGCACCGGGATTTATCGTCAGCCTGATCGTGGCCGCCGCCGCGTCGTTTTTGTCCGAGCACTACGGCGCACCGGTCATGCTGTTCGCCTTGTTGTTGGGCATGGCCCTGAATTTTCTCGCCGACGACGGCCCCTGCAAAGTCGGCGTCGAGTTCACCGCCCGCACGGTGTTGCGCATTGGCGTGGCGCTGCTGGGCATGCGCATCACCCTGGAGCAAATGGCGGCGCTGGGCTGGAAGCCGATAGCGCTGGTGGTGATCCTGGTGGTGGTGACCATCAGCGTGTCTGTGATCGCCGCGAAGTTTCTGGGCTTCTCGCGGCTGTTCGGCATGCTCACCGGTGGCGCCACGGCGATCTGCGGCGCTTCGGCAGCCTTGGCGCTGGCGGCGGCGTTGCCGAACCATCCCCGGAAAGAGCGCGCGACCTTGTTCACGGTGATCGGCGTGTCAGCATTGTCGACCCTGGCGATGATCGTCTATCCAATGATTGCCAACTGGTTATCGCTTTCACCGCAAGTGGCTGGGGTGTTCCTCGGGGCCACTATCCACGACGTCGCCCAAGTGGTCGGTGCCGGCTACGGCATGTCGACCGAGAACGGTGATACCGCCACCGTGGTTAAGCTGATGCGGGTTGCCATGCTCCTGCCGGTAATCATCACCGCGGCCATGATCACCCGCATGCAAGGCGCCGATCCGACCGGCAAGCGCCCACCGCTGCTGCCATGGTTTGCCGTGGGATTTCTGATTCTGGCGTGCATCAACAGCACTGGCTGGATCGCGCCGGCGGTGCAAGGCGGGGTCAATGAGTTGTCGCGCTGGTGCCTGGTGATTTCCATCAGTGCCCTGGGCATGAAGACCCGACTCAAGGAGTTGGCGGCGGTCGGGATCAAGCCGATTCTGCTGATGGTCGGTGAGACGGTGTTCCTGGTGGTGCTGGTGCTGCTGTTGCTACGCTGGGGGCTCTAGTCTCAGCCAGACACAAAACCTGTGGGAGCGAGCTTGCTCCGGGCGGCGTTCCGACGATAGCGGTCTGACATTCAGCATTGATGTCGACTGACACTCCCTCATCGCGAGCAAGCTCGCTCCTACAGGGATTGTGTTCCAACCTCGCGCTTTTGCGGCGTCTGTACCAGCAGTCGCCGTTTTTTTTGGTTCATCACCAATGATCGGGAAACGCGCGCTGGCTTTCATGAAAATCAATTCGCAGTATTCATACCACGCAAAAAAAACGCCGATTTGTCAGATGTGTTTGTTTGCACGAACATCATCAGGCAAATCGGCGTTGGTGTTTCTGTGTTTCCAGGGATCGCGTGAAAACCCTTTGTACCCGTGGGCTCAGAAAGGTTTGGGGGCGGCGGCACTCACTGCGCAAAGACCAGACTGTTTCTGCGCGCTACGCCACGCCGCCGGTGGCATGCCGAACTGGTTGATGAACCAGCGGGTAAAGGAGCTGGCCATGGAGAAACCGAACATGTCGGCGATGCGGCTCAACGAGTGGTTCGGGTTTTCCAGATAACGCAGCGCCAGGTCACGGCGCACGTCGTTGACCAGGTCGTTGAAGGCACAGCCGTTGTCCTGCAGACGACGCTGAAAGGTGCGCACGTTCATGCCCTGTGACAGGGCGATTTGCTCGATGGTGGCGCGCCCCATGGGCAACAACAGGTAGATGGCCTTGCGCGCCTCGAACAGCATCGAAGTACTTTCATCACCTTGTAGAGAGTCGATGTAGTCTTGGGCATAACGGGCCATGGCCGGGTCGGCATTGGGGTTGATCATATCGAGACTGGCGTCGGAGCAAACGATGCCGTTGAACTCGCTGCCGAACTCCAGATTGCAGCCGAACAGGCGCCGATGCAGGTTCAGACTGTCGGGTGGCTGGTGCATGAAGTTGACGCTGTAGGGGCGCCACTGGGAGCCGAGCAGTGTCGAGCACAGGCGAAACAGCACGCCAATGACCAACTCCGTGGCCTGGCGAATGGGCAGCAGGGATTCGGTAACCATCTCTGCACGAATGATCACCGTCCTGCCGGCCTCTTCAACGAAAATTCCCAGGGAATCGTTCATCAGATGACGGTAGCGCTCCATCACCTGCAAGGCTTCGCGCAGAGTGCGCTGTTGGCTGAGCAACAGGCTGACCACGCCGAGGTCCGAAAGCTGGCGCGACTCGGCCATGCTCAAGCCGAAGGTCTGGCAACCGCTGGCGGAGGCCGAATCTTCCAGCAGGCGCACGGCGGCGTCGATCGGAATGCGGTATTCGGGGGCTTGCAGCTGAGCCTTTATCAGGCCGGCAACTGCCAGGACGTCGCGTGGGTTGAATCCCAAGTCCTGGGTGACTTCCAGGTATTTGGTCAAGACGGCGGCGCGAACAAGCTTGGGCATGAGTAGGATCTCCCTCGGCCGATGGCGGCATTTCTTTTTTCATCGAAGATGTATTGAGCGAGAAGACGGCGTGTGTGGAAGTACTGATAACGCAAGCGATCTTCAACCTGGTCTGGCGCATTGCAGAGCAGGAAGCGCGGTCCCATCTTAGGGAGCACCAGCGTGGCGGCATGGGCATGGCGGGATAACTTCTTAGCATATTGGGACACTGCCGGCGGGCCATGGCTGGCGGCGGCAGAAACAGTGCTACTGGCTTTTGACCTGTCCCAATTTCACAAGATTGTGTCCTGTGAAGCTTAGTGCGGGGCACCCTGTCAGAGCTACCTTCAGGCCCACAACTGATAAAATGGAGGTAGATAATGGATACGCGCACTTCAATGCGTATCGGTCAGCCGCTCGCTGCAATGGCGCAGGTGGATGCCGACGATCCTGATGTATTCAGCCATTGCTTTGCCGAACTCAACGGCATCCGCATGCATTACATCGACGAGGGAGAGGGCCCGCTCGTCATCCTTCTGCATGGTTTTCCTTACCTTTGGTACATGTGGCGCCGCCAGATCGTGGCATTGGCCGAGGCCGGCTATCGAGTCGTCGTCCCGGATCAACGGGGGTTTGGCCAAACCGATCGACCCGATGCCATCGAAGCCTATGACATGAGCCAGGCTGTCGGCGACATGGTGGGTTTGATGGCGGCCCTGGGCGAAACGTCCGCGGTAATCATTGGACATGACCTGGGCGCCTGGGTGGCCCAGGCGGCGGCCATGCTGCGACCGGATTTGTTCCACGGCCTGGTGATGCTCAATACACCGGTACCGCCGCGCGGCAAGGTCAAACCAACCGTGGGTCTGCAGGCCATGGCGAAAGGAAGGGTCTACCACCACCTGTATTTCCAGCAGCTCGACAAGCCGGATCGCGAGTTGGCCAGTGATCCGCGCAAGACCTTGAGCAGCGTTTATTACTCGATCTCCGGTAGCGCCGTCGGTGCCGAACGCTGGCGTCTGTTCGTCGAAGCCGGTGAACCCATTCTCAATGCCTTTACCGAGCCCAAGGGGGAGTTTCCGTCCTGGTTGAGCCCGCAGTCGCTTGATTATTACATCGCCGAGTACACGCGCACGGGGTTTACCGGTGCCCTGAATTACTACCGCTGTCGTGACCGGAACTGGGAGATTACCGCGTTTCTCGACGGTGCGAAGGTAAGCCAGCCGAGCCTATTCATCGGTGGCGCTGCCGACCCCTCCCTGGAACCGGTCGAAATCCGTGGCCTCTACGACCAGATGGACGCCTATCTACCCGCACTGCGTAAAAAGGTCCTGCTACCCGGTGTGGGCCATAGCGCCGCAGAAGAAAGCCCAGCTCAGGTCAACGAATTGCTTCTGGAGTTTCTCGAGCAGTTGGTGTCCAGCGACAGGGCGTGTGAGCAAGAGGCACGCTTAGCCCCTTGATACCATCGGTGCACGGTACCGGCGTCTGCCGCAACGTCAGCCCTGCCATTGCACATGGACAGGGCTGAATTGTTTCCCCACTACGCTCAGTCGACAACCTTGACCAGCAGATGATCGCCGAACTGCTCGCGCAGACGGTTCTTCAGGACCTTGCCCGTAGCGCCCAGTGGAATCGTGTCGACGAAGACCACATCATCCGGCGTCCACCACTTCGCGATCTTGCCTTCATAAAAGGCCAGCAGTTCTTCCCGTGTCAGGGCTGTCTGCGCTTTCCTGACGATGATCAGCAAAGGGCGTTCATCCCATTTCGCGTGTTTGGCGGCGACGCATGCCGCCTGAGAGACTGACGGATGGCTCATCGCAATGTTCTCCAGGTCGATGGAGCCAATCCACTCTCCACCCGACTTGATCACATCCTTGCTGCGGTCGGTGATCTGCATGAAGCCATCGACATCGATGGTCGCCACATCGCCGGTCGGGAACCAGGTCTGGCCTGCGTGCTCGAGCAGCGGTGAACAGTCACCTTCGTTTCTGAAATAGTCGCGTACCACCCAGGGGCCACGCACCATCAGGTCACCCGATGTCGCGCCGTCCCAAGGCAATTCCAGTCCATCCGCGCCAACGATCTTCATGTCGACGCCAAACACTGTCCGGCCTTGTTTGGATTGCACGGCATGGCGCTCTGCCGGGGACATATCAAGGTGCCTGGCCTTCAGGGTGCCAATGGTTCCGATCGGGCTCAGTTCCGTCATCCCCCAGACGTGCAATACCGCTACGCCGTAGATTTCCTGAAACTTGTGCAGCATCGCCGTGGGACAGGCTGCGCCACCAATGATGGTGCGCTTCATGCTGGAGAAAGGCTGGCCTGTTTCTTCCAGATGCCCCAGAAGGCCTTGCCAGACCGTAGGTACGCCGGCGGACAGAGTCACCTGCTCGGCTTCGAGCAAATCGAACAGCGATTTGCCGTCCAGCGCAGGTCCGGGAAGCACCAGCTTGGCCCCGACCATGCACGCGATGTACGGAAGTCCCCAGGCATTGACATGAAACATTGGCACAACCGGCAGGATCACGTCGCGCGCCGAACAGTTCAGGGCATCAGGCAGCGCGGCGGCATAGGTGTGCAGCAGCGATGAGCGATGACTGTACAAGACTCCTTTCGGGTTGCCCGTGGTGCCGGATGTGTAGCAGAGCGTACTGGCGGCATCCTCGTCGAGAATCGGCCAGACGTAGTCGGCAGATCCCTGTTGAAGCAGATCTTCATAACAAAGCAAATTATCGATGCCGACGTCTTTCGGCATGTGGGTGTGATCGGTCATGGCGATAAACGCCTTGACCGTATTGCAGCGGCCAGCGATGACCTTGATCAACGGCAGGAAGGTCATGTCGAAGAAGATGTACTGATCCTCGGCATGATTGGCGATGTAGGCGACCTGGTCTTCATGCAGGCGAGGGTTGATGGTATGCACGATGGCACCCATGCCGGACACACCGTAGTACAACTCCAGGTGACGATAGCCGTTCCATGCCAGCGTACCGATCCGGTCGGCGGGCTGGACACCCAGGCTGGTCAGCGCGCTGGCCATCTGGCGCGCGCGACGGTGGCAGTCCCGGAAGGTGTAGCGATGGATATCGCCCTCCACCCGGCGGGACACGATCTGCGTATCGCCATGATGGCGGTCGGCGTGCTCTATGAGCGAGGAGATCAATAGCTGCTTGTGCATCATCAAACCATGCATGACATCACTCCGTTCGTACGTCTTTGATCGGGGAGCGGACAGGCGGCCAGGGCCCTCTGTCAGACTCCGCGTCAAAACCGCGAACCGGGACAGCCTGTTTTCCTCCCCTGGATTTTGGCGATCAGGTTACTTTCCCGGCACCCCCATGAATCGAGGGATGCCGGGCGTTTTCCTGGAACTCGGATCAGTTGAATGCCGTGAGGTCTTTTGGCGCGATGTCATGCTGCTCGCAATAAGCTAGATAACGTTGCAACCCCGTCTTCCAGTTTTCCAGCGCGACGATGTTGTCGTTGCCGTCCAGGAACGCCAGATCGCCAGTGACTTGAACCAGCATGAGCGAATACCCGTCTGCGCTGCCTGTGCTGACGACTTCAGGGGTGTGAGTCGACGCGGCCGTCTCGTAGACGATGCTGCCGGGGCCGGCGATCCAGTCATGTTCCTTGTATTTCCACTGGCCTTCGATGGTGTAGACCATCACCGTCCCGGTGTGGTGGTGCTTGGGCAATTGCATGTCCAGCGGCGCCTTCATCATGACGATCCATTCACCACGGATCGGGTCAAGCTTGTAGTACTTCAGCAGGACGTTTTCGGCATAAGGCGTAAAGGGAATCCACGGCAGGGATTCGCCATCGATGACGGCGGTGTCGACGTGTTCGTAGAGCATAGGTATCTCCATTGTTTTGTTTGAGATCGAACAATTGTGAGCGACCAGGGTTACCCGGCTGACTCAGATGGTCGGTCGGGTGTCCTGAATTTCCCCGGAGGGAACCGTTTGGATCAGACGAGCGGGGTACCCACGAGGGTGGCGCGCAGCATTTTTCTCGGCGCATTGCCGTAGTCAGCTACCGCGTAGTGCTGAACTTGCAGGTTGTCCCACATGGCAACCGTGTTGGTGCGCCACTTCAGGCGTACCTGATATTCCGGAATGGCGGCTTGGGAGATCAGGTAGTTCATCAAATGATGAGCCTCGGGCATGAAGTCCTGGCCGTAACGTACGTCCTCGAAGTTGAAGAAATTCGAGAAATGGGTAGTGAACGCCGAGTTGACGAACAACACCTTTTCGCCCGTCTCAGGATGGATAAGCACAACCGGGTGTTCAGCGCCGGGGGTCTTCAGGGCCATCGCGTGACGTTCTTCCCGTGGCAACTGGGCGCCAAAGGTCTGCTCGGCACTGTGCTTTGCATACAAGCCATCGATCCGTTGCTTGATGCTTTCGGGCAACTTTTCGTAGGCCATCACCATGTTGGAAAACAGGGTGTCGCCGCCGGTCTCCGGACCCAGTTCGCAGCGCAATACCGCGCCGCGGGGCGGCGCCTTCTTGTAGGTGACATCGGCATGCCAGAGGTTTTCGCGGCTGGCCTTTTCGACATAGCTCTTGGGCTTGCTCGGATCGAGATTGCGGTACAGCATCAGCAACTTGTCCGCCTCCGGATGGCTCGGCGCCAGGGGATGGGCTTCCAGTTCGCTGAATTGCGCGGCGAAGTGCTGTTGCTCCATTGGAGTGATGTTCTGGTCGCGAAAGAACAACACTTTGTGCTTGAGCCACAGGGCCCTGATTTGCGCGATCAATTCTGGATCCTGGGCTGCGTCGACCAGGCTAACGTTGCTGAGCTCGGCACCGACGGCGGGTGTGCAAAGCTCTACCTTGATCGAATGCTGGCGCACCGACGACCGGATGATGGCCGGTGCCGAGGGAGAGGCTGGTGAGGGGGTGTCTTGGATTTCGGCGATTTTTGTCATTGTTGTGTCCAGTCCGTGCTTGTGCGGCGGTGCGCAATATGTGCATCCGGTATAGGTAACTGTCCCCTGCCTGTCAGGTAGAGGTGCCGTTCCTATAGTAGGTATCCCGGGTTCGATGTTATTGGCTTGGCAGGACAGTTTCTTCGCATATTGGGACGAATGAGCCGAAGGCCCGTCTCGAAGGCGAATAATGGCCACGCTCCTCCCACTTACACAGAATCCAGTGAGTTGCATCGTCCGGTTGAATCCGCCACACACGCCGCCCCGTCAGACAACAAGCAGCGGATAATTTGTCGCCCCTGGCACCAAACTGCATAAAATCATTGAAAAAAACCGCTACAAGCTTTAAACGGGAAGCTTTACGGCACATTGCTGGCAATCAGTAAGTGAGTGTCGGCAGTTTTGGGCTCAGGGAGCGCTGATGAGTTTTCGTACATTGACCGGCTCCCCATGGCAATCGCGCACGTGCGAAGTTGCCGCACTTGAACCCATAGAGAACCCGGGTAATGCCGGCGGCGGCGACACGATCGGACAATTGCTGGATTCTGCCCGCAACGGGGCCCATACCAGCGCCTGGGTGTTTTACCGCGCCGGTGAACAGATGCATCGGGTTGGCCAGGGCGACCCACGGGTACAGTGGCCTTCAAGCATCGCGAATGAAGCGTTTGAAGCCTTTTGCCTGACCTCCAACTTGCACCGCTGGCCGACCGGTAGAGGCGAAAGTGTGCTGGGTTGGCTACTCGCGCCAGTCGACGATGCTGCGCAACCGGCGCTCGCTGAACTTGCCCAGCGCCTGGGCATTGAGCTCCAGACCAATACCCTTGCCCGTGCGCAGATCACGCAGCGTGTGCTGTATGAAATTACCTATCTGGCCAGTTCGACCCGTGACCGGTCAGTGTTTCTGGTCGGGGTTCACCGGCTTTTGGCCAGCCTGATCGACGCCGAGAATTTCTATCTCGCGCTGTATAACCCGCGCACTGGCAAGATCGACTACCCGTATTACGTCGACATCATCGACGCTGATGCCCTGGAAGCCGAGAACTACGAATACCTTGACCCTGCGCATCTGTCGTTGACCGGTCAGGTGCTGACCTCTGGCCAGCCGTTGCTGATTGACTCTGCCGGCATTCTCGCGGCGCAGGCCGAAAAACGTTTTTATTGCGTGGGTGATCGTCCCGAGTTCTGGATGGGGGCACCGTTGAAAAATGCCTCGGATGACGTGTTTGGCATGCTGGCAATGCAGGTCTACGACGTTTCTCGCATCTACAGCGCCGAAGACCGCGCGCTGTTTCTGGTGGTAGCCCGTCACGTGGCCATGGCACTGGACCGGATTCTGCACCGGGAGGACCTGGAAGAAACGGTGATGCGTCGCACCCTGGAGCTTTCGGCACTCAACGACGCTTTGAGGCAGGAAGTGGCAGACCGAGAGCGCGCCGAACATCTGCAGAGCGCGCTGTTCCAGATTGCCGAGCTGTCGAGCCGGCCTGGCGACATGGCCGAGTTGTTCCAGACCTTGCATGGCATCGTCGGTGAACTGCTGTTCGCGCAGAACTTCTACATTGCCCTGTTCGACAATGCGACCGGTGAAGTGACGTTTCCCTATTACGTCGATGAACGGCAGACGACCCGCCCAGCGGCACGGCGAGGGCGCCGGGGCTTGACCGAGTACGTGATTCGTCAGCGTCGACCCTGCCTGATTGACGCCGGCGAGGCTGAACGATTGTCCGCGCACGGTGAAATCGAAATTGCCCATGAGTCTGTGCGCTCCTACTCCTGGCTGGGCATTCCATTGTTCGAAGACGACGTGGTGCGAGGCGTGCTGGCGGTGCAAAGCTATACCTCGCAGGTGAGCTATACCCAGCGAGACCAGGAGCTGCTGACGTTCGTGTCGCGGCACATCGACACAGCGTTGTCGCGACGCACGGCCGCTGAAGCGATCCATGCCGCCAACCTCCAGCTGGAAGCCCGGGTGCAGAGCCGCACCCGCGAGCTCGATCACGCCAATGCCAAGTTGCAGCACGAGAACTCCCACGATGCGCTGACCGGATTAGCGAATCGCACCTACCTGCAACAGCGCCTCAATCGGGCCTGGTCGCGGTTCGGCAGCGAAGGCGGGCACCTGTCGGTGATGTTCATCGATCTCGACCGCTTCAAGATGGTGAACGACAGCCTCGGCCACCATTTCGGCGACCTGCTGTTGATGCAGGCGGCCCACCGTTTACGTGGTTGCCTGCGCGACACCGACATGCTGGCGCGCCTGGGGGGCGACGAGTTTTCGGTGCTGGCTCCCGAGGCGCCGCTGGAGGTGATGATCGAAATTGCCGAACGGATCCTGGTGGCGTTTGACCTGCCGTTTTTCATCAATGGCCATGAAGTTTTCTCGTCCTGCAGTATCGGTATCGTCAGCGCCGACAGTCAGTTCCATCACGAGCCCGCCGACTTGCTGCGCGATGCCGATGCGGCGATGTATCGGGTCAAGAGTGCCGGGCGCGACAGCTACGCGGTGTTCAACCAGCAAGTGCGCCGTGAAGTCTCGGACCAGGTCGAGCGAGAAGGGGCCTTGCGCAACGCGCTCAAGCGTACTGACGAGCTGCTGCCGTATTTCCAGCCGATCGTCAGCGTCGAAACCGGTGAACTGTTGGCCCTTGAAGCGCTGATCCGCTGGCATCAGCCGGGCGGCCGGGTGATTGCGCCGGGCGAGTTCCTGCCGGATGTCGAGGGTTTGCGCCTGATCGGTCGACTGGACCTGTACATGCTGACCAGCATTGCAGCGATCCTCGCACAACCCGGGAACGCCGATTGGCCGCCGGTGCACGTCAACTGCTCCAGCTACAGCATGACGCGTCCGGACTTCGCCGGTGAGGTGCTGACACTGTTGGCGCAGCACCGGGTCTCGCCGTCACGAATCTGCCTGGAGCTGACCGAAGGGGCGCTGGTCGCCGAGCCGGCGATTGCCCGACAGACCATGCAGCAACTGGCGGACAACGGCATGTCGGTGGTACTCGATGACTTTGGTGCAGGGTTTTCATCCCTGAGCTATGTGCATCAATACCGTTTCAGCGGATTGAAAATCGACAAGTCGTTCATCCTCGAACTGACCTCCAGTCCCCGCAGTCGCGCGATTGTCCGGGCGATTGTGCGGATGGCCGAATCGCTGGACCTGAGTGTGGTGGCCGAAGGCGTCGAGGATGAAGCGACGCTGGACCTGCTGCGCGAAATGGGGGCGGGGCAGGCCCAAGGTTATCATTTTGCCAGGCCGATGGGTTTGAAGGCGCTGTTGGCGAGTTCACTGCTCGGTTGCCAGGGGTTCACCACTGTGTGCAACCCGGCAGCGGAATTTTGAACTCCCGATCCGGGGGCTGACTCCTAACTCACAAGGTAGAACACAAGCCAATGTTGTAGCGATGACCCACCAACAGCTGCATAGCCGCGAGCCCGGCGCGATATTCGAAACCCATCTTCCAGCACGCCTGGACCGCTTGCCGTGGGGCCGCTTTCACTCTCTGCTGGTGGTCGCGCTGGGCATCACCTGGTTGCTCGACGGCCTGGAAGTGACCCTGGCCGGCTCGGTGTCCGGCGCGCTGAAAAACAGCCCCGACCTGCGCATGAGCAACTTCGATATTGGCTTGGCCGGCGGCATATACATCGCTGGCGCAGTGCTCGGTGCCTTGGTGTTCGGATGGCTGACCGATCGCCTGGGGCGGCGCAAGCTGTTCTTCGTTACGTTATGGCTGTATGTAGGTGCCACGGCGGCCACGGCGTTCTCCTTCAACCTGGAAAGCTTCCTGCTGTTGCGCTTCCTCACGGGCATGGGCATCGGTGGCGAATACACGGCGATCAATTCGACCATCCAGGAATTCACCCCGGCACGCTATCGTGGCTGGGTCGACCTGACCATCAACGGCACATTCTGGTTAGGCGCAGCGCTTGGTGCCGGCGGGGCGATCGTATTGCTGGATCCGCATGTGGTCGGCGGCGATTTGGGCTGGCGCCTGTGCTTCGGCATTGGTGCAGCGCTGGGCCTGGTGATCCTGGTGATGCGCCTGTGGCTGCCGGAAAGCCCACGCTGGTTGCTGATCCATGGTCAGCGCGATGAGGCGCGAGGCATCGTCGAAGGCATCGAAGCGCGTCTGCGCGAACAAGGCCATGAACTGCCGGCCGTGACCGGCAAACCACTGCGCCTGCACGCGCGGGACCATACGCCGCTGGGGGAGATCTTCCATACCCTGTTCATCAGATTCCGCCGCCGCGCGCTGGTGGGACTGACCCTGCTGACCGCGCAGGCGTTCTTTTACAACGCGATCTTCTTCACCTATGCGCTGGTGCTCACCGATTTTTACCAGGTGCCCGTCGAGCATGTCGGTTGGTATGTATTGCCCTTGGCACTGGGCAATTTCTGCGGGCCGCTGCTGTTGGGGCGCCTGTTCGACGTGATCGGCCGACGGGTGATGATCAGCTTCACCTACGCGATGTCGGGGCTGTTGCTGGCGCTCAATGGCTATGCCTTCCAGCAGGGTTGGCTGGATGTCACCCAGCAAGCCGCGGCGTGGGTGGTGATCTTTTTTTTCGCGTCCGCTGCGGCCAGCTCGGCCTACCTGACCGTGTCGGAAACCTTCCCACTGGAAATCCGCGCCTTGGCCATCGCCGTGTTTTACGCATTTGGCACCGGCCTGGGCGGCATCATCGGGCCGACGTTGTTTGGCCAACTGATCCAGACCCAGCAGCGCAGCAGCCTGTTGATGGGTTACCTGACAGGCGCTGCACTGATGTGTGTGGCGGCGGTGGTGCAAGCGGTTTGGGGGGTGGCTGCCGAACGTCGAGCGTTGGAGCAGGTGGCCAGGCCTTTGTCGCAGGCCGAGGATTGAGGGGCTACCAGCCAGCGAGCAAAGGTGTCGGGCCTTTCGTGAAGGTGAACACCTCAGGCTTACACCGGCCATCATCTGCTTTTTTTGAGGTTCTTCACGCAATCCCGGGGGAACACCTATAGCGAAATATCTGTAGGAGCTGCCGAAGGCTGCGATCTTTTGATCTTGATCTTCAGCAATCTCCAGATCGCAAAAGCAAGATCAAAAGATCGTCCGAACGCGGCCCGAACCTTCGGCAGCTCCTACAGGGGGACGTGTGCACCACCGAGCAACGAGGTCGAGCGTTAGCCAGCTTCTACAGGTATCGGTGTTCCCCGGAATTGCGTGAAGAACCTTTTTTTGAGCCATCCTGCATCATCAACGTATCACTCGGACAAGCTGCTTTCTCGATGCCAAAGTGTCGGAAAAAGCTCGTGTTCCATAGGTACATCTGATGCCAGAGCATCTTTAAGCCCAGGAAAGTCGGGGGAGGTGGCCCAAGGTCTCGGCGCATGCCGCACGTCATCGCCTATGACTCTCACTGAAAACGCGCGGCGACGGTTATGCCCGCCCACGCCAGCAGAGGCATGCAAGGTCAACATGTTGAAACACACCATGTCCCCCGGCGACAACGTCCATCCCAGAATGGGAAAGTCCTCGCGATGGCTTTCAATATCCGGTAGCTCGCCCAGTGTTCCCTCGGCAAACCATTTGGCCTGGCTGTCCATGAAGGACCGAGGCATCAACCAGGGGCCTTTGTGTGAGCCGGCGATGAATTCGAGGGTCGATTCCCTGGGCACGGGGTCAACTGGAATCCAGAAACTCACGGTGTCCGAACCCGTGATGTTGTAGTAAGGCTGGTCCTGGTGCCAAGGTGTGCGTTGGCGCGTGTTGGGCTCTTTCACCAGCAAGTGATCATGGTGCAGGCGCACCTGTTGGCTGTTCAGCAGGGCGGCCGCGATGGGGGCGATGGCGGAGTTGAAGATGAAGTCGCGATAGTGCGCATTCTCTTGCCAGTTACAAAAGTCCTCGAAGAACCATCCCGGGTCCGTAGGGCAGCTCGCCACTTTTGCGCGAGGGCTGGGATGGGCAAGGTTGCGCTCGATGCCTAGCGTCAGTTCGCTGATTTGCTGCGCAGTAAACGCATTACGGATGCACACTGCACCATCGGTTTGAAAGGCACGTACAGTCTCGTCGCTGACGGGGATGGCAAAACGAGACTCACTGCGTTGTGTCATTTCGTTCATGGGGATGGCCTCATTCGCCGTAAATATCGAAGTTGAAGTACTGCTTCGCGATCTGGTCGTATTGGCCTGATTGGCGAATGCTGGCAATGGCCGTGTTCAGCTGCTCTCTGAGATCAGGCTCGTTTTTTCGGACACCGATAGCGACGCCATCGCCAATGATGCTTTTGTCGGTGATGGGCTCACCGGCGAAGGCAAAGCCCTGGCCCTGAGGCTTTTGCAGTAATCCGATGTCGGCTTGTACCGAGGCCTGGAACGATGCATCCAGGCGTCCGTTGATGAGGTCTGAAAACACCTGGTCCTGGGTTTGGTAGGAAAGGATATTGACGCCTTGGCGGCCCCATTGTGACTTGGCATAACTTTCGTGCAGCGAACCTTGAACCACCCCGACCGACTTGCCCTTCAATGATTCTGCCGTCGGCAGCAATCCGGAGTCTTTTCTGGCAACGAGAGAAGACGGCGCGGTGTAGATCTTGTGGCTGAAATCGACCTGCTGGCGACGTGGCTCGGTGGCGCTGAATGCAGACAGGATGGCGTCGAATTTTTTCGCCTTCAACGCCGGGATCATGCTGTCGAAGGGCTGCTCGACCCAAACACACTTGACCCGCAACTCGGCACAAAGGGCATTGCCCAGATCGATATCAAAACCACTCAATGAGCCATCTGGCTGCTTTTGCTCGAAAGGCGGGTAGCTAGGGTCGACGCCGAATTTGATCACCGGTTCTGCCTGCGATAGCGGGGTGATGATCAGCCCGAACAGCAGGGTGATGGATTGAAGTTTGCGTAGTTGCATGATGACCTCGTTTTTTATTGGTTTTCTCGTTTTGGCAGGTCTTTGCTCAAGCGTTGAGTGGCAAGAAGGCCTCAGTCAACTTGACCCAATAGCCAGCGCCCCGAATCAGGATGTCGTCATTGAAGTCGTAGCGAGGGTCGTGAGCCATGCAGCTCTTTTCACCGTCGCCATTGCCGATGATCAGATAGCTGCCAGGGCATTGCTGCAGGAAGTAGGCGAAATCCTCGCTGCCATTGAAGGGCACAATGTCGTTCATCACCTCGTCCTCACCGAGCCAGTCGATGGCCACCTGACTGGCAAACCGGGTCATTTCTTCGTCATTCACCAGCAAAGGGTAATCGGCACTGTAGTCGATGTCGGCGGTCGCGCCGAATGCCTGCGCCTGGGCGTGAATGAGGTGTTTTATCTGGCTCTCCAGGCGGTCCCGGACGGCGTTGTTCAGTGAGCGGACGGAAATCAGCATGTGCGCGCTGTCCGGGATCACGTTGGACGCCTTGCCTGCGTTAATGGCCCCGACGGTGATAACGCTCATTTCCTGAGGTGAAATGTTGCGCGAGACGATGGTCTGCAAGGCCATGATGATGCTTGCGCAGACCACCACGGGGTCGACGCTCAGATGCGGCATCGCGCCATGACCGCCTTTTCCGTGAATCGTGACATTGACCTGGTCGGCGGAGGCCATGAAGGGGCCGGCCCGGAACCCGAGTTTTCCGACAGGGTAGCCAGGCATGTTGTGTGCAGCGAACACTGCATCGCAGGGGAACTGTTGCAGCACGCCTTCCTGAATCATTCGTCGGGCGCCGGCCAGACCTTCTTCGGCCGGCTGGAAAATCAGGCGGACGGTGCCATCGAACGGATGGCCATGGGCGAGGGCGTAGGCGGCGGCGAGGAGCATGACCGTATGCCCGTCATGGCCACATGCGTGCATCTTGCCCGGTATCCGGCTGGCATAGGGGAGCCCGGTTTTTTCCAGAATAGGCAGTGCGTCCATGTCAGCCCGTATGCCGATCACACGCGAACCGGTGCCTTTTTTGAGCGTGGCGATGACCGCGGTTTCGGCGAAGCCGCGCGTCACGTCATAACCCCATTCGATCAATCGTTCGGCTACCAGCTCACTCGTCTCGACCTCCTGATAACCGAGTTCAGGATTGGCATGGATCTGGTGGCGCAGTTCGCGCATTTCCTGCTCAATCTCTTTTAACAGCGTGATGGACTGTGTCATTGGCAGTGTTTTTCCTTGGTGACCAAGAGGAGAAACCAATCTGTCGCAAGGGCCACAATCGACGATGGCTTACGGCATCATGCGTTTCATCAAAGTGCCTGGGCTTTTTCTGGTACGGTCTTTTGGTGAGGTTCGAAGCCCAGGTGGTGTTGGTCCCAGAGTAGTGGGCCAAGGCAGCAGCTGACAGGCAATCGAAAGTGAACAAGGCAACCCAGGGTTAACACCGGCGGACACTATGAAGTTCTATCAACTCAATGCACTCGTGGCGGTGGCCGACGCGGGCAGTATCCGCGGCGCTGCAAAAAGGCTCGACACTTCGCCGGCAGCGGTCACCAAGGCCATCCAGAAACTGGAGGCAGACACCGCCACACAATTGCTGATCCGTAATACCTCAGGGATTGTGTTTACCGAGCTCGGCAAAAAGTTGTTGATTCAGGCACGCCTGCTGGTGGCACAGATGGTCAGTGCCCGTCAGGTATTGCCTGACTGCAAGGGGGAACTCGAGGGGTGCCTGTCGGTCGCCGTGACACCCTGGTTGGCGATGACGCTCATGCCCAAAGCCGTCGTGCGTTTTCGCCAGCTGTTTCCAAAGGTACAACTTGAATTGCATGAGGGGCTTTCATCGGTCGCGTGTCCGCTGCTGCGGGATGCGAGCGTCGATCTGTTTATCGGACGGCTCGATACCCGGTTTTCCAGCACCGACCTGACCTATCTGCCGCTGTTCACGGCCGATTGTGCGGTGGTGGCCCGTCAGCAACACCCGCTGTCGAACAGCAGGACCATGGAGGACCTGGCGTCGGCTGACTGGATACTGGCCTCGCAACAAGATGGAACGATTTCGACGCAGGGGCATGTGCATTTCGCCCATTCGCTCTCGATCATCTTGAGCTTGCTGCGTGAAACCGACATGTTAAGCATCTTTCCCTGGCCGCTGGTGGAGATATGTGCTCAGCGCGAAGGCTTGTGCACCTTGCCTCTGCGCGAGCCGGTCGGCAGTGCCTCGGTGGGCGCCATCAGCCGAAGCGGGCAGCCCCTGCGGCCGGCGGCCGAGCGGTTTCTGGAGTGTCTGATCGAAACCATTCACCTGGAGATGGGGCATGCGCAATCGCCTTATCGGCGCATGTTGCAGACCGTCGATTTGTTGGTCTGAGAGCTGTTATTGAAACTGAGTGGTACGTCACTGGTTTCATGGTTATACGTCACTGCCTGCTATTGGCCGATCTCAGCCTACCGCGACCGGCAGAAGGCGACCCAAAGCTGCCGCTGGGAACCGGCAGAAACCGGCCAGGAGCGGAAGCGCGGGAAGTTGCATTGCATTTGAGTATCTACGGACTAACCTCAGTGCATCATTACACCGCGCGCAGGGGGACTTGCTGCCAAGGTGTCATATCCCAACTGACCTCCATTTCACGTTGGCCAAGGAGCCTTATGAAGACCTTCTTGCTCTTGCTAAGGACGGCCTTGTTCGTTGTTTTATTTTCCTTTGGCTTGCTCTGTCTTCTCGTGTCTCTTTCCTCGTACAAGGAGGTGGACGAGACGAAGACTTGGCAGAAGTTGAATGCCACTGTCGCCACTGTCTCCATTTCTGAGGAGATGCGCAGTAAGGGTATGACCTATTGCCCTCTGGTTAACGTGACCTTTGAGTTGAACGGACAGCAATACACTTATCCGCTCGAAATATCGCAGCGGCCCTGCAGAACCAGCCTGGAGTCGGTCGAAAGATCAGTTGCAACATTCAGGGAAGGAAAAGTGATCGAAATTCTTGTCGACCCTGCAAAGCCGGGTAGAGTGAAGCCAGGTACTTACTCACTAGGTGGGGGTTTTTACCTCGGCGTTTTCTTGGGCACGCTAGCCTTTATCGGGGCCGTAGCTGTCCTGGTGTTTCCTGCTAAGAAATCTGTCAAGTTGACGCAAGGAGAAAGCATTTCACATTCAACTTTGAGCAAGAAAGAAGTTCAGCAAAAAGTTCGCGAGCTACTCGCCGCCGGCACTGCAAAGTCGGAAGTGTTTTCACAACTCTCCGGGCGGGGTGTAAAAGACAGTCAACTTGCCTACTTTATAGCCTCGTATGCAGATCCAATTCGTTGTGACGAGCACGATCGCAAAGTCAATATTCTCATCACGATAATGCTCGCCCAGGCTTTGATTGCATTCATTCTGGGATTGGATATCGGCGCCAGGATGGGGCCAACGGCCAAATGGGTTATGGGTGTTTCAATGACCTTGATTCCCTTGTTTTTGGTATGGGGCTTCTACAACCATCGCGTCGGCGCCTACAACGCGTACATACTCCTTGCGCTTCCCCAATTCCCAAGATCGCTTGCGGGGTTTACATCGAGTCCGGCAACAACCGCTATCGCATTAGCTATAAGTATCGCTATCCTGGCTTTTGTTTGGTACGTCCGAGGAAAAATCTTTCCAGACTTCGTCTTCGTCAACCCCAGGAAAATCAAAGGCAAGTACTTCTTTTCGGGCTGACCCATCATGCCGCCGGACCTGCCCGAACGGCTGTCCAGGCCTATGAGGTCAATCGTTAGCGAAGACTGCTTCGGGTCGATTTCAGCCGGTTCCAGCAGGCAGCTATTGGCCGATTCTGTTGAAAAAGTAGCTCCCCTGTCTGGCCTGCGGCAAAATCTCTGCATTGGCCAGCAGGGAAGCACGCAGCATGATGGGACAGTTATCGAGTGGGCAGGAGCGGCTGTTTTACTCGTTCAA